>NZ_JACVOL010000001.1:0-396155 GCF_018882415.1 Polynucleobacter sp. 86C-FISCH | reverse complement strand
AGTGGTGCTACTGCCGATGTTGGTAGCTACAACATTACGGCAGCAAGCGCTTCTGGCGGTACCTTTACGGCAAGTAACTACAACATTAATTATGTGAATGGCAGCTTGAGTGTGACTGCTGCGCCACTGGGCGTAAGTGCAACTGGAGTTTATAACGGCACCACAGTGATGGTTCCTGATGGCTATAGTGTTACAGGATTGATGAATAACGAGACCATTACTTCTGTTAGTGCTTTATCTATTAGTAATGCCAATGTAGCAGCCAATACATATATTGCTGGCCTTACTGTCGGTAATGGTACGGCCAACATGGCCAACTATCAAATTACTCAAACCTATAACGCTGCGCCAAATACCACAACAACCAATGCATTCATCATGACTCCAGCGCCTCTTACGGTGACAGCTGATAATGCCGCCAGATTTATTGGTCAAGGATTGCCGGGTAGTTATAACGTGAGCTACTCTGGTTTTGTAAATGGTCAGAATGCTGGTACATCTGGAATCACCATTGGCACAGTAAGTAATAGCGCTAATATTAGTTCCGGAGCAGGCCCATATACCTTAACTCCCTCTGGATTTAGTTCAACAAACTACAACATTGGTTATGTCAATGGCGTCTATACAGTTACACCAGCAGATACGCTGATGGTTCAAGCGGGGTCTCATACTACTGGTTATGGAACGACGGCAAGCCTAACTCCTGCATCGGTTCAATACTATGTAAACGGTACTGGGGTTGTCTCGCTAAATTATGTGAGCAACAGCGGCAATACATATACCTATAGAGATAACTTCGGTGGCAACGTTACTTTTACATTGTCGCCTGCAAATGCTGTGACAAGTAGTAGCAATAATTTAAAAGCCAACTCCTATCAAATTACTGGTGGTAATTTGACTCAGGGTGGTACGATGAATTTGGTTGGTACTGGAGTCTATACCGGCAGTCTGGATGTGACACAGCGTGCTTTAACTGCAAGCTCAAGCAATGTGTCAAAGGTTTATGACGGCACTACAGCTATGATTGGCGTCAATATTAGTCTTAGCCCTGTGGTAAGTGGTGACAGAGTCGCCACCAGTGGTAACGGGGCCTTTAACCAAGCAAATGCAGGTAGCAATATTGGCTATAACGTCTCAGGTTTAATGCTTGAGGGAGCTGATGCTACAAATTATTACCTTACTGGTGGAACGAGTTTCTCAGGCTCAAATGGTGTGATCTCTCAACGCACGGTAACCTTGAGCGCAAATCAGGTGTACAGCGGAAGTACTGCCTTAACTAACGTAACCATTGGTAATTTAGTTGGCGGAGAGACGTTAACTTACAGCGGTAATGCTAATAGTAAAAATGTACAAGATAACGGTTCTAACTACATCGCCAATATGACGTTAGGTAATGGTACTAACGGCGGCCTAGGAAGCAACTATCAATTGCCGGTACTCAATGTTACAAATGCCCCAGTAACAATTACCCGTTTAAATTCAGTCACTTGGACTGGTGGGTCAACAGGTGATTGGTTTGATCCAGCCAACTGGGCTGGCGGGGCCGTACCTGATTTGAATAACGTAGCTAATGTGGTGATTCCAAGTGGCGCTACGGTTACATTCAATAACAATATTACTTCGCCTGCACAGGCTGGACCTGTATTAATAGATAGTCTAGGTGGTGCTGGAGGAAATCTATCTCAACAGCTCGGCACTCTGAATGTGGGAAGTGGGGGCATAACTCTTAATGCCCTCACGCTGACTGGTGGCAATCTGAGTAGCCAAGGTGCGGTGAACTTATCTACCTTTAATCAGTTGGGTGGCAATGTCACTGTCAATAGCAGTTTTGTGACGCAATCCTATAGTCAATCCAACGGTAGCACTTCTGTTACTGGCAATTTAACAGCCGGCAATATGACCATATCCAATGGAATGACAACAATACTCGCTGACTTGGTTGTTGCTGATCAGTTAAATGTTGGCGGTGGAAACTTGACTGTAGCTGGCGATGCAAATGTTAATGCTTATAACCAAACCAATGGTACTGCTTCTGTTGCGGGCAATTTAACTGCCGGCAGCATGACTCTGTCTAATGGTAGTGCTACGGTACTTGCAAACTTAGTTGTAAGTAACCAACTCAATGTCGATGGCGGAAACTTGACTGTAGCCGGTGATGCAAATGCAACAAGCTATAACCAAAGTGGTGGGGCTAGTCAAGTAAGCGGTAATCTTTTGGTTCAGAATTACACGCAAAGCAATGGCACAACTTCAGTAAATGGCAGTCTGAATACCCAAGCCTACAACCAGACGGCAGGTAATACGACCGTACAAGGCAACATTGATGCTGCTAGCTACGCGCAAAGCAATGGCAATACACAAGCGGGAGGTAATCTTACCGCTTCTAATGTTTCACTAAGTGGTGGCACAACACAGGTGCTTAGTAATCTGCTTGTCAATGGAGTATTTAGTCAAACAGGCGGTCAAGTAAACGTTGCGGGCAGCGGTAATATTTCCACATCTGGGACTATGACCCTTGGCAATCTCTCGGTCGGCGGCACTTTGAATGCAAATGCAGCCTCCGGAAATATTATTCAGAGCTCAGGATCACGCATGTCGGTAACGGGTCTAGCTAGCTTTAATGCCCCTCTGGGAACTGTTTCCTTGGGTGGTAATAATTCGTTTGCTGGCGGAGAAAGCATTGTCGATGAAAATAGCGGCCGCAATGATAATCAGATTAAAGTGCCTGTAGACCCTTGGATTTTCCAGCAATATGCAGTTTTAGGCGGAACTCCGGTATATGTTTCCGTTCCTAAGTTGCAGATTTCAAAGAATGAAAAATTATCTTATACATTTGCCTTTAATAAAGAAGTCGAATTAGTCTCTGAAAACCTCTTTGTCATTCCAGATGATTACGTCAGTCTTGGTGTCGTTACGTTAGAGGAGTCTCTAGGTGCGGCAGCGAATGAATCACCGTCACCTAAGCAGCCTAGTGAGGTATCCAAGCCGCAGCAAGAACGCTTAAAAACCTCGAGTCCTAGTGGATTCATGCCAGTCGTATTTAGACCAAATAAATCAAATTAACAATTTGCTCAAGCTCCTATCCATATGATATTTCGTCTAGAGGACTTTGAGTACGCAGCATACTCTCGCAAGCATGAGGATGCTGCCAAGATGCTGGTTAATTTGCTCGCAATTCTAGATAGTAGCTATGGGGTTCCTGGCCATCAGTTTCAAGCACAGGCATTAGCTGGTATTGCGCCTAAGCAAGCAGAGGCTCACGTAGGCGTCCGCCTAGCCTCAGCTATTTCCTGTTTATTTTCCGACAAAGACTTTCAATTTAATCCGCAAAGCTTAACCTCGCTATTTACATTGCAGCGATGGTTTGCTTCGATCTTTGGCTCGACATTATTTTTAAATGCCGATCATATAGTTCGTGCATTAAACCTGACAGGCAAGGGTAACCTCAGTCAGTTAGAGGTTTCATCGCAAGATTTGCCCAAATTTTGTTTGTTGTACTTGCCAGAATCAGAAATCGTTTTAGAGATCGACACATTATGGGATGCGAATAAACATTTAGCAGCATCCTTGGGAATGGCTTTGCTATCCCCCCGTTTTTTAGGTTCTCCACAGGCGCACGATAAGCGTGAAGCATTGCTACCCTGGTTAACTGAAAAGCTGCATGAAATTGAAAGCCTAGATACCTTACCATTTGGGATCATGCATGATGTCTATATGCACTGTAGTTATGCAGATCAGCCCGAGAAGCATGATATTAAAGGCGCAATTAACGTATTGATTGAGCGTTGGCTAGATTCTCATGGTTTGATGCCTTTAGACACCCCAGTCTCTATTTCATCGGATGACTCTAAACCAACGATGCTGGTTGTGATGGAGTGGTTTAATGCAGGCCATTCTATTTACAGAACCCATTCGCGTACATTGGAAGCTGCTAGAGAGTTATTTCATGTGGTGGGTATGGGGCTTGCTAATGCAACAGATGCAGTAGGGCATGCAGTTTTTGATGAATGGATCGAAATTAAGCCTACGGGTTTGCAAGAGCAGATTGCACAGATTCGTGCGGTAGCAGAAGAGCGCAAAGCCCAAGTCTTTTACATGCCCAGCGTAGGCATGTTCCCTCTGACTATGATGCTGGCAAATATCCGCTTAGCGCCTGTAATGGCCATGGCTTTAGGTCACCCAGCAACCACGCATTCATCATCGATGGATTATGTAGTGGTGGAGGGGGATTACGTTGGGGATCCAGACTGCTTTAGTGAAGAGTTATTAATTCTGCCTAATGATGGCATGCCGTATCGCCCCTCAGGCTTAGCTAGCCAAAATCCTGAGCCGCCAATTATTCGCGAGAATCCTGAAGTAGTAGATATTGTTGTGGCTGCCTCTGCCATGAAAATTAACCCAGGCTTTCTAAATGCACTGAAAGAGATAGCTGTTCAAAGCAAGCAGCCCGTGAAGTTTCATTTTGCTGTCGCATTTGCGCAAGGTATGGTTTATGAGCAAGTTAAGCGAGTTGTCAAGAATGTTCTTGGCGACTATGCAGTGGTATATAGTCACCGTGGATATACCGAGTACATGAATATAGTGCGTAAGTGCGATATGTTTATCAATCCATTTCCATTTGGCAATACCAATGGAATTATTGATACGGTTACGGCGGGATTGGTGGGCGTATGTAAGACGGGCAGGGAGGTCAATGAACATATTGACCAAGGCCTTTTTGAACGCTTTGGAATGCCCAATTGGCTCGTGGCAACCACCACAGAGGATTACATTAAGGCGACCATTAAATTGGCCGAGAATCACAAATTACGCAACGAGCTTAGACGTAAGCATGCTGGACCAGATAAAGTGCAGCGAATCTTTGAAGGTCGCCCTGAAATCATGGGGCAGATGCTGATGGAGCGTCTCCAAAAGGCTTCGAATAATAAAGCTAAAAAACCAAAAAAAATTAGCAATAAACGAAGTAGTATTCCGGCATGGTTAAGTAAAGAGGTTGATGGCTATTTTGCAACCCAGGTTGATGTAAAGCCGAAAACTATTCTTGATATTGGGGCCAATATTGGAGCGTTTGCTTTGCGAGCCCATCAAGAATGGCCCGAGGCAAAAGTAATCTGTTACGAGCCTATGCCATTTAATATTGAGGCTCTAAAGGCTAACGTAGATTCTGCATGGTGTCAGGTTGAGCCTTATGCTGTAAGGGCCTCTGCTGGCTCTGGGGATATTTATATTGGTGATATGTTTGTAACTGGTGGATTCCAGAAAAAAGACCGACAAACCGACAGTAAGATTTCCGTCCAGTGTCTTGCTGCGTCTAGCCTACCATCTGCCGAGTTAATTAAAATTGATACTGAGGGGTGTGAGTTAGAAATTCTGGAGAGGCTTGACCTACGCCAAACTCAGGTCATCATGCTTGAGCATCACAGCTTAGATGACGCTAAAAAGATTAAGTCATTATTAGCGAAAAACTATGTAGCAATCCAGGATGAATCAGATCGAGAGGTCGGAACTGAAGTTTTTGTTAGAAAAGTCTGATTAATACAGTTTTTAGAAAATTAGCCCCATCAATTTTTAGCCCCAAAACATATGAAATTATTTACTAAACAAACCTTCGTAGCTATTTTTTCCATATTCATTTTTGGATCAGCAAATTCTCAACCTGCTAAAACGTTGGTCACAATCAACGGCGTCAAAATTACCTCCACACAATTAGATCAATGGGTCTCAGTGGCTGTCTCAGAAGGTGCTAAAGACACTCCTGAGCTACGTCAGGGGGTGTTAAATGATTTAATACTCAGAGAAGCTATTAATCAAGAGGTTAAGAAGAGTGGGCTGCTTTCAAAAGGCAATAATGCATTTAAGGTAAAGCTTGCAGAGCAGAATGCCATCGTAGATCTTTGGTTTGCACAGTATTTTTTACAGAATCCCGTAACAAATGAAGATGTACGGGCGGTTTATGACAAGCAGGTGGAGTTAAGTAAAGACCCTAAAAATGCTAAAGAGTATTTTGTGGCTCAGATTGTTGTCGCTAATGAGGCAGAAGGCATTGCCTTGATTAATCAAATTAATGGCGGAGCTTCATTTGAGGAGCTTGCTAAGACCCGATCCTTGGATAAGGTATCTGGTCAGCAGGGTGGCGTAGTTGGTTGGGTTCTTTCGAGTCAGCTAACCCCGCCAGTGAATGATATTGTGCCTAATTTAGCTAAGGGCAAGATCACGCAGTCACCTGTCAAGACGGCCAATGGTTGGCATGTCATCAAGGTCGAAGATATTAAGCCATTTGTATTGCCAAGTTTTGACCAGGCTAAAAATGCAATCGCACAATCTCTGATTCAGCAAAGACGTCAAGAGGCCGTGAATGCGTTAACTAAAGGCTTCAAAATTAATCAAGAAAAGTAGCCCTTTAGCACCTTGGATTGTTGAGTTACTTGTTAATTGATAATCATTCCATCAATCCCGAGTAATTTCGTGATGTATTTGGGGTTGTCATCCTAAGGGTGCATACTTGAGGGATGAATAAAGAATTAATAGTAATTAGAATTTGTTTATTAGCTGCTTCTTTGGCTTTATTTGGTTCGGTTAATGCAGCAACGCCACAGGATCTTTTAAAGACCTATGAGTCTCAATCTGGCAAAGCATCTCCAGCCAGAGGTGAGCAGTTTTTTAATGCCAAGCATGGTAAAGAGTGGAGTTGCGCTTCTTGCCACGAAAACCCACCCAATCACGACACTAAGCACATTGTTACTGGCAAGGTAATTAAGCCTTTGTCACCTAACGCCAATCCAGCACGCTTTACGGATGAAGCTAAGGCAGATAAGTGGTTTAAGCGTAACTGTAATGATGTTCTAGGGCGTGACTGCACCGCTCAAGAAAAGGCGGATGTTCTTGCCTGGCTAATAACTATTAAGTGAGGCATTCATGAAAAACTTTTTTACATTGATATTGAGTGTGTTGGTGGTTGTGCCTGCCTTTGCGGCAAAGATGCCTATGCCATCAGATATGCCTAAGTCCTATGAGGGTGAGTGCGCCAGTTGTCACATGGCTTACCCGCCAGGCCTGTTGAGTGAAAAGAGTTGGCAAAACGTCATGAGCGGCTTGAATAAACACTTTGGCACCGATGCAAGTCTTGATGCAAAAGATCAAAAAGAAATCTCCATCTGGCTGCAGAAGAATGCTGCCACCAAGCAAAAATATAACGTAGTAGCCCCAGAAAATCGCATTACCAAAACTTCTTGGTTTATTCGTGAGCATGATGAGATCAAGGCAGATATTTGGAAAAGGGCTGGCGTTAAAAGCCCAGCCAACTGTGGGGCCTGTCACACCACTGCGGCTGAAGGCATCTTTAGTGAAAAAAGTATTTCTATTCCCGCCAAATGAGTAATAAGCAAACCATCTTGGTGTGGGATATCCCTACGCGTGTTTTTCATTGGCTGCTAGTAATTTGCTTTGCGGGAGCATGGCTTACTTCTGAGAGCGAGCGCCTGCAGATGATTCACTATGCGTTTGGCTATTCTGCTTGTGCTTTGGTGCTCTTCAGATTGTTCTGGGGAATTATGGGTACAAGATACGCACGCTTTACCCAATTCCTAAAGGGTCCAGCAGAAATGATGAAGCACGCTAAGGGCCTTTTGAGCGGTAATCAGCATAGCACCCCTGGGCATAACCCAGTAGGCGGAATTGTGATGATTGGCCTCATGTTATTGATTCTATTAATAGGTCTCACGGGCTACTTCAGTGTGAAAGAATTTTTAGGCGACTTAATGGGTGAAGCGCATGAAGCAATCGCCAGCCTAGCCTTAGCAGTAGTTGTGGTTCACGTTGCTGCTGCGATCATCATGAGTTTGCTCCAAAAAGAGAATCTAATTAGATCTATGGTGACAGGTAAAAAGCAGGGCCTGCCAGAAGAGGCGATTCGGTTTCCTCAGTATTTGATCGGGCTCTTGCTGGTTCTGGGCTCTATCTACTGCTTTTATATGATCCTTACAGGAGCTGTTCCTAGTCTTACTCAGTAAGGTCTATGGCAATAGGCTCTCAGTGGGTATATCAGCTATATGGCGATATCACCTCGAGCGACAAAGTCACCAAATAGGCATAGAATCAAAGAATGAGAAAGATATGCATCGCTCTTTGCCTAAGCCTCTTTGCCAGCTTGATTCATGCGGCTGTGATGCCTATTGAGCAACCCGTTTCTCAATCATCAGCTTCCCAAACCCATCATCAAGTTGCTGCGGCTGATAACTCAGCACACCATTGTGATGAAGTGACTAACAATACATCGGATAGCAATAGCAAGCAGCCTTGTCATGGGGATAGCTATCAATGCTGCTTAGGCTTGGTATTTATTTCTCCATTTGCAGTACTGGCTCCTGCGGATTTCAGTGCGATCCCAGCCGCAAATTATTCTTCATTGGCACTTCAGTCGATGATCAACTGCATCTATAAACCTCCAAAATCCTAAGCTCTTTTTGTATTACGCATGAGCTTGATTTGTGATTACTAATCACACACTTATTTTGGAGAAATACTATGAACATGACTCACTACATGGAGTTATTGGCTGTTAACCAGCCTTGGAATTTAATTATCTTTATGGCCATCCCAGTCATTCTGGCGGAGACCTTGGCTATTACAGAGTTATATCTACTATTTACCCGCAAGTTTGATGGGGCAGTCTATTACCTCAATCGATTTGCAGGTATCGCAGTAGGCATCTACTTTATTGGCATCATTTACTACATCGTAGCTAATGCCATCATCCCCATTACCAAGGCGGGTGAGTGGAGAACGATCATTGATGTCATAGCAGTATTTACTTATGTCATTGCTGGTCTTCCATTAATTTGGATTGCCTTACAAGAATTAGGTCTTGTTAATAAAGCGCTTGATCAAATGGGTAAACTCAAAATCCATGCGATATGTGTAGCCCTATTCTTGGTATTTGGGCATATAGCTATGATTGCTGGTATGGCCGATCCAAGTATTCTTGGTTATAAGGGTGCCACCGCTCATCAAATGAGCGGGTCCAATGACTACGAGCATTGTGATCCTGCAATGCACCAACAGATGATGGGCGATCATCAAAAAATGATGAATGGAAACGCATCCTCTCCACCAATGCCTATGGGAAACCAAAACCATAAGCATTAATAGCAAGGTACTCCGATAGAAGTTAGGTAGCGAAATTACTCAATACGGCCCTTGAATGAAAGTTCGGGGGCTTTTTTCTGGTTAGTACGACTACCCATCTTTTCTGTGGAAAAGTCTAGCCTTGATTCAGGTATATTGTTTTTGATTCATTGATAAAAATAGGAGAACACATGAACCGCGAACTATTTGAAAAAGGCTTAAAAACACGTAAAGAGGTTTTGGGTACTGAATATGTAGAGACTTCATTAAAAAATGCAGATGACTTCAATATGCCAATGCAAGAATTGGTCACAGAGTACTGTTGGAATGAGATCTGGAATCGCCCTGGACTTGAGAGAAAAACACGCAGCTTTTTAAATTTGGCAATGATTGCCGCCTTGAATCGTCCGCATGAATTGAAATTACATGTTCGTGGCGCCATCAACAATGGCATAACCAAAGAAGAAATTCGAGAAGTATTTATGCAAGTAGCCATTTACTGTGGCGTACCTGCAGCTATTGATAGCTTCCGTGTGGCTAAAGAGGTCTTTAAAGAGATGGGAATCTAATGAAGTCTGTAGTTTTAGGCTTGTTATTAGTGGTTCTCGCTCTTTCTGGGTGCGCACATCTTTATAAAACGCAAATACATGATGTTGTGTATTTGTCAGACTCTCAATTTGATCAAGTTGCTGATGGATTTGGGGATGTGCGCGTCAATGGTGCAAGCGGTAAGCCCTATGTAATAACTCAACAGCATTTCCAGAATCTGATGGCAGTTAGAAAGAAGATTGCTCCTGTAAAAGGGCAATATATGCAAATTGCCCTGGTTGATTCAGATTTTCATACCTTGCTATTGCTATCGCATGATGGCAAAAGTTATGTAGCGATGAGTTTTGATTTTCTGAATATCTTTGGGTCCGATGAGGAGTCTTTAGCTGCTGCATTGAGTCATCAATATGCACATATAGCCGCTGGCGATAATGCCGATGTTCAGGATAGTAGGGAAGTAAAGTATTTTGTTACCAAAGAAATTGTCAGCACCGGGGTATCGCTTTTTGCAACTGCTGCTGGCGGGTATGGAGCGGGTGCTGCGATTGATGAGGCGAAACGTGTTCAGGATAAAGGGATTGAAGATCAAGTAAACCCACTGGGTATGAAGTGGCTTCTAGATGCCTCTTACTCACCGTGTGGGTATCTGAAGATTAAATATGTAATGGATAAAAATTCTGCTGTTTCCAGTGCGCTTACTTATTTATATACGCATCCTGGAATTAATGATCGCGTTAAGTTGTCAAAGCAGTACTTAAAAGAAAACAATCTTGAGTGCAGCAATCTAACCCCCGACCCATCTGAGGGCGTGGTAAATAAGTCTGGCCGGCTACAGCAATAACAGCATCAGGCAATTGCCGCAACACACTATTTGACCTGAATAATCTCAGAAAAGATAAAGCCACCCGAAGGTTACCTTTTTATAACTGGAAGGTTGGGCGAGACTAATTTCGTCCAAACTTCGTTTTCGAACTCGTGACGAATGGATTGCCAAAGTGCTTTTATCCTTACCTAAGGCTCTTATAAAGGCAATTTGTTAATAAGCAATCTTTTGTAGCTAAAGTAGAGTAAAATACATTCAGCGATTTTCAAGCTAATAGTGTTGTTGTACTAGTAATTAATACCGCAGTTCTGCGATAGTTCTTCTTAGCATCTCCCCCGCCATTCTTGACTTTCGCCCTATTTGGGGCATAGCCCTTTTTTATATTTTTTTTAAGGAATAGTCAGATATGGCAAACGGAACTGTGAAATGGTTTAACGACGCAAAAGGCTTCGGCTTTATTACCCCTGAACTCGGTGGCGAAGATTTATTTGCCCATTTTTCAGCAATTAATAGCAGTGGATTTAAGTCTTTAGCTGAAGGTCAAAAGGTGACTTTTGATATTACTACTGGCCCTAAAGGCAAGTTAGCAGCCAATATTCAACCTGTTTAATTCAGAAGCAAATGCCAGGCGAAAATTATTTGCCTGGTCCAAAGCCCAGCATGACTGGGCTTTTTTATTTTCATTAAGGATTTTAAATGGCAAAAGAAGAGTTGCTTGAAATGGAAGGTCTTGTTGATGAAGTTCTGCCTGATTCTCGTTATCGGGTTACTTTAGACAATGGACATAAGCTTATTGCCTATACAGCTGGAAGAGTCAAAAAAAATCACATCCGTATTTTGGCTGGAGATAAGGTTTCTTTAGAGCTTTCCACTTATGACTTGAGCAAAGGTCGCATCACATTTAGACATATTGAGAAGAAGCAATCTTTTGCTAGTGCGCCGAAAAGACGATATTGATGGCTGTAGAGGTTAAAGCCACAAATTAAATTAATGTTTGCAATGAATCTAAGGCCCTGGACGATACCGCCCCAGGCAAGTAATAAACACTAAAACCACCTTCGGGTGGTTTTTCTTTAGATGCCCTTCTTGGGTCGTTTGCGGCCTGCCAGTTGTCTACCTGTGTAATGTCGTTTAACCCGACCAACCATTCGGCGTCGAGTACGAGATGCACAAGGTCAATCAGTCTGATCCAGCGCCTGCCATCCCGATCTATTTTGGTTCAATAGATCCTCTATTGAGTCAAGATAATGGTCACCGCTCCATTCGGACAAAAGAAAGGGAGGCCACATCTCTGAGATCCCTTTGTATAACTGGTGGATCAGGCGTGATTCGAGCTCGCGACCAGCGGATTAAAAGACTTAAGAATTGTGTCAAACAGCAGTCAATACATTAACCTAAGCCTTTCTGGAAATCCCTATGATCTTTACATACGCTCACATGGCGCTGGTTTTGAGATCTTGAATTTAAAGCGGTTTCGACAGGGCTGTCGCGAGAAGCGTCTGGTTAAGCAACAAATCTTAGTTTTCGAAGCGTAATACGTCTTGGTGCTACATTTAAGTGCTAATGTTTAAAACAATCTTTGCCCTTCCTCGCACAGTTTGGCTAATTGGTCTTATCAGTCTGGTAAATGACTCGGCTAGCGAGATGCTCTATCCGTTAATGCCTCTATATCTAGCCTCAGTATTAATGGCGGGGCCTAAAGCGCTGGGGATCATCGAAGGCATTGCTGAGGCAACTTCTAGTATTTTTAAGCTAGTCTCAGGCGTGATTGTTGATCGCACTAAAAAAGCAAAACCTTGGATTGTTCTGGGTTACACGCTAGCAGGCATTGGAAGGCCTCTTATTGCAATTGCGAACTCATGGTTATGGGTTTTAGCGATTCGTTTTACAGATCGCATGGGTAAAGGTTTACGAAGCTCTCCTAGAGATGCTCTGCTGGCCGAGACTGTTGGTGAGAATCAGCGCGGTGTTACATTTGGTTTGCATCGTTCGATGGATAATGCAGGCGCCGTGATTGGACCCTTGTTGGCTGCCTTATTCTTATCGATGGGGGTTCCGCTTAAAGACATCTTTCTCTGGGCAATTGTGCCGGCAGTCATTACAGTAACCCTCGCTTTGTGCATAAAAGAGCCGCAGAGAGAAGCTAACCCGCAAGCAAGTAAATTTAGCTGGTCGCTGAAAGGCATGCCAGATCAATTTAAAAGATATCTATTAGTGGCCGGAATCTTCGCTTTGGCCAATTCATCAGACATGTTTTTGTTGTTAAGGGCGAGAGAGGCGGGTGTTCCTCAAGAGCAAATCCCACTGTTATGGGCAGCAATCTCTCTGATCACCACTCTATTTGGCACACCTTTATCTGCTTTGTCCGATCGATTTGGGCGCAAGCTATTTATTCTGATTGCTTGGATTGCCTTTGCTTTTTTCTACATATGCATGGGATTGCCCGGCCTCTCCACCTACCAAATATTTGTACTCTTTGGAATTTATGGATTATTTAAAGCGGCTACAGAAGGTGTTGAGAAAGCGCTAGTAGCAGATATGGCTCCCAAGGGATTGGCTGGCACAGCATTTGGATGGTTTAACTTAATCACGGGATTAATGTTATTCCCAGCTTCATTTATCTTTGGTTGGATATACGAGTCGGTAGCGCCGATATATGCATTCATGTTCTCAGGGAGCTGCGCGTTAGTAGCTTTTGTATTAATGGCCTTTTGGGTGGACAGCAAAAAAGAGGCCTAAAGCCCGGTGCCAATTTCCTTTAGTGGAAGAAATATATATATCTTGAGTAACTCATTCCATTCAGCCAAAAGAAAGGGGGCCGCAATTCTGCAATCCCTTTATATAGCCGGTATGTCAGGAGAGATTCGAACTTGCGATCACTAAATTAGAAGAAATCAAACTTCTTTAAAAATACAGACCAATCAATTATTGATAAGCTCTGAATGCGTATGTGCGATTTTGTGCGTAATAGAATTTAGAAATTGTCAGTTGCGCAGGGAATCTTACCCGATTTAACCGCTTTTAAAAATGTGGCATAGTCAGCTTCATTTTGCTTGCTGTAAGCAATCGCGAACTTTACTAGAGCATCATCTAGCGCTTCACTTTTTCCACAGTAGCCAGTAAGAACGGCAGGATCTCCTGAACGAGCATGAGCATTGGCTAGCGCCCAGCCAAAGAGCCTGGCAAAATCAGGGAATACTTTGGTATTGATACCGTCTCCCCCAACTGAAATTCCACCCTTCATATCTCGCAACTGCCGCACATAGAAATCCGATTCTGCTGATTTGCCAAAACCCAAAAAGAGATCAGGGGCCCCTTGAATTAAGCATTGCCCATGAACAACGCGCTCCCCTTCCGACTTAAAACTCGAATTTGGAAAAAAGGGTGCCAGTACAGATTTTTGAGCCTGCTTTGTTTGCAGGAAAAGCGGATCATTGTTATCAAGTCCCTCAAAATACATTACCCAGCAACCAGTCCCCACGCTGCCAACTCCAACAACTTTTCTGGCCCAATCAATCCATTTATACCGCGCTAATAAATGCTTGCGATCAGGTGCAAGAGACTGAATGTAGGAATTAAGGCCCTCATCATTTAACTCTGTAATTCTTATTCCGTGAAATGAAAATTGCGGGTGCTCCATGAGCGGGGGGTTGTTAATAAGTCGAATTCCTGCCTCAGTTTCCTCTGTTAATTTCCCGAGAATACCGTGACCGCTATTTTTCCGCGCTTTATCTAATAATCTTTCTAAATATTTTTGGCTTACTGGCGCTGCAATTTTCGCCGCAATACTTTTTAGTGATTTTTCATCAATATAGGTACGCTTCAGGTCGATATAAGGGACTGAAGCATATTGGCGCAGGTTATTTCGATATGACCTGGAGATATGCCGCACAATTTCTTCACCATAGGTCTGATCTTGACCAAGTAATTGGGATGCAATCATAGCGCTGGCAGCAAGACGTTTTAAATCCCAGTCAAAGTTACCAGGCAAGGTTTCATCGAAATCATTGATTCCAAAGACTAGTTGGTGCTCGGTAGTGGAGAAGAATCCAAAATTGCTAACGTGCATATCCCCGCATAATTGAACCTCAATAGAAGGGCTTGGTAGCTTAGCTAAGTCTTGAGCCATACATGCAGCGCCGCCTCTAAAAAAGGCAAATGGATCGATGGCCATTCGAGCATGACGAATTGGAACATATTCTGGGATTCTGGTTTTTGCTTGAGAAAGCAAAATCTCAATTGGTCCTTGGCACTTACTTTCTACAGTAAATTCGCCAATTGAGGATCGATCAATTTTCTTGCGAATCGATTTTCCAATATCGAGTCGCTCTTGAAGGCTTGGATTTCTTGCGAGAAAGAAGTCATATAGTTCGCTAGTCATGCGAATATGATCTCATAGATAAGGGGCGTAAAAAAGCCCCGCGATGCGAGGCTTAGTACATCTTAGTGGGTCGGGCGAGGTTCGAACTCGCGACCAACGGGTCTAAAGATGTTAGATCGATTCAGATAGAGCGGGCTGGTTAGTCTTTTTGCAGGAAGACATTCACGGTTTCAGTAAGCTTCTTGTAACTCTGGAATAAGAAGGCATGTCCTCCTTCATAAAACGCCAACCAAGCAAAAGGAATTTGGCTGGCGATGACGACAGAGTTCTGTGGATTGTCGATGATATCTTCACGACCATCGGCAACTAACACGGGAATTTTAATTTTCTTTAAATCAAGGTAATTCTGATTGTCGGCATCCCAAAGGGTGATACGAGCTCGAACTTGGCGAGCCTTTGTTTCCTTAGATACTACAAAATCATCAGGGATAGTTCCTGCAGCCTTTGCTGCCATAAATCTTTCATATACAACCTTAGCAGCTGCTTTGCCTTGTGGTGTCATTGGGAATAACAACTCAAAATTCTCCATAGGTGACAAGCTAGGGTTATTTAACTCTTCTCCAACTTTTTTATTAATGGCGATCTGATATTTTCCACCTGGGTTAGGAGCGCACAGAATAGCTTTGCTAACCAGATCTGGATGTCTGATTACAAGCTGTTGTCCAACTCGAGCACCCATGGACCATGAGAATACGTTTACCTTTTTAAAGCCTAATGATTTGACTAGGGCCGCAGCATCATCTGCCATTTGCGGAATAGTTGTATTGTTTTCTTTGGTATCGGTGGATAGTCCAGCACCACGATTATCAAAAATAATGAGTTGGTTATTCTTTGCCAGCTCTTCAAGAAGAGCAGGATCCCATGCACTCAAGGTGCCAGCATAACCCATAATCATAATCATTGGGTCGCCTTTACCTTTGAGGTAATAGGCGAGCTTCACGCCATTCACAGAAGCGTATTTAATTTCAGGCTTTTCTTGAGCTTGCGCTGAAAAGCTATGACCAAGCGAGATTAGAAGGGTTGCAATTGTTAAATAAACACCTCGCACCAGGTTGGCATTTAAACGGCGTAGGGGGTTGTTTAGAGGCATTGTCAGGTCCAGTTTGCGATGGGTTGCTCAAGGTGTCATATTAGCATTGCAAAATTTGCCCCAGATTTTGCGGGCAAAATAAAACCCGCCGTAGCGGGTTTTATTAAGACTCCTGAATTTGGATTACTTTAAAAATGAAGAAGATAAATCCTGAGCGCCGGCATTATTTATTCCATACGCCTGGAGCGCCTTAACCTCTTTTACATCCTTCAATGCAGCCAGATCAACTACAGCCCAATTGAGAGAATTGTTGATACTACGTATGTAATATTTACCACGTGAAAGATCTTTCATTACAGTGAAATCGGAAACTTCACTTGAAGATTTAGTAGTACTAGCACCGCCATCGCCTTTGCTGCCTGCGGCATCAATGGTAAGACCGTCAGGACGATCAAAATTATTCATAATATGGCCAAGTTGATTGATGGCCTGATCCGGTGTCGTGCCTTTTGTTACATAGTTTGCGTAAAAAGCGGCCTTAACAAAACGTCCCTGTGAGGTATTCGCAGCAGAAAGGCCTGCTATTGCATTACCGGAATCCGCTGTGGCTAATTTTAGCTTCCCCAACTGCCCCGTGTTTTTGTCAACATTATTAAATGTATAGTTGTTTAGGTTTTCGAGATGCCATGGAAAATGAGGTCCATTAGTTAAAACGCCAACAGGGTTGTCATAGATATTGGCCAAGCCATTTGTAAATTCAATCACAATTGCGCCGCCACTTTTATCGTGAATTGCATAGTGAAGTGGGACGGGAAGGTTATCAAATAATTTAACATCGGGCAACCAGACCTGTACGGCACCACTAGATAAAACTTTCCTAACTTCATCAACCGTTTTAAAGTTTCCAAGCACCCAAGTGCTAAAAAGTTGGCCAGAAAGAATCTTCGAGTTATCTGACCCCAAAGTCATCGAGGTGGTTGGGGTTATCTCGTTACCAGATAAGCTGAGGCCTTGGTCATTAAGACCATCTAGAAATAGCTGCTGCTTAACACCATAGCCTTTAGAGCTGCCTGCACCAATAAATGCATATTTTGTATTAAAGGTCATGCCTTGCTGACCCGCAGGGGTTGTTGACTCAATTTTTGTACCTGCAGGCATATAAGTCAGCAATGCTGGTGGCCGCGCAGAGTTTTCAAGTGTACGTCCGTGATACACGTTGCCATTTGTGTCGGTGATGACAAGAGATGTACAAGCTATGGCATTGCCAATGGAAGCTGCCATCAAAGATGTAGCCGTGAACAGACTAAGTGTTTTTTTGAAAATATTCACGAAAAATTTTCTTTCTGGATCATTTTTGGGATTTATTAATAGGGCTGAATATCAGGCTTTTAACGACAAACAAGTAAGACAAAAGTTAATTATCTGATAAAGCTTTGTCCAATAATATACAAATTAAGGCTTAAAAAGATGACTTATTGCCCTATAAGTACTGTTCAGTTGCTTGCGATTCGATAATTATGATTATTTGTGGCTTTTAGGTTAAACGGCTCAAATTGGCCCACAGAAGGTGGCTTTCTGATCACAGCCGCATATTTTCGAAAACCTTTGAAATTAGCATCTGTTATAGTTTTTCGAGTTAAATCAAATCCCCCAATCATGAATAAAATTCTCAGTTTTTTAGTATCCTCCGCTCTCATTATCTCTTCAGTCGGTAATGCTTTTGCTTGTACTGCTTTATTGATAACTGATACGAAAGGCAATGCCTATAAAGGGAGGACTTGGGAATTTTCAGCGCCAACTCCGGCGATGGTCACTTATCTTCCTGCTGGCAAAAAGATTGAGTCATTAACACCAAGCGGAGCCAAAGGAAAAGTCTTCGAAACAAAATACCCAATTCTTGGATTAACGCTTGCAATGATGCCGGGTGCGGCGCTACCATTTTTTGATGATGCATCGAATGATCAAGGCCTTACATTTTCTGCTAATGGATTCAATGGTTCATCTGCGCCACCTTTGGGGAATGACAAGTCCAAAATATTGTCGGCAGTTGACTTGGGTGTATGGATCTTGGGTAGTTTTAAAGATGTTACGCAAGCAAAAGCCGCTTTGCTGAGTGAGGACACACAGTTTTGGCTGCCAAAAATTGCGGCAATGGGGGGTAGTTCGCTACCTTTCCACTATGCAATTTGGGATAAAACTGGCGCCGGCATCGTGGTTGAATTTCAAAACGGCAAGAAGAACGTTTATGACAATCCTGTCAATGTGATGACAAATACGCCCGAGTTTCCATGGCATTTAACCAACCTCAATAACTACACTTTCACAAACAAAGATAAAAATACCGGTCAATTAGGAAGCTTAAAGCTAGCAACCGAAGATGCTGGTATTGCTTTGGCTGGACTGCCAGGTGCGGAAACTGCCCCTGGGCGGTTTGTAAAGGGCGCTTTTTATACGAACTATGTTCGTAAGGCCAATACACCAGATGGGGCAATCGTGACCTTGGGCCACATCATGAATAACTTTGATAGGCCTTATGACTTGACCGTTGACGGTGCCGGTGGAGTGGGCGATGGCCCCAGAACCAACTCCGTCTCGAGTGAGGTTACTTACTACACCGTGATGAACGATCTATCGAGAAATCTCTTTTATCTCAGAAGTATCGGTGCACTCAATTGGTCTGTAATAGACATGAATAAATTAAATAATGTCACTGCAATGAAATCAGTTCTCGCCACTGAAGTAAATAAGGCTGGAGCCGATCCTTACACGCTGTTTTATAAATAAGAATCATCCGAATAGCCCGCTAAATTAAATATTGCATACTTCATGAAAAAAATTCTCAGCTTTTTAATGTCTTCCACCTTGATCCTTTCCTCAATTGGGAATTCTATTGCTTGCACCTCTCTGGTGATCACTGATGCTAAAGGCAATGCTTATAAGGGAAGGGGTTGGGAATTTTCAGTCGATACCCCAGCTATGCTGACTTATCTTCCGGCCGGCGGAAAAATTGAATCTTTCACGCCAAGTGGCGCTAAAGGAAAAGTATTTGAAACAAAGCATCCAATTCTCGGTATTACTCTTGAGGTGTTGCCGGGCGTAACTCGGCCATTATTCCTAGATGCCATTAATGATCAAGGTCTTACCATGTCAATTCAGGCATTGAATAACTCATCCGGGCCGGCTGTAGGCAATGACAACTCCAAGGTAATGGCGGTTGTTGATTTAGGCACATGGATTTTGGGTAATTTTAAAACTACAGCTGAAGTAAAAACAGCTTTGCTTAGTGGCGATACTCAGATTTGGCTTCCACTGATTCCGGTAATGGGTAATGTGACTTCCCCGATGCATTATGCGTTTTGGGATAAATCAGGTAACGGGATAGTGTTGGAGTTTCAAAACGGAAAAATGAATGTTTACGACAACCCAGTAAACGTAATGACAAACGGCCCTGAATTTCCCTGGCATTTATCTAACCTCAATAACTACACCTTTACAAACAAAGATAAAAATACAGGTCAGCTTGGCAAACTGAAGCTTGCTACTGAAGATGCTGGAATTGCTTTGGCTGGACTGCCTTCTGCTCAGACATCACAAGGTAGATTTGTGAAGGCTGCGTTTTATGCCAATTATGTACGCAAGGCAAAAACTCCCGATGATGCAGTTGTAACTTTGGGCCACATTATGAATAACTTTGATAGGCCTTATGACTTGACCGTTGACGGTGCCGGTGGAGTAGGTGATGGTCCTAGAACTAAATCCCTTTCAAGCGAGTCTTCTCGCTACATGTTGATGACAGATTTAGCGAGGGGACGCTTTTACGTCAGAACTATCGATGCTCTCAACTGGTCTATCGTTGATATGAATAAATTAAAGGGTCTTACTGCAGTAAAAACATTCCCAATTGCCGACATAGACAAGGGTACGGCTGACCCCTATACCCTCTTTTATAAGTAAGACCTAGTTATTGATTTTATAAAGCCACCTCCGGGTGGTTTTATTTTGTCGGTTAACCCGATAAACTGTCACGTATTGAGATGCTCACGGTCACCCAGCGTAGACCATCCCCACTCGAAACGTCCATTCAGTTCCGCATTGCTCCTAACAGTCACCACATTGATTTCAGCAAAAGAAAAAGCCACCCGAAGGTGGCTTTTGTATAACTGGTGGGTCGGGCGAGATTCGAACTCGCGACCAACGGATTAAAAGAAAAAATACACTAATAAATCCTTGTTAAATCAATACTAAAATAAATGTGTGTATCAAAGTGTGTAGTTAAAGTCTTGTTTTATTAGTTATTTTGATACTACTCTTTAATAATAGTTGTATTGCGTACTAATATGTATTACACTATCTACATGTTTGAGCAATGCCTTTATTTCAATACCACTTCGTTAGCTCGTAAGTTAGAGCGCGAATGGAGTACAGCATTTAAGCCCTTTGAGCTAACGCCACCGCAGGCATTTATGTTGCGAGTTATCTTACAAAAGCCAGCGTCTTTACAGAGTGAGTTGGCTAATGAGATGAATATCACTCGCTCTACTGCGACACGGACATTAGAGGGCTTGCTTAAGCTTGGCTACATTAAGAGAGTGACATCCCTTAAAGATGGACGAGAGACTGAATATCATCCTACGCCTAAAGCAGTAAAGGTTAAGGATGGGATAAATGATGCGAGTGCGGCAGTCACTAAGCGTATGCGTAAAGTACTTGGCAATGATGTATTTGAGAAGGTAGTTGGAGAGGTAAAGGCAGTAAGCGAGTCACTGTAGTTTTTTTTAACCAAATAGTTGTATTGCGTACTAATAAGGAGAGCAAAATGCCAATATTAAATGTAAAGGTAAGCGGCACTAAGAGCGCGGAGATGACAAAGCAAATAACAGATTTGCTATTGGATATTACGACACGGATATTAAAGAAGAAGAGGGAGGTTACTGCTATTGCTATTGATTATGTGGATAGGGATAGCTGGATGGTAGGGGGTAGACTCCTAAGCGAGCAAAACAAAAATAGCTTCTACTTTGATATTAAGGTGACTGATGAGACAAATACAAAGGATGAGAAGGCGCAGTACATAAAAGAGGCATTTGAGGGATTTGCGAGAATACTGGGCGACTTACACGAGGAGAGTTATGTCTATGTAGCAGATGTAAGAGCTGCTGCTTATGGATATGGCGGTAAGACGCAGGAATATCGCTATCACCATTGAGATTAGTAGTTGATATTGGTGTTAGGCAAATAACTGATTGACACCGCGATGTGTCTATTAGAGTATTGCCTAACATATTTGATTCTAGGAAATCAGCAATGCCAGCACCTAAATTATCTCGCGCTCCCATACCTAAATTTACAAAGAGAGAGTTGGATGTAGCAAATCTTTGTGCTGTAGCAATTTGGTATGGAATAAATTATGAGACTGGCGCAATACAGAAGATAAGTGACGCTAATTTAATGAGTAGATTTGCCCCTTACTTCTATGAATATCATCAAACAAAAAAGAAGCCTAATCCAGATATTTTTTTGGCTGATGTGCGAGACCTAATATTGGCTTGTGGAATAAAGATGCTGTTTAGAGGTATTGCTGGGATGGATTTTCGCAAAGGAATCAATGCGATTTACTCTGATGTTTATCCAATATTCCTAAAGGCGCAAAAGAATCCAACACGAGTAAGCTCTTACAAGGATGCTGTTAAATGCTTGGAAGCCTTAAGCAAAGGGTTCGTGGTGAATCCAAAAGACAACAGGCTGAGCTTGGCGTCACGCATCCTTTTCTTTTTGGCGCCAAATCTACAAACTTTCAATATGAATAACAGCATTGCTAAGTCTTATGGTCTACAGTCTCGTCCTCACCATCACTATGCTGGATACTTTGAGTTGCTCGCAAAAGGACTGATTACTAATCAAACGGCTTTAAGCAAATACAAAATCCCTCCAATGCGTGACGAATTAGATTACAAAACTTGGTATGAGGCGAGTAGAACTGATTGGTGGAGGCGAAGGGTGTTGGATTTAGCTGTTATGTTTAGAGCTTCGCCATCAATTGTGCCTAACCCTAATCTAAAGCACTTAATTCAACAGGTGCGTAAGGCTGATGAAGAGAAGGCTAATGCTGTTTAAGCAAGCTCTACAGCACTTCGCAACATATTGTCATTGATGTCTATGTAAGCCTGCGTAGTGCTAATGCTGCGATGTCCAGCTAAGCTCATTAGTACTCGCACGCTAACACCTTTGCTGGCAAGGTTGGTAATAAAGCTACGACGACCTGAATGCGAACTCGCGCCATCAATGCCAGCACGCTTGTAAAGGAAGTGGAAGTGTTGAGTTAGTGTATTGGCATTAAAGCCATCGCTATCCTTTTTTTGGCTGTAAAAAAACTTCATAGTCTTATCTACAGGGCAGTAGAAGCGTATGTACTTGTCAAGCTCCTTACGCAATCTCTCATTTACAAATACAACTCGCGCAAATTGACCTTTAGTCATCGCTGGCGTTAGCCGTATTTCGTTGCGTACAATGCCTTCGCTGTCTACTACATCATTAAACCTTAGCGAGGCGACTTCGCCAACACGCATACCAGACAAAAAAGTAGTCATTAGTAAAGCTCTATTGCGTGCGGCGTGCTTTCGTGTAGATATGTAATCTAATACCTTGCGCAGTTCTTGTTCGTTTAGTGTTTTTGCTTGTTTAGCCATAGCGTATTTCCCATCTAAATAAAGTTTTGCTATGTCTAAATTGTGTTTTCTTATGTCTAAAATTCCTACCGTTTTTTCGTCTTTATGCGGCAAATGATTTTCCTTAATGATTTCAGCTGGTTACACCCTCTAAGCCAGCATCCATAAGGATTCATACGAAAGCTTATGTATTGGTATTTAGTCTAATTAATATGGAATTGGACTAATTATGGATAAGAAATCACCCACGCTAATTTCACCCGTATCTAGCACTTGGGCTCTTATTCCACCTCTTCCAGTAAAAGCACTCTTAAACTCATCTTTACCTGTAAGTTTTGAGGGGTGACTACAGGGGTCACAAAGCTCTGTTCCCCTAAGCCTTATGCTCCCTAGATAAAATGTTTGACCAACTAAATTATTCAGCTCTTCAGGGGCTATTTCGCTAATAACGATATTTCTTCTCGTTTCTTCATCTAAAAAGCTTTGTAAATTCTTCGCGCTTAAAAAATGGTTTGCTGTATCAATACCCATCCTTGTAATTAAAGTTATGTCTCGAACCTTCCCTTTATTTGTATTTGAGAAAGTGCCTACATAAGAAGAGTATCTATCGCCATCAATTCCTTCGTTGGCAATGACCTTGACCTTTAACTTTTTTGTCATTGGTATTGCCGCCTTTGGGCATACAAAAATATTTTGGATATTTGGTTTCGAGTTCATTTGCTGTGTAAGTAACCTTGTAAGTATTCATTTTATTACTTTAAGTTATGTTTGAGAAGATAAAGCTTCGCCAATTAAAGCTTCACACAGCTTCAATTAGTTTCAGCAATAGACAACTTAAGTCAGTAATGCTGTATTACGCTAAATCCCATAAAACATTATCCGTGTCTGCTCTACCTAACTCCTTAGTTAAATAGTCCATCCATCCACTGTCAGCAATGCTTACTTCGCTTTCCTTATCAATACCTACTACCTTAGTCTTAGCGTTATCCACCAATCCCTTAATCTCATTCCATTTAATGTGACTAGGTATCTCACCAATTGCCATATGTAAATGTAAGTTCTTACAGCTACGCTCACCCTCAACTACGATTAAGTACTTCAATCCTTTTCCGTATCGCTTTGCGCTATTTCCAAATATTTGTTGATTTAATTTTTGTGTAAATCGTTTAGCAATTTGCCTACACTCCTCTTTATCAATCTTTTTGTAATAAGAGCCTTTATTACTTTTGACCTCTATTACTTGTTTAAGCGTAAGCGTTAGTGCTACTGGATAGTTTTTGTGTATGCTGCGCAACCAATCGCGTGTAGCTACTTTTTGAGTAGGTAGGGCATTTGGATTAAATGCTGTTTTTTGACGGATTTGAGCTAATTTCATACCTGTATTTATGTAATATCTAATAAAGCAGCAAATTTATGCGAATTTATTAGATTTATTTAATAAAATCAGGTACTTACAAGCGCCTAAATATTAAGCAAAATAAGCTGTTTTTTGCTGAGTTGCTGTGTTGCTATGCGATACCCATATTTGAGTGTTTGTAGTGTGTTTTTGAGTGCTTTTTGACGGCGCTTTGACAGGAACACTATGCGCAGTGACGAGAGAAGAGGGTTTTGAAGTAATTGGCACCTACCAATACCTAATATTTAATTTTGTATGTGCGATAAAAATAGGTTTACTTAGAGCTCCATAGGCAAATAAAGGTTGTCCAGACCGCGAAATAGACAATAACTTAAGTGTGCTTATTACATTAAAGGAGAATTAAATGAGCGCACTAAACAGTCTAAAGTTGGTTGTCAGTAAAAAATACACTACCGTATCGCCAGTTGTTCAGCGTCGCAATAAATTGGTAAAAAGACTACACGAGCAAATTGAATTATGCGAAGCGCAAAAGGCTGGCAATACTTACGCACCAAAAAAACTCAAAACATTTGCCAACAAGCAGACAGGTGAAAGAAAGACTGTAGAAGTCGCTAAGCGAGTAAAAGAGTGGTTTTGGATAAATGACTCTGGCAAAATCAATTTAGCAATTAAGTACGGCGCTAAAACACTTCCATTAAATAAAAAGGGCGCAAATGCTATTGAGCTTGCTACAGGTGACGAGCTAATAAATACGCTTAAGTCAATTAAGGTAGCTGTATTAAATGGCGAATTAGACGATGCTATTACAGAGGTAAGCGAAGCTACCAAGGCTGCTTTTGGAAAATAGTTAAAAAATTAAAGCGCGGAAAGAGAAGGGGTATGTTGATAAAAGAGGTTGAGGTAAAAAACATACCCCCCGTACCCCCTGAAAAAGCTCGTTTAGATGCCTTAAAGCGGCAAAAAGATAATCTAAATAAAACAATTAAGGCTACTAAAGCAAGAGAAAAGATTACACAAGGACAACAACAGCTCAGTAAAGCTCTCCAGTCTTAGTCTGCTTTCTTTTTCTTTGTAGGTTGCTTGTAGCTGTAGCGTTTTTTGACTTCCTTATCCAGCTCCATATCTATTAGCTGCCTGCTTTCGTCTCCTCGCAGTTGATGGACAGCCTTAACGGAGTCAAGATGGCTGTAGTGTTTTTCAATCATCGTTGTGCTTGTACCCATCTGCTTGGCTAAGGTATGGATAGGAACATTGTCATTAGTAAGCGCAAGGGTGGCATAGGTATGGCGTAGGCTGTACAGCACCCGTTTCTTGTTGCTTACAGGGTCAGTTTGTAGATTGTGCTCTTTAAGGTAAGTGTCAAATAGTTTAGAGAAGCTGGTAGGGCGGACTAACTTAGCTTTGCGACTTGGTTTATGTTGTCTCTTACTTACGAACTCCTTGTAAGTGAATATGTAGTCCTTACATTGCTCCTTTAGTAGCTTACTTAATGTTTTGCCATAGTTGCGCTGTGCTATGTCTTCTAATGCTTTAACTGTTGGTAGTCTTCCTATCGCTAAGCGTGAGCCAGTTTTGCCAGCTTGGATATTGATGACAGCAGTCCTATTTAAGTTAAGGATTGTGATTTCTTCGCCTGTATCGCTGAATTCGCTTGGCGGTTCAATGACGCCAGTCTTTTTGACTATTGGATATTTTTTGATTTCTATTTGTGTCCAGCGCAAGTCCAATAGCTCCTTGCCAGGGCGTGCGCCTGTGTCTAGCAGGACCATTACATAGTCCTTAAGCAACTGCCTTAAATCCTTGCTATCAGCCTTGCCAGCTTCTATCCATCCGTCAAAGTTGCTCTTGAGTGCGCGAGTTTCATCTAAGCCAAACTCGATACGCCTCTCACTTGCCTTGCCTTTAGCTATCAGCTTTGGTCTATTCAATTCAACCATAAAGCCTTTGTAAACAGCTTCGTCAAATATCAGCTTGAGTGCGGCATTGTGAGTTAGTTGCGTGCTACGGGTGGGCGCTTTGCCCATACGCTTAGTTCGTCTTCTATCTAACTCTTCCAACGCTTCGTATGTAATGTTGTTTACAGCGTACTTGCCCAGTACTGGAATTAAGTAGGTATCTATTGCTGTTATGTAGTCTTTGTAGATAGGCTTTGCTTTGCCTATCTTCATCTCATCCTTAAGTTTGCGTACGACGGCGTTCGCAATATCCTTAAAGCGTCTTGTGATTGGTGCCGTGTTTAGTTTCTTGCGTACATTGGCTTCTACTAAGATGTCGTGTGCCTTTGCCTTTGCTGTCTCTAAGTCACGCTCGCCTGTGCTTGTCCTTTGCCAGCGACCATCTACATTAAATCTACATTGCCAAATAGCACTACGGTCGCGCTTGTAAACGACCAGCTGTCTTGGGATGAGGGTATGTGTGGTGGGCTTCTGCGTGGTCATTTATCGCTCGCTAAGCCTTTAGCTTACAGGGGCGAGCAAAAATGGGCAATAGGTGTGTAAGCGGTGTGTAGTAAAAGAAAAAGCGCACTTTCGTGCGCTTCGCCTTATGCTATGGTGGGTCGGGCGAGATTCGAACTCGCGACCAACGGATTAAAAGGGCGGTGACCGAATGGACCGCAGGGCCATATAGGCATTGAATTGTCTTGTAGTAATTGTCTAATATATTTCCCGGAAAAACTTCTTTAAAACCCCTTCTGAAAGGGGTTTTTTGCTCTCAAACTACTGGATATTAGACATTTTTGAAGACACGTAATTTTTCAATTCTTGGGTTGTTATGGCGCCACCATTTTTGTAGCTCCGCATCCAGATTAAACAGTGGATGACCACTCCGGATACATCATAGACAATTTGATTGCCCAGATTGGTATGTGGCGTGATTGGGAACTCCCAGAAAACTGCACCAACAATGCAGGAGAGCATTCCGAGCATACCAAGCAATGGGATTATGTTGCCTGCTTGAGCTAGTCTTATAAGGCCAAGATATAAAACGTAGAACACTAGCATGAACACTACTGAAATTGCACTAAGCCCGATTCCGGCTAACAAGTGTTCGATGTTGCAAATGGCGTCTTCAGAAATTCCATAATTTAGTACCCCAAAGTAATCGATCTTGTGATCAAGTCGTGAGTAGCGTAAATAGGCGCCAACTACGCCGCAAATAAAAAATTCTAGGAAATGTAATCTGCAAAACTGTTTTAAAGACATGGTAGTTTAAGTCTCTTTAGAAACTCCATTTGAGATTTTGACTTTGTTTGTATCAACAGCTTCTTTCCAGCGCTGCTTCACATAGATCTCTGTAGTGGATTTGTTTGAGTGGCCGCAGAGGTGTTGAATGGTTTCGATGGGGGTGCCATCAAGCCACATATCAGTAGCGCCTTTGCCTTTTAGATCGCGAAATCCAAACGACAGCATTGGGGGAATGCCTTGCGCCGCCCGAGCCTCATTGGCTTTTTTGATGTAGCGTAAAAGCATGCTCGTGAGACCAGAATAAGTGTAAGCAGTTCCATCGCCCTTTTGAATTAGAGGCTCTTTCAAATACACCACTTTTCTTGATTGCTTGATTTTAAGTAGCTCAATAAGATCGTCGTCTAGAGCGATCTTCATTTTCTTGCCGGTCTTATTTTGTATGAACTGCAGTTCAGTTCCATCGCTTACTAAATTGGACCGTTCCCATAAAATGATGTCACTTTCAGGCCGCTGCAAGGTCCTATAGGTTAACTGCATTAATAGCTTTACATTTGGCGCTGCTAATGCAAACACCTCTGAATATTCAGCATGAGTAACATATCTATCGCGTGCTGTGCCAGGATTTTTCTTAACGCCGCTGGCACGCATACAAGGGTTGATGAGAAGACCCGGTACCTTGCCGGTGCGAATTAGCCAAGATATGCATGAAGAGAGGGCAGCTTTCTCTTTGTTGCCACGTTGGCCACGTCCTAGTTGTTCATTAACCTCTAAAAAATCTTGCACCATCTGCGGCGTTAAATCTTGTGGAGCAAGAGGTGGTGCGAAAAATAGGCGTAAAGCGCCGGGCTTTTTTTCTGTGCCAACGATGGCATTTCTGTAATCAAGCACTGTCCTGGCCGCTAGTTTTTTTGAAGTAGCTCGCGCTTCACAGTCAATTAGAAATTGATCTAGCCAATAAACGAGAGTCCCAAATAAGTTTTCCGGATCGTTATAGTGGCGGCCTTTGCGGTTGGCAATTTCTTTATCTTTGCCAAGAGCTTCCCACTTGCCATCCCTATGCGCATAGTAAAACTGCCCATGCTTTTGATAAACACGGGGTTCTAAGCCGTTGTCATTTTTCCTTTTGCGTCCCATGGCCCCCATTTTATGCCTTTCTAAAGGCCAAAATTAAAGCCTCTCGATTGGTGGTGTTGGCACTGCAGACTTCGCTCATAGAATCTTTTTGTAGGGTGGCTGTATTAATGCCCCGCAAAACCTCATCCCTATGCGCGCGCAGCATTAACGGTTTGCCGCTTGGCTTTACGAGAACGGTAAAGCCTTGCGCGCGCAGGTAACGAATTTGCGCAGCCCCATTCCTCAGGGGTTCACACATCTCATCTATTTCTTCTTGGTGTAGGTATGCACTTGTCATCTCATTACTTTCTCGGTAATGAAATATATCACGATTGTGAATCTAATTCACAATCGTGATATTAAATAATTGAAACGAATTGTTCTAATTTACCTACTTGTAAAGCGGCTGATTGATTATTAACTTGAGCGTGGTCTGAACAAAATAATTTCTGCAGACTGAGCGGCCTTAGCCTTTGTTGAGCGCTGCTTTTTTGGTATTTGCGTGAAGTCGATGATCTGACATATTTTTTTGTTTTTCAGCTATTGCTTCAACATAACCAATTATTTTGTATTTGGTGCTGTCGTGAGTAATTTTGTGAAACTGCATTAACAGCTCTAGGTCAATTGGCTCAAGACCAGAGGCGGTGGTGCGTTCCTTTTGCAATTCTTTTAGACCCTTACCAGTCTCAAGCCACTCAGCTTGTACTTGTAGTGCCTTAGCAAGCTTTAAAAGATTCCTAGGAGCGCCACGCTGCATTGATTCATAGTTACCAATTGCCCCGCTGGATTTAAGGCCAGCAGCTGTCGCGAGCTCCTTTTGAGAGAGACCGAGTTCATTGCGCCTTTGTGCGATACGGGAGCCGATAGTATTCACAGTTGTGATTTTTAATCAAATAACTATCACAAAGGTGTTGCTAACAATCACGAATGTGATATATGATCACATTTATGGATCCTTTAAATAAAGCAATCGAATACGTCGGCAATGCGGGGGCGTTGGCCAGCAAGCTAAAAGTTGTTCCAAGCACTATTGCCAATTGGAAGGCAAGAACAGGCATGGTGCCCCCCAAGTATTGCGCCAAAATTGAGCAAATTACCGGTGGTGCCATCACACGCCAAGACCTAAGGCCGAATGATTGGCTGGAGTATTGGCCGGACTTACCACGTCAAACGCGAATTGTTTGTTTGGACGACTTGCCAGACGATCTTAAGTCAATGCATCCGCTGCTTAAAAATTGCGGTCGTTTTGAGGACGATCATGCCATTTATGCGTTCTTGTTATTACCCCCTGATTTACGAACCCAAGTTTTCAATACAACGCCTTTTAATATCCTGATCAGTGAGGTGATGTGTCTTAAGTTGCGAGCTCATCCTTCGGGCACTTCCGCATGAAGCAATACTCCGAACTTTATAAATTACTAACCCAAACCGATTTGGCCAGGGTGGCACGTAAAGCCCGAATGGATATTGATGATGTGCGCCAGGAGGCCAGACTGCTGTGCTGGTCAATGGCTACTGGTCAAAGCACTTATAACGAACAAAAAGGCACTCCAAAGCAATACATCATGGGCTGTTTGTGGGGGCTAGCAGACCATGAGCATTTTCATGCGCATCAGGAGGCTAATGAAGCAACAGACCATTTAATGGAAATCATGGAGGATGAAGGTTCAAACCCCCTGGAAAAACTTTTGGAAGATGAAAAATTAAAAACAGGGCACTACCTTCCTGATTCAACGCAATTCACTGCAGCGATGACATTAGAAGAAATGCTGTGGTTTTCAGGCGCTTCGTATGCGGCGATAAGTGAATTTACCGGCATTGGTAAAACCACTGTTTTTAAGCGCATCTCAAAGAAATTTCAAGGCCTTAAGGGCTTGAAATGAATTATTACCACTTTGCAAAAGAACAAAACCCGCATGGGCGGGTTTTGGTACTGCGAGCTAAAGAAAAGCAAATAACCTTGGACTGGTTAATAGAAATTCTACAGCTCGTAGTTTCTCTTTGCAAATTTTTTTTGCACAAAAGGAAACTATGGCTACTTCAACGAGCGTAATAAACCCTAATTTAGCCGTGGAAGGGGGCTTGGCATGAAAGTTCAAGTCACCGTAACAGGGTTAAATCAAAAACAGACCTTCACAGGGGTTTTTCCATCGACATGTGATGCGATTTTGAGCGCAATGGATGCCCATTCGTGGGCGTTATCTGCCAGCGCCAAAAATATTGATTCAAAAGATGGTCAATCTTCGTATGTCAGAAGGTCATGGCACATCTTGCCAATGGGTGTAGATCTTGATGAATAGGCATTTTCGATTTATTGAGGCAGTTTTCAGCGTTGGGGTGAACGTCTTGCGCATTAAGGATATGCGGGCGACTAGGATCGCTTCCGAAGAAGGGACTTATCACCCCTCTGTCGCCCTGCATGACGATGCTGCACATCTAAAAATCTGGGCAATTTTTGTCCAAGTCATAGCAAACCTCTATGGGTGCGCCGTGCGAGGGGGAGAAGTCCCCGCCAAACCTCTTGTTTGGTGTGCAGCCTCGCACGGCCGCATCCACCCCTTTTGAAAAGGCGGATGTGTTTGAGACGCATCCTAAGGAGTTAGGCATGGCAGGCGTAATCGAATTTTCGAGTCAAGGCTTGACCGCCCCTTTACACAATATAAAAGTTCGTTATACTGACACCAATGCTGAAACAACAGCAGGCGGATTTGACAGTCCAGTAGGCGACAGCGTGAAGCTGTCAGGTAACAACCTTGCGGCTTTTTTTGCGCCAAGATTTCCCTTCAATGGGCGGTCTGGGCGGGGAGATGCCGCAAGGTATCTCGCCAGGGTCGCCTCTGGTCTGTCAACCCGTCCAGATACCGCCCACCATCGTTTGACAGCGATAGGGCGGTTCGTTAAACGAACTGAAAGGCGACGCGCAATGGCAGCTAAAGCTAAATTATTAGCAGCACCAACCCAAACCTTTTTCCCTAGATTTAAACGAGGCGATGTTTGCAAGTTACGCAAATTTAAACCCATACCCGAATTAAATGGGTTTGTAGTAACACTTCTTTCCAACATTCAAATTGTTCAGGGCTTTGACGCACCACATAAGTGGTGGCTTGGTTACGAAACCGATCTTTGCTATCGGGGCCGATGGATTTTCCCAAGCGAAGATCAGTTAATCAAGATTGGTGAAGTAGAGCTCTGATGAGTAAATACTCGGCATTGGCTGATGCTCATCTGCCTGGTAATGAACGCTTTTTTGATTCTGGTTCTGCGCTTTCTCGTGTATTAAACGAAGCGCCGTTTTATCCCAGAGTTTCAGATAACAAAACGGCTACGCTTACCCGCCCCAGGCATCTTGCAGTGCGCTTTCCATACATGCAAATTAATCGCCGGGATATGGTCAGTTGGTTGATCTTTGATCTTGATCACGCCAACCCTTCTATCTGGGAAGATGCAGGCCTTCCGGCCCCCAATCTGATCGTGCAAAACCGCAAATCAAAAGGTGCTCACCTGTATTACGCAATCAAGCCGGTTTGCACATCAATTGAGGCTAGGACTAAACCGATTGACTACATGAAAGCAATTTATTCAGCCATGGCCACAAAGCTAAAGGCTGATATTGATTTTCATAGTGGGCCAGTAGCGAAGACTCCTGGTCATCCTTGGTGGGCAACAACGGAGTTGCATGGCCACGAATATGAATTAAGCCAATTGGCTGATTATGTAGATCTCCCACTTATTTCTCCCTGGGCGAAAAATCCCAACATTGATTTGGTCTCGCATTCACGCCATTGCATCATGTTTGAGTGGCTTCGGCACTATGCGTACAGCATTGTGAAACACGAGCAAGATCAGGGTACTTTTGAAGGCTTTGCAAAAATGTTAGAGGCCTTTGCTCATAACAAGAATAGTTTTTATGGCCTTGGTTTTTGTCAGAACCTTTCACAGTCTTCCTTAAAGGCTACGGTTAAGTCGGTAGCTAGGTGGACGTGGGAGCGCTATACCGGCAGTGGTCGATGCCATCGCGGTGTTATGCGCTTAGACCCTGCGCTGCCATTAGAAGAGCGTAAACGACTGTCAGCGCTTCGCACGCATGAGCAAAGGCGTAAGGCTACCGAGGCCAAGATCAGGGCAACAGTACGCCATTTACAGCGCGAAGGGGTGGCAGTGACTCAGGCAGCCATTAGCCGCTTTTCTAAGTTGGCCAGACAAACGATTGCCAACTACAAAACCACTATTTCAGATGCTTTGCAGCCGGCAACGATTGCCATTTTGCATTCAAAAAGAACGCTCAACGCAATTGCTAATGTAGTTAAATATGGTGTACATCAGGTAACTGGCTCTTTGCAAAAGAAACAAACCGAGGAGGCCGGGGAGGAGGAGCGCTTGAAAAACGTTCCAAATGTTCCACCTGTGTTCCAAGGAGCGGCACCAGTTGATTGACAAGAGGGTATTTTTGCAAGATTGCTCGGTTGACAGATTTGAGGATTTGCAAGGTTTGTGTATAAGTTGGTAAGGCAAGCAGGGCGGTGGGTAACGGCTTTATGTTATCCACGGCACGCGCGTCAGGTGCCGATGAGCGGTGGGCATACTTTGGTATCGGCTTGCCGATTGTCCATCACCCTTTATGGGTGTGGGCAACAAAGTTGTCCAGGGCGAACGTGATTAACTAATGTGGTTAATTGGCGAGTTTTTGCGCATTTTTTTCTTTTCGCCCATTAAGCTTGTAAGACGTTGATTTACTTGACCTCTTTAATTGGCTAAATTGGACTACTTTTTTTGATCTTTATGTTCTTATTAATGTAGGATTGCACTATGAATGCATTAGCTAATACCTCCCCAAGAGACCAGGAAGACCACCTCTTAAATAAGTGTGTGGCTGTTTCGCTTGGACGCTTGGATAAGGCTGCCGATGGTATAGAGGCTAATGTATTTAGGGTGGCAAGTTTAGTTTTGCAATCGACCTATCCGACTCATGCTACAAAATTAGCTCAGGTGGCGGCAGTTTATTTTGATAGTCATCCAGGTGAGTTGGTTCAAAGTGCTCAAGTCGTGCGCAATCGCTGGGTAGCTAGTCTGCCTCGTTTGCGCGACATGCTTTCTAGTAAATTTAAGTTTGGGGCTCATGCATGAGTAATAAGCCTATTACCTTACATACTGATACTCCGCTTGCTCAAGGCGTCATTGCACTATTGCATGAGTTGGAGACTCGTCTAGAGCTCTCTAAGCCGCTGGGGGTATTTGTTGCAGGTGGTGTAGCAGCGCATTTTTATACTGCTTCCAGATCAACCTACGATGTTGATGCTGAATTTAGCTCTCGCATTCTCATTCCGCAGGATTTAGCGGTAGAAGTAGACATGGGTGAGCAGGGTGTGCAAACCTTATTTTTTGACACCAACTACAATTCGACTTTTGCATTGATGCATGAAGATTATTTGAAGGACTCGGTACCGCTAGACACTGGCCTTGAATTTATTAAGGTTAATTTACTGGCACCGGTGGATTTGGCAGTGAGCAAGATCTCTCGTTTATCCGATAACGATAAGCAGGATATTGCTGATTTGGTCCGATCTGGGTGCACCAATGCTATAGCAATTGAAAAGCGCGCCAATGAAGCTGTTGGTGGTTATATCGGCAATTTGAAAGAGGTGCGTCAAAACATTGACAGCGCCGTAAGCATCGCCAGGCAGGCTGAACCTAAGATCTATAGAGCACCGAAGAAGGGTGTGGATTTTGGGATTTAATATAGGTCAGATTTAACGCTCTAATCCTAAATCCTTTTTTCGCGCAACTGGAGAGGGAGCGCTTATTAAGCGCTCGCTCCTTAGTGAAATAGTCGGTATGCTACTAACTGCCTGCGCTGCATTGGATAGACAATTCTTATCCTCTAAGCTTAACTTGTGCAAGTCACCATCATTAAAGTATGTAAGCGCCTTAAGGCTTTCACTGGGTTGCATTGCATTTCCAAACATACTGCGCGCAGCTCCCAAACCATTTTCAAGGCTTACACCAGCTTTGATCATGGCGGCGATGTCAAAGTAATCTTTGTACTCCGCTCTTTGTAAGATCACCTTTAATTTCGTGGCCATTAAGTCATTTAATGAGGCCACTTGCATTACTCCATCATCAGTAACGAGGGGCGTATCAACTCGCCCCATTTTTAAGTTGCCAAAGAATGAAACCTTTACCTCTTGATCTTCTTTCTGTTGTCCTGGTACTAAAAGACTTACGGCGTTTGATTCCTGTTGGATAACATGAGAATCTTTGAGAAAAGGGAGTTCTTGGTAGAGGGCTTTTATATCTAACGGATCACTAGAAAAGAAATCAAAATCAATTGAGATTCGATGGCCCAGTTGCAATGCTATGGCGGTACCGCCGTAAAGAACATATCCTAATTTTGGCGTTTTAGAAAGCTCTGGCCACAAGTCTTGTTGTGGCTGTGGCAGTGTTTCTTTTTTCGGAGAGAACTTCATGCGCCAAACCTTCGAACGGGGAGCGATGGAACTTCTCCGAGTTTGCACAATTGGAGACGATAGTGCCAGTAATACCAAGAGCGCTCATTAAACCAACCTGCTTGTGCGTTTTTCAGGGTCTTAATTAAAGCCTCTCCGCCCACACTTTCTATGAGGTATTTGGCATCATCAAAATCACCAATATTCATTACTTGGGCGATCACTCTTTCTGGCCAAGTGGCTGCTTCAATTGGGGTTTGCCACCAAATATATTTCTTGGCCATCGCTTGAACGGCTTGTGTTTTAAGGTTTTGGTTTATGGCTTGCATCCCTATATTTTAAAGGTTTTATGCCTATTTGGCACCACTTGATCGCCACAACCCCAGCACACTTGTTCCCATAAAAACTACCTGTTGGCAGAGTATTCCATACAAGCCACTTTCTATGGCAAACCCAATCATTACTATATTCGCCAATAAGAAGCTGACCCACCCATAGCTGGCGTACTTACCATTGATGGCCACTAAGAACGCCCCAATAATTCCCAAAACTGACCCCAACCATTCAAACCCCCAATCAATCATCTTTTACCTTTGAAATTAAACTAAAACCCTTTGGCGTAAGTACGCTCGTCAGGGGGCTTGTTGCTGCATAAGCTTGCCCCGGAACTCCCTTGTAATTATTGTTTCCAGTAGCTTTAGCAATTACCGCATTGGCGTACCTCAACCCTATGGCGCTATTCGTTTTCCCCGTGTTGTAAGCAGATAGGGTCCCTATCAAATTACCCCCGGAGACTTTCCAGCCATCAAGCAATATGTCTTGAGCGATTTTTAAATTTGTACAGGGCTCTAAGACTTGTTCAACTGAGAGTTTGTACCTCGCCAGATGCTGACTATTGATCTGCCCTAATCCCATGTCTACCGACTGTCCGGCCTTGATCATTTTGGTGGCAATCGCCACTGCCTCTTCTTTGCTTGAAGCCTTTACAGAGCTTTTTAAGGTGTTGTTATGCAGCGCATGAGGATTCCAGCCGCTTTCGTGTCTAACGATGGCAGCAAGGGTGGTTGGGGAGATATTTGGTGCGCAAGTTTGCATTAAGTCAATTGGTGCCATACCTCTAATGCCCGCCATGTTCAGGGGTGAACGCCCTGCGCATTATCAATAAGCCCTAGGTGGGCTACTCCCCCAATCTTTAAAGGAGCCTTTATGGCCAATGGTTTAGAGAAACAGTCCTCCGATTTATCAGAGGACTTTTTGACGTATGCATTCACTGAAGACGCTATTGATGATGAGGATGCCTTGGCTTCAGTTGGCCAAGAAGATGCCGATTTAATTACTACAAATTAAGGGATGAATATGGCTAAGGAACAAGCAATTACTCCAAATGAAACCGCCGAAAACACAAAGCAAGACTTTCGCGCGCGATTAACTAGCAAACTCATCGAGCAACTTGAGGCGGGAGTCGCCCCATGGCAAAAACCATGGGATGCGCGGGTTGATTTAATGCCCCAAAACCCGGTTACGGGTAAGCCGTACCGCGGCATTAATAATTTAGCGCTCTCGTTGGAGGGTCGTTCAGACACAAGGTGGATGACTTACAAGCAGGCTGCCGCCGCTGGTTACCAGGTAAATAAGGGTGAACGTGGCTCTCAAATCGAATATTGGAAGCATGCAGAGCAGCAACCAAAGCTTGATGCGACTGGCGCACCTATTTTGGGGCCTGATGGAAAGCCAGAAACAATCAACGTAACCTTGGCTCGCCCAAGAGTTTTTACGGCAGTTGTATTTAATGCTGAACAAATGACTGGGGTTCCAGAGCTAGTCAAAAGTGACCGGACTTATGAGTGGGCTCCAGAGGAGCGCGCTGAACAAATTCTTAATGCCTCCGGCGCACAAATTACCCATGAGCAAGCGGACAGAGCCTTTTATCGTCCCCGTACCGATTCAATTCATATGCCAGGCAAAGATCAATTTGCAAGCAGCCAGGCGTACTACGGTACCGCGTTGCATGAGCTTGGGCATTGGACAGGTCATAGCAGCAGGTTAGACCGAGATTTATCGGGCGCTTACGGCAGTGTTAGTTATGCAAAAGAGGAGCTTCGCGCAGAATTGGCTAGTTATTTTTTGGCTGATCGCTTAGGTATTCCTCATGATCCAGGCCATCATGCTTCATATGTTGCCTCATGGGTTGAGGTCCTAAGACAGGATAAGAATGAAATCTTTAAAGCTGCAGCTGCAGCAGAAAAGATTACTGAGTATGTAATGGGGCTAGAGCAAGAGCGCGGTATCGCTCATGAGCAAGGCCTATCAAATGAACAGCCTATTTCTGTCAAAAAGAGTCCTTTCGTCGAAGGAGGTATTGCAGCCGCAGGTGGCCTTAAATACGCCGAAAATCCTTATGAACGAGGTTCAGAGGACCATCTAAATTGGTCAAAGGGGCATAACGACCCTCGCGCTAAAAGAGCTATGAATCCTGGTGTATTTGAACGGAGCCGCAATGTAGAAATTGCCACGGAATTGCAGGCGGCCATTGAGGATACTGTTTTAGTTGTACCCTTTGCTCAAAAAGAGCTGGCGAAGGCTGCGGGGGCTAAGTGGAATCCAGAGACCCAATTTTGGTATGCGCCGAAAAATGCACCTCTTGAACCGCTGAAAAAATGGTTGCCAAATCATAAAGAAGTTGAGCGGGCAATTTCTAAGGCTGCTCGTGATGCAAATCGTGATCCTCATGAGGAATTTGGAGCTGCAGTTCGCGCAGCAGGGCTCGTGCTGGAAGGCCAGCCCATTATGGATGGCAAGTTTCACCGTGTACCAATTGAGGGTAAGGGCGCTGGCAATAGAGATGGTGCCTATGTTGGACACCTAGATGGAAAGCCTGCAGGCTTCATACAAAACCACGCTACCGGCCTAAAAGAAAATTGGACCATTGGAGGTGAAGAGCTTTCTGCGGACCAGAAGGAGCAGTTGCGCGCACAAATGCAGATCGCCAAGCAACAAAGAGAGGTTGAACTAGCCGAACAACATGAGGCGGTAGCAACCAAGTGCCATGAAAAATACTATGCGGCAAAGCCTATCTTTGAAGATAGAGAGCACCCCTATTTGGAAAAAAAAGGCACTGTCTTTGCCTACGGAGTTCATGTTGATGCGGCCGGCAATCTACTTATCCCGATGCGAGACATTGACGGCAAGCTATGGTCTATCCAAAGCATTTCACCGGAGGGTGAAAAGCGTTTTGAAGCTGGCGGTCAAAAGAAGGGAACAATGTATTTTTTCAATTCTGACAGCGACAAATCAAATCCATCAAAGCCAATTATTGTTGCTGAAGGGTTTGCTACGGCAGCAACCATTGCGCTACATACAAATCAAAATGTGGTCGCCACGTTTGATGCTGGCAATATGGAGCCAGTAGTTGCAGCGCTAAAAGAGCGCTTTCCAACAACTCCGATTTTTATTGCTGCAGATAATGATCGTGATAAATCAGTCAACGTAGGCGTGGAAACTGCCACAAGAGTTTCAGAAAAGTATGGCGTTGGTCTGATTGTCCCGCAGTTCCCTGATGGGATGAAGGGCAGTGACTTTAATGATCTTGCTAGTGGCGCTGATTTTGTAAAGGCCACAACTGAAATTAGCCTCGTTAGGGACCAAATTGAAAAAGGCATTGTCTCAGGTGAGGAGCAAAGCCGTAAGGCAGCTATATCTCTGGGAAAGTCGCTGCTAGGCGAGAAGGCGACCGCTTTGAACGCCGATGCGCAATTGCAACTAGGAACCAATGAATTTTGTGGCAAGGTTTTGGGGCTGACAAGCCTACATGTTGCCCAAGCTGCCCCGGGAAATGAGGTGGTAGTTCATGCAATCAAAAGGCTGGATCGATTGCCGATCGTAGGTAGAGACCTCTCCATCAAATACCAGCATGATGTTGGCGGTCGTGTCATTGGAATGGTCAAACCTACATCTAAATCTTTATCAAAAGATCTACAAAGGTAGTGGTACACCGCTCTATATAGGGCGGTGAATGTTAATTTCAATCAGAAGGAGTGTCGAATGACTATTAATGCGGAAGTAAAAGGTAATTTATTGGCCGACCCAGAACAAAAGGTTATTCAGGTCAAGGGTGAGAATAAAACCATTACCCAAATTCGAATTTGGTCTGATGTTTACAAAAAAGACGCAGCCGACGGATTTTCTCAAGACGAGGAAAAGTCAATGCCAGTTAACATCACCATTTGGAATGAGCGACTTGGCGGTGAAGTCATGCACTTGCTTGGCAAGGGTATGCGAGTAAATGCGCAAGGGGAATTAACAATCCAGACTTGGGTTGATAAAGAGTCTGGAGAACATAAACATCAAGCGCATATCGACGCTAACTACGTCAATCTTGCGTTGAATCGCATAGAGCAAATTCAAATGAAACCTAAACAAGAGTTATGAGCTTGCCTGGGCGTTCAAGAATTTCTAAATAGGGGGTGAACGCCCTGCGCATTATAGGTAGAACCACTTTTGGAACATACCTATATGCGTCTCTTTATTGCCGAAAAACCCTCTGTCGCCGCTGCCATTGCTGATGCTTTGGGTGGTGGTAAAAAAGGTTCAGGCTTCTATGATCTTCCGTCTGTAGATACTAAAGTTACCTGGTGTTATGGGCACCTACTTGAGCAAGCGCAGCCAGAGTATTACGTAGAAGGCGGCAAAGTGTTGCCAAACCATCTCCCAGTAATCCCTGATGTTTTTAAGTTGTCACCAAGACCAAAAGCCGCTGATCAAGTTAAGGTCATTAAAAGCCTCTTGAAGGAGGCTAATGAGGTCGTAAATGCGGGTGATGCGGATCGAGAGGGCCAATTACTGGTTGATGAGCTATTTCCAGTTTTGGGTTGGAATGGTAAAACCTCGAGGCTTTGGCTTTCCAGTCTTGATGCTGAGAGCGTCAAGTTGGCCTTGGCCAAAATTAAGTCCAACAGCGATTACAGTCGCATCTACGATTCCGCTCTTGCACGCCAACGCGCTGATTGGCTAATTTCTTTAAATGCCTCAATTGCGCTCTCTCGTAATCTTCAGGCAATGGGTGAGCAGGGTGCGTGGAGCGTAGGCAGGGTGCAAACACCAACACTCGCTTTAATTACTGATCGTGATGCTGCAATTAAGAATTTCACAAAACAAAACCATTATTTATTGGAAATAACACTTGATGGCATTGTCGCTCGGTGGTCAATACCTGAGGAATTTTTAAATGAGCAAGGCCTTCTATTAAAAGAAGAAATCGCACAACAGTTGTGTTTGGAATTGGTTGGTGCAACTTTAGTGGTATCGGAGTTTGCTTGTAAGCCCGGAACTCGTTCTGCCCCAATGCCTTTTACTTTGGGGACTTTACAGGCAGCTACTAGCAGATTGCTAGGTCTTTCGGCAGCACAAACACTCGCAGCAGCACAAACACTCTACGAGGCGAAATTAACCACTTATCCGAGAACTGATTGCGCTTACTTACCGCTTGAGATGTTTTCTAAAGCGAATCAGATATTGACAGATTTAGGGTTAATTGGAGAAGGGATTGATCCAAAGCGCCAGCATGTTGCTTGGAATACTTCAAAAGTAGAAGCGCACCACGGAATTATTCCTACTGGGGTGGTCACAAAGGGGGCTAACTTAGATTCAAACACCATTAAAGTTTTTGAACTCATTAAAAAGTCGTTTGCCCAGCTTTTTATGGAGCCAGAATCTTTTGAGGTGCGTCAAGCAAAATTTACTTTGGACAACGACCCGTCAAAAGTTTTCTTAGCTAAGTCTCGTACAGTTTTGGTTGCAGGGTGGTCAGGAAGTGAATCAGACGAGCAGCAAGAGGATGGCGACTCCACGAGCTTTTCCCAGTTACCAGACCTCGAGAAGGGCCGGGCGCTCCTTTGTAATAAAGCTGAGGTACTTAGCAAAGAGACGGCACCTTTAAAACATTACACGGATGGCACCCTAATTGCGGCAATGAAATCCGTCCATAAATATATTGATGATCCAAAGCTAAAAGAGCGCCTTAAGGAGACCTCTGGTCTTGGAACAGAGGCCACTAGAGCAGCAATGTTGGAGGCGCTGATTAGCAAGGGTTACGTAGAGCGTAAGGGCAAAAATTTAATTGCAACACTAAAAGGCACGCAGTTAATTTCGTGGCTGAGAAAAGATGTTGGCACGGCAACTTTTGCGCAAGCCGCGACAACTGCATTGCAAGAAGATGCATTGGCTGATATTGCAATGGGCCGACTTACATTAGATGCATTTTTGAGTTCAGTAAAAGATACAGCGCGCCTCTTGTGCAGTGCGCTGCTCAATGCAAATTTTATTGATTTGGCCACGTTGACTTTTAATGTTTGCCCCGCTTGCCATGGCGCTAAGTGCATCTTGCGAACCAGCAAATCAGGAGGCACATACCATGCTTGCGCTGAATGCTGCGCTAGATTTGCAGATGATTCTGGAAAACCCGGTAAGCAGTTTGAGGATTTGCCAAAAAGTAGCTCTTCCAGCTCCAAAGCAAATCTAAAAGGGCCCAATTGTGATCAATGCAATAAACCCACTGCATCACTAAAAACGAGGGCTGACAAGACCTATTTCCGCTGTATGTCTTGTGGGATTTCTTGGTGGCCAGGGTATAAAAATTCAAAAGAACTTGGCTCAAAGTGGCCACTACGCGAAGGAGTTGCAAATCAATGAGTATTAAATCTTTGCGGTCGTTAGCGCCTTTTATTTTTGCACCAGTGGCAGTTATCAGCTTATTGCATTCACAGGTGTCCGCTGCTACCCCAGCTGTAAAAAGTATTAGCAACAAATCGATGCCAGCTGCGACACTGGATACGGCTCCATACAGCGGCTCTGGCAAGTTGCCGGTGGGCTTGGCACTAGAAAAATTGTTGCCAACGGTGTCTGCAATTTACTTGAATAGCAATCTGAGCATGAGCAAGGTAGTCACTTGGAAAGTTGTCAACGGTACGATCGGCCAAGCACTCGATGATATTTTTCATCCGCTGCAACTTGAGTGGTACTTGACGGACAACAGTTTAGTAGTTAAGAGGGCAGCCCTTGGTTCTGAGCAGATTGTTACCACTATTGCTGGACCGCGCGGGTCTTACTCAATCACAGAAAAAGTAACCGTTTCCTCAGGGGGAGAGCTAGACATTGGCCTTACTGAATCAAAAGAACCACAAAAAAATATACCGGCAATAGCAATAGAGCCCCCAACTCGGTATTGGCAGCTCAAAAAAGGTGAAACCATTCGCTCAGAGTTAACTAAGTGGGCCAAGGATTCGGATTGGTCATTAGTTTGGCAGTTTGATAAAGACTGGGTAATTCCCGCCAATTCCGAATTTTCTGGAAATTTTGACGTAGCAGCAGCAAAAGTAATTGAAACCCTCTCAACCAATGGGGTTCTCATTCACGCCAATTTTTATAACGCCAATAAAACTTTGGTTATCACCGGCCCTGGAGTCACACCGCAATGAAAAATTTCAACACAAAAACAAAAAGAAGAGGTTTGTGGGCTTTGCTTTTGACGGCCTGCTTCTTGGTTTCCGCCTGTTCAGGTTTTATTGGAGCAAAGAATAATCAGCGACAAGCTGCTTATGAGGAGCAGCTGGCAAAGTATGGAAATACCGATCCTGCACGACCTGTAGTACTTAAAAATTCAGGGGCGTATTTAGCTGGAGAGAAGATTAGTGTTGCGGAGCAATTATCGCCACTCTTAAAAAAGAAGGTGGTGTACAAGCCTTCGCGTTCAGTTCTTTTGCCTGATGTGGCGCATTGGATCAGCGAAGAATTTAACATCGCGGTTGACTTAACAGGTCTCCAGGTTAATACAGCAACTCAGGCAACCATGAGTGGTGCAGGTATATCAGGGGCGTCGAATACCCTTTCCCCACCACCTACCCCGGCTGCAATTGCACCCAATGCCATGAACGGCTCCGGCCTACCAGCCCCACTTGGCGGCCCAATAACACCGAGCACTTCGCTTGGTGCGAACTTTCAGGCGCCAACAACTACACCGCTAACACGGTTGCCACTTCAGATTCCAATGACCCTTAACTATGAGGGTACCTTAAACGGTCTATTAGATCAGCTCGCGCAAAAAACTGGAGTGTGGTGGAAGTTTGCCGATGGCAAAGCACTATTTTTTCGGAGTGAATCAAAAACCTTTTACCTCCCAACCATCGCTCGTACCTTCAAGGGTAGCTCCACCATTACAACCACCTCATCCTCAGTTTCTGGCTCATCGGGTTCTGGTGGTGCCGCCGCCTCGGGTGGTGCAAACAGCTCTTCCGGCGCTGACAGCACTTCACGTTATGACGTAGATCTTTGGAAAGATATTGAAACAACAGCCAAGGTGGTCGGTAAAGGCGCTGAAGTAGCAGTCAATGCAGCAGCAGGTTCTATTACGGTTACCGGGTCCCCTGCAGAAGTGCGACATATGGAAACATGGGTAAAAACGTTGTCTGATCAGTTATCGCAGCAGGTTCAGATTGATGTCAACATTTATACGGTTGCTGTAAATAACGAAGAGAACTATAGCTGGAATCCTAGTGTGATTTTTAAATCCACTGGTAATCTGGGTTTTAATGTTACCGGTGTTCAAACCCCAGCAGTCATTGGGGGTATTACACCTTTCAATATTGGCGCTTCTGTAATCAACTCTTCGAATTACGCAGGCTCAACAGCGGCATTCAACGCACTTTCAACCATAGGCAAGGTGTCCGAAAAACTTCATCAGCAAGCGATTGCGATGAATGGCCAACCAACACCAGTTCAGTTGGCCCGCCAGCAGAGCTACCTTGCTTCCTCTAACTCTACGACCTCAGCAAACGTCGGCACTACAACATCACTTACCCCTGGGACATTTACTGTTGGATTTACAGCCATGTTTGTGCCACGCATTATCAATGGCAAGATCGTGCTGGCCATGACTATGACAAATAGTGCCTTGGTCTCCCTAAAGACAGTGACCAGTGGGTCGGGATCATCTCAGGCCTCCATTCAAACGCCCGACATTGATACCAGCACTTTCCAAAATACCGTAACTCTAACGCCAGGCGATGCTTTGCTTCTGACCAGCCTCACGAAAGAAACCGGCACGAATCAAAACGCTGGGATTTTATCCCCCTTTTTCTATCTTCTGGGTGGCGGGTTTGATGCAACTTCCGGTAGACAAATTATGGCTATTGTTGTTACAGCCAAAGTGTTGTGAAAATGTTTGAGAAAGAAATTATGAATCAGAAAAATTATATGAGGATTGCCGCCTCATTAGTATTGCTTTTCAACTTTACATTGTCGGCTAGCTCAACCCAAGCGCAGACTTTCGGAAATTTAGTGACCGCAAATGCTGTTCACGAAAGCGGCGTCAAAATTCCCGCGTCAGCAACAGCCCCTAATTCGGAAACATTACCCACAAGCGCCACTCCAACAACGGCATGGGCGGGTCCGTCATTTGGGGATTTGGAAAAATTACGATCAGAAAATGTGATGCTAGCTGAACAATTAAAGAATGCCGAACTAAAGAATAAATTAATTGCGCAAGGCGGCAATGCTGGACCTGCAGCTCCAAAAGGGGTTAATGCAACCTCGGAGGGTGTTGGTAGTAATACTTCGCCTGCCCCTCGAGTGGTAATGATTGCTGGTGCAGAGGGTAGTTATCGCGCCAACATCCTTCTCGCAAATGGTCAAGCTCTTACAGCATCAACTGGAACCAGTGTTCCTGGGTTTGGACTAATTACCGACATTACTCCCAACGCGGTGCAATTTGGTTCTGGTAAGACCAGGCGCTCATTACCGCTGATTACCAGCGGCACTAACGCGGATTACTTAATCACCCCTTAATTCACTTCTTTAGCCAAGATCAAAATTTATGACCAAACAGAAATTGGAATCTACCTCCATCACCTTTAATAAGGATGAGCTCTTTCTTGTGCATTGGATTTTATCGAACGCAACACGATTTCCAAAGAATCTAAAAGAGGAGAGGTTGTTAAATAAGATGCTTTTAAAAGTAGATCGAAAGCTTTGTGCATTTAGCCAAGGAGCGGTCAAATGATTCTTCAGTTTAAAAAAACACAATGGATGTTGGGGATGCAGTGGCAAGCATTTGATGCTAAGCCTACCACTCAAGAAATTAAAGCGGAAGCGAACCATTTTGGAGCGCTGGCTTACGGACTACGATTTGCTGAATTATCAACTCAGGTTGGTTTTAGTGATGAGTCTTTAGTTGATTCAGGTAAAAAATTTTTTAGGCCAAAAGTCTATAGCTTGGCAGCAAAACTGGCTCATGCAAATATGGAGCCTTGGTATGGAATTTTCAATCTAGGGAATGGTCGGTACTGGTATTTGGCAGTTCGCGACGGCTACTCAATATTGCCTGACGGTGATGTAGTTGGTACCCAAGAAGAAATTGAACAAATTAGAAACTTGCATGCAAGTTTTAGTGATTGGAATGTTTCAGAGGGTGATCTCGAATATTTGGAGGCATTACTCGATCAGACGATTGAAAAAGAATCCCGCCACGAAATTCCAAAAGCAAAACTGGTGCCCATCAAAAATATTGCCCGCAATATCAAGGTTCGATTACCGTTGCTAATAGGTGTATTAACACTTTGTATGCTAAGCGCAGGTATTGCCTATTGGCAAGTTAAAGAGTCTGAAAGGGTCGCGCATGAGCAAGCGCTGAAATTACGTGCAGAACAAGATAGAGCCACGAAATTAAAAGCACTGGCTCCTTTAAATCAGCCCTTGCCGAATCAATGGTTAGAGGCCTGTAAGGCAAAATTATTTAACCTCCCATTAAATCAATACGGCTGGAGGCTTGGCTCTGTTAGCTGTCAGGATGCTACTTTTAGCGCAAGCTGGAAGATAGCACCTGGCGCAACTGTAAAAGATCGACCTGAAGGCGTTCTTAATGCAGACGGAACGGAAGTGCTGCATACGGCTTCCTTGGAATTTGCCGGAGATCAGCAATCAGAAAAGACCCTAAACCCAAGCGGCTTAACGGAGAACGCTTTAAAGCTGCGTTTTATCGCGCAAAGCCTAGGGTTAACAATGGAACTTGGGAACAGTAATAACTCACAAGCTGCGCCTTTGCCCGGTCAAACTAGTGGACCCAATTCTATTACGCCAGCAATTGCCGGCTTACAAAAAACCAGTTTTGTTATCACGAGTAAAACAAGCCCATTTGCAATTGATTTTAGCGAGGTACCAGGTATGCGGATCCAGAGGCTCAGCAGTAGTCTGACTGATGACCAAGGGTTCAAGCTGGAGGGGGTGATTTATGGACTTTAAATTATCTCCTCGCAAAGCGCTTATTGAGCCACCTGATGGTTTCGTTGCCAACGGGATTGCTCGTAGTGCCCATAGTTTTGACCCACTCCCCATTCGATTGCTTGACAAAGTGGCAATTGATGAATCGCAAAAGGTGATCTATACGGATAAGCGGACTAGCGGGCACCCGTACTTTTTAAGTTGGATCGCGCGAAACAAAAGACGTGCCGAAATAGAGGTGCAAATATGCGAAATAGCACACATTGCAACCCTACGCGAGCAGGGCTTTACTCAAAAATTATCGATGGAGAAATCTGATCTAATGGTTCGCAGCTATGCCGTTGATTTAATTGCCACCGCCGGAAAGTACGGCGCCTCAGATATTCATCTCATGATGCGAGGAACCCATACTGACATTCAATTTGAAATACAAAGCAAGCTTTATCAGTTTGCAACCTTGTTTCATGCCGAAGGTAACGCTATTGCCCGGGCAATTTTTCAAGGCATTGCGCAAACTAAAGCTGCAATGTTTGAAGAGTTGGCATATCAAAATGCTCAGATTTCTGGGTCGGAGTTTCCGCCTGAGTGTCGCCTAGCCTCCTGCCGTATTTTTAGAGGCCCTGCATTTTCTTTGGGTGCTGATGGTGGAAGCTTTATGACCATACGCCTCCAGTACCTATCAGGTCACCAAAAGGAAGCCGGCCTACCAGCATTGTCTTTCCCTCCTAGACCAGCTGGAAAATTTGCACTTAAAGAGATGGGTTATAGCGCAGATCAAATTGAAAAAATTGACCTGCTAATGAATTCGCCTTCTGGCGTTGTAGTCATTAGCGGTCCGACTGGCTCAGGCAAAACATCAACACTGTTTCAGATACTGCAAGAGCTAGCCAGAATTCGACCTTATTGCCGGCAGGTATGCGTTGAAGATCCAGTTGAAAACCCAATGGCTTGGGCTGTCCAGATGGTTATCACCAATGCAAAAAACGACGAAGAGGTTGGTATAGAATTTGCCAACCTAGTGCGTGGCGCTTTGCGCATGGCCCCGAAAACCCTCTTCTTAGGAGAGATTCGAGGTCCCGCCGTGGCTATGTCGGTAATTGAAGCCGCTCTAACGGGCCATCAGGCCTGGAGCACAATTCATGCGCCATGCCCGTTCACGATTGTTGACCGCATGGAGTTGATGGATCAGGTTTTACTTGCACGCAAGTGTTTTTGCGATGCTGAAATTATTCGTGGACTCATTGCGCAGCGCCTAGTGCCAAAACTGTGTGAACACTGCAAAACCTCTTTCGCCGACGGCCAAAATAACAACATTAGTAGCCGATTAATTAAGGCACTTAGAAGCCGTGGCTCACTCGAGAATGTTTTCTTATTTAAAGAGGGTGGTTGTGAGAAATGCAATTTCACCGGCAGCTCAGGGCGTTTTGCCATCGCAGAAGTTGTGGTCTGTGATGAGGAGCTTATGGCGGACTTTATCAATCATGGCACATCTGTCGCCAGAAAAAATTATCGCGCAAGACTGGATGCCGATTTGCCAATTTTTGATCAAGCGCTTGAAAAAGTATTTTCTGGGCTTATAGATCCGCGGGCGGTTGAAGAGGCCATAGGACGCATTTCATTATTGCCGAAGGATGCAACGTCATCTATATGAGTACTTCTGGCCTCTCCGCGTTAATTGCAAGATTTAAATCGGCAAAAGGATCATTACGCTCATTGGAGCCGAAAAGCCTTGCCTGGCGTATTAGAGAGCCTTTTTACCAACATTTGAGTGACCAAGTGGCTAACGATATAGCGCTTGAAACTTCGCTGAAATTCTTTCAAGACAGGATGGTGCGTCAAAAGCGTCCTGGCTATGCAAAACTTATTGCGGTAATTATTTCGCGCTTAAAAAACGGTGATACTTTCGCACAAAGCCTGCGTGGCCTAGTGCCGGAAAATGAAATTATTATTATTTCGGCAGGTGAACTAAGTAGTAGGCTACCGTTTGCTCTCTCGCTGATTCTTGAGCAGCAAGCCCGCAAACATAGACTTACTCAAACTTTACGCCAAGGCTTAGCTAGCTCTGTAGGTCATTTGCTAATTGCAGTCGCGGTGCTTTGGTATTTGGCAAGCGCTGTCATTCCGCAACTCACTATGGCGGTACCAGAGGCCCAAGCCCAAGGGTTGGTGAGCGCTCTGTACAAAGTCAGTTCTTTTATAAATTCCTACTGGGCCTTAAGTATTCCGATAGGCATCATTGTTTTTATTGCTGCAATTTTTTATACGCTGCCGAGATGGACTGGCCCCTCTCGATTGGTTGCCGAACAATATTTCCCGTGGAGCTACTACAGAGATCTGGTTGGGTATCAATGGCTCATGATTTTTACAACTCTGCTTGCATCGGGGATCTCCGATGTGACCATCTTAAAGACGCAATCAAAAGAGGCAACACCTTATTTGCGCGAGCGCTTAACTTTGTTGTTCCATCGTTTACATAGTGGCGGCATGAGCCTAGGTGACGCTCTTATTACGCCAATACAAGCGGATGGACTGTCGATGAATTTCCCCTCCCCAGAAATTAACGAGTCCATCGTAGCGCTTTATGGATTTGCTAATTTTCCGAAGCGAATCATCACGCTTGTTGAGCAGTGGGCCAAGCAAATCGAAGAGCGCACTTTAACCCTTGCAAAAAAAGTTTCAGCAATTTTTGAATTTGTAATGATTTTTGGTATGGCTCTTTTGATTTTGGCGGTCCAAGACCTCTCAAATCAAGTTGGCATGCTCGCAAAGTAGTTTGTAGTAGTTGTAGTTGTAGTTTTTTAACTTGTAGTTTTTTACTTTAGGAGAAGCAAATGCGTGACTTACTCGGTAGTTTATTTTCAGCATTAATTGTAGTAATTGGTTTGATTGGCGCGGTCTTGATTTATAACAGCGTCACCAGCACCAATAAGTCTTCCCAGGCCTTTACCGACCTTACAGCAATGGTGGGTTCAGTACAAAGTGTTTACGCCAGCCATACCACCTTCACAAACCTAACGCCGTCAGTCATTATTGCCGGCAAACTAGCACCCTCTTCGATGATTTCAGGTACTCAATTAATGAATCCATGGCGAGGAATAGTTACGGTCGCAGCTAATAGTGGTAATGCTGGATTATTTGATGTAACTGAACCATCAGTGCCTAGCGATGCATGCGTCAAGATGGCTACATCTCTTGGTGGTTTGGGTGGCCTTGCTATTAACGGTACAAGCGTAGCGCTACCAGCGGATCCAGCGGTAGTAACACCACTTTGCTCAAGCGATGCAAATTCACTTGTATTTACTTTTGGACGTTAATTAATCCATGGGTTATTTTGCCCCTCTTATTTTTAGCGTGGTGACCATGGGCTTGCTGGCGCTTTTTAGCAGCCAGGCGAGTGTTACAGCAATAAACTCAACGCAAGCAAAATCAAGAAACGATGGACAAGCATTTTTGGCCTATCGTGATGCGGTAATGAGTTACTGGCAAAATAACCCTGGCTTTATTGGAGTCATTCCTAACAATGTATTGCTATCGACAGGCCGACCCTTTTCTACAGATTTTTTGCAAAGGGTTGGCAATGTCATAGTGAATACTGGAGGCAGAAATGGCCGGGCCATTATTTGTTACGGAACCTTTAATCAGAGCGTTGCTTTTGAGGCAGCTCAAGCCGCAGGTAATGACGCCTCATTTGGAGTGTCATCAGGGCCGACTTGGAGCAGTGTCGCTGTTGGTTTGGGCAATACCTCAATTCTTCTCCCAACACTGATTCTCCCGGGCAATATTGTTTCTGTAATCACACTAGATCTTTAATCTGGAATTATCCCTATGCGCGAACTTTTGGGTTCTCTTTTTGCCAGTCTCTTAGTGGTCGGCGCGGCAATAATGTTCATGAATTACAACAATCAGAGCATGACCAATCAGAGAGTGGCTGCAACTGCAGGGCAAGCTCGAGAATTTAATGTTGCCGTTCAGTCCTACATAACACAGTACTCTAGCGCTGTTAGTGCTCTCGCAACACCCACAACACCAGCAGTAATAACTGTGGCAATGCTTAAGGCCCCCGCGGTTAAGTTATTACCCACAACTTTTTCTGGAGCCAATCCATATGGCCAAACTTGGCAGGCCCAGGTTTTAGAGCCAAGTACTGGTAATTTACAAGTGCTGGCACTAGGTATAGGTGGCACTGCTTTACCTGATGAAATCGCCTCAAAAATTGCATCCTTAATTGGGGCTTCGGGAGGCTTCATACCAAAAAATGATTCAGGAACTTGGCCATCCGCTACTTCAATTGCCCAAGGGGCATATGGTGGTTGGAATGTATCAACAGCTGGTTATACCGGAATTTCTGGTGGTAATTTGGCTTCATTGCTTACTTTTAGCAATGGGCAGTTTGTTAGCAATTATTTGTATAGAAATAACGTGGGCAATGCCAGCCTTAATACGATGAATACGCCAATAATTATGGCATCTACTCAAACCAATGGTGGTGCTTGCTCGACTAATGGAGCCTTTGCCCAGGATGGCACTGGCCTTAGTTTGACTTGTCAAAATAACATCTGGGTAAGTAACACTGCTTGTCCGGGATATTACGGTGACCTGAACGTATTGGAAGGAAACCCTGGTACACAATCTTGCGTTAACGGTGCGGGTATGGCTAATGCCCCGACTGGTGATTGGTTCTTCGTAAATATTCAACGCCACGTTAATGGGGCAAATTATTACGCAGTGCAAACTGCAGCGCCGATGACAGGTGCCCACGTCGGATCTAAATATATTCGCGTGCAACAATCCGGGACGGCTGGTGTAGGGTGGGGCGCTTGGAACAAGGTCGTTACACAAGACGCTGCAGGCAATGTTGTGATTCCAGGAAGAATGACTGCGAACACTTTTGTGCCAAGTTTGGTCGCTACCGCAGGCAATGGCTGCTCACCTAATGGCTCGATTGCGCAAGACGCCACGGGCTTGACACTTTCTTGCCAATCCGGGGTGTGGAAAGGAAACTCAGTCAAGGGTCTTGGTTTGGGCGGAGAAACTTGGCACAACATGACAGGCGCACGCAGATTTAACACGCAGTATATAAATCCCTACAATTACCCAATAGCTGTTTCAGCCACAGCTACGTGCGCAACGACTTCTGCCATTCAAGGCTATGTTAATGGTGCTTTAGTGTCATTTTTCCAATGGCAGTTCAATGGTTGCGGATCCTACGGCGGTGCCTTCATTCTTGTGCCGCCTGGGGCTACTTACCAGCTCAATAGTGGCCAGGGGGTTTATAACTGGCAGGAGCTGTACCAATCCTAATGCTTTCATGATGTTTGCCCCAATGTGAATTCCAACTTTTTAATTGCAAAACTAACGTTGGCAAACGACTGAGTATATTTCTCCGCTCCCGAAGTAATTCCAGCCGCCCATCCATGTCCCGGAGTAACCGGCAGGACAAGAACAACCTCCTGTTTGTAAGTTTGCACTCCAACATGAGCCATTGGTATTCCATCCACCAACCATATAAGCGCCACCAAATGAAGTGCCAGGATTTTTCCAAACTCCGGATTGGCAAGATTATCAATAAAGCTCTGACCAATTTTCGATGTAATCGCCGAAGAGTCGAGTAACGCTATATGTAGAGTTTGGGGGAACTATGAATGACAGATTGTCTCGTTCCGTTGTAGCGTGAGCTCCGCTGAATTGGATAGTAGCTCCATTTACATTGGCATATGTAGTTGAACCTGCTGTGGCCGTGTAAGAAACCAAAACCAAAATTGGATAGCTAAGGCTGTTCGTGTAAGTTAATCCATATCCCCTTGAAGCTGTCACGTCGTGCCAAGTTTCTCCGCCCAAACCAAGACCCTTGACTGAGTTTCCTTTCCACACCCCGGATTGGCAAGAGTAGCCTCGATCTAATTGTGGGTGCAATAAGTCATAAATCCATTGCCAATGCCTCCAATAAGCCAAGCGTTCCAGGTGTAATTTGGAGGACAACCCCAGGTTGTATTAACGCCCAGGCAGGTCGAGCCAGTTCCCCCATTATTTGTTGATAAGCCACAAACCGTCCCTTGATCTTCTCCGCCTTGTTTACTCCAAACCCCGGATTGGCAAGCTAATCAAAACATGTGGCCGCTGACCATGAAACATCATCACCGCACTGGCTTTCAAAAAGATACCAATTATTTCCGGATAAATACACGCTTGATTGATTTCCGCAATTGGCCCTTACTCCAACAGTGGAAAGAACACATAATCGATGAGGTCCCATATTGGTGGTTTGGTTTGTATAGCCTTGATAAAAGCTTAAGGTACTGTAGCTAAAAGGTGGTGGCTTCCAGACCCCGGATTGGCAACTAATGATTAAAAGATCGCGGCACTTAATAAAATTTGACCGATCCCGCAATTGTATGGGCTCGAAGTTACCGTATAAGACGATCCTGCCGGCACCAAAAAAGAAGTGCTAGTCGTTTTATATCCGCCCTGCCAAGTGTTGGATGCGCCGCTTACCCATAACCCATCAACATAAGCATTTAAATCATAATTATTGTTACCGCAATAATGGTTTTGATGGCCGCCAGAAGCCACAACAAATAAGCTGGTGCCGTAATTATTTATAAGACTAGCAGATCCAGCGTATGTCAAACCCTTATAAACATAAGTAACTTTACTAGACCCACCCTTCCACACTCCGGATTGGCAATCATGGTTTCATGCAGGCAACATAGGCCACCGCAATGCCGCCATTTGGAGGCTGTCCATTGCAATCCGCAACCCATCCATTCTTGGTAGCAGTAATTCCAGAAAACCAAATTGTTTCGCCTACGTAAGCTGGCCAACTTGCAATAAGAGTTGGGTAAAGATTTGGATTTCCTGGGTTCCACGGGGTGCAATACCCACCTCCTCCAACTACAACTTCATCGTCGTTACATGCGGCAAAACTTCCATCACCAGCCAAATTACCAACCTCTCCCTGAACTCTTCTAAGAGTTCCATTAAATTGTTTTTTCCACACCCCGGATTGGCAAAAAAAGAGTGGTTTATAAACTCATCACACACTAACCTTCACGATCTAACCCAAGGTTATCGGGGGGTTAGATCATTATTTAGTTCATTCTTTCTCAAAAATATTGTATCAATCGGTGTAGCTGGCACCCAATGGATCAATCATAATAATGTTCTTTTCGTTCACCAATTCTAGATATTGATCCGGTAGAGGTATCTTTTTTGACGCCCTCATTGACTGCAAAATGAACCGCAATAATGTGTTTTGAGCGTTTTCAATTGCCGTCTCCTTGCAGGATCCCCTCGCAACTAAATTATCAAAATCTAGCAACTTAATTTGAAACCAATCCTTCGTATTATGAAGAGTTGCTGGATATGGAACTAAACAGTCCAGAATTGCTTGCTTGCCTTTGTGTTTGATGCCTTCCAGTTTTTTAACAAGTCTAGCCGCTTTTAAATGAGTGTAGCGCTTAAGCATTGATAAGCTTTTATGGCCACTAATTGCCGCCACCTCCATTATGTCAAAAGTACCCAATTCAAAAAGCCGACTAACGGCCTCATGTCGTAGATCATGAAAATGCGGAGGATCCACAATCTTTAGTTTTTGAATCATAAATCTCCATGTGGACTTAAGCCCATTTGAAGTGTAAGTAAAAACCTTGCCTTTTGGTTTGGGACCTAACCTTATCAACGCATCCCGAGCCTTTATGGAGAGGGGCACATCGCGCTTACTGCCATTTTTTGTTTCCGGAAGATGGGCAATTCTGGACCTAAGGTTAATATTTTCCCAATGCAATCCTAGTATTTCGCCTTGCCGCATGGCGGTTTCTAAAGCAATAACAACAATTGAATAAAATTCTTTGTTAGTATGCCCAAAGCAGTACCGTAGAATTTGCCGGTCTTCTCTTGTGGTAAGTCGGCGATCACGGCCCGGTGGAGCTTTTGGTTTGCGAACTTTCACTACGGGGTTGCTGTTACATAATCCCCATTCAATTTTTGCAATATCAAAAAAATTAGATAGAAGCGATAGCTCAAGTCGCACTGTCGCCGCAGAAATCGGTTTCATGGTGCGCTCATTTATGGCTTGTAGTCTTTGATCTCGGTAAGTGGCGATATCAACACTGGTAACGGTGCTAACCTTTTTATTTCCTAGGAACGAATCAGAAATTTTCTTTAATCTGTATCGCTCTTGTTCGTAACCCTTTTTTAAGATCGATACTTTTTGTTTGTAATGCGCAAGAGCAAGCGCAAGGGTTGAATTCTTTACTATCTTCATTTTTCACCTTAGGGTTATATGGAAACTACGATATACCCCAGCTCTAAATTTTAGCCCCCATAGATTTTTTGTGGTAAACGCTGTGCGCATTAAAGGCGTTACTGGTAAGAATAAAAAATCACTCATGAAACAAATAACTTTATTTGCAAGGGCGGCAATATTGGCCATAATTTTGGTGGCTACAGTTCCAATTGGTTCATCAGTCGTCCATGCTCAAACTTCTGGAATAGAGGGGTTGGTGCGTTGCCTACAAAGTGACTCTCGTTTTCGGGGTAACGGCTGCAATCAAATTGTCGGTCGCTACTGGGCAATCGAGCCATTAATCACTCAGGCAGCACTCCAGGAAAAAATGGAGCCAGCCCTGTTAAAAGCACTAGTCGCAGTGGAATCTGCATACAACCCTCAAGCGCTCAGTAGGGCTGGTGCTAGGGGCCTTACTCAAGTGATTCCAAGTACAGCCATGAGCTTAGGTCAGCATCCCGATAATCTTTGGGATTCAAGGCAAAGTCTTGCTACAGGTGCTCATTATTTGGCTGCGCAATGGTACACGTTTAAAAATTGGCCATTGGCAATTGCTGCCTACAATGCTGGACCAGGCGCAGTGAGGAAATATGGTGGAATTCCACCATATCCAGAGACACAGGCTTATGTAAATAATGTCCTATATGTTTATAGGCGTTTTAGAGAGTATGAAAAGTAAAACTGCTTGATCATTAGAAATTACCTTTGGAATTCACAAATTCACAGATTTTTAACGTAGGTTCACAGGTGTGATCGTTTGATTTAGAAAATACTTAGCATCTAGTTGATGTGTGCCGTATGCAGTAAGCGCAATCAGTACCCCAACCACGATTAATGAGGTTCTAGAAATAGCGGCAGTAAGCGCTGTTAAAAAGGTCTTCTTAAAGGTCTCTAAAAAATCAAGATGAATGACTGGTTTAATTTGCTCTTGCAGTACTTTGCGAGTAGTTTCCTCTAAAACATTGGTCATTTGTTGCATTGCTATAGCCGTATCTACGGGGTTTGGTGCTCTTGCATAAAAGAAGGCAACTATTGAAATCAGGGCTGCTGATGTGGGCTCCTCAACCGGCCAGCCAGCATCATTCATCGCCTTAAGCAATTCCCGAACTTCAACCTCTTGCCCCGTATTGAGTGGAGCGCCAAGGCAGCGCTCAAATATCTTTTCAGCGATTGGATAAGCCATACACCCCCCTTATTCCGTTTTTTCGAGTTGATCAACTACTGCTGTTGATGCCGCCGCCCTTTCAAGCCACGATTGCAAAGCGAGGCGGTATCCCAGCTCCAATGGTCTGCCATTAAGGCCTTTGTAAAGTACTTCATGAAATGGCCTCCGGCCGATCATTACTGTCAATGAATCATTAAGCTCAGGCAGTTCAGTTTCCAGCCATCCACCACCGGTTACAAGATCATGCAACTCATCTTTTTCCCATAACATGAATTTGTCCGTGGAGCCAAAGAAAAGATTTTTAATGACGAGGCCTTGCTCATATCTAGATGGCATGTTGCGAATTCGATATGCGAGTGATCTGAGGCTTTCTTGAGTGCGACTTAGTAACCAAACAGGAATTGCGTTGGCTTCCCGCAAAACCTCATTAACAATGGGAATAGAGCCATCAAACGCCCTTGTTCCAATTTGCGCTGGCATATTCACAATGCAGCGCACTTCAGTGGTTTGTGCTGCAGCTGTGAGCTTGGAGACTAGGCCGGCGAACTCAATCCAACCATTCTCGGTGGATAAGTCAATTAAGTTTGCGGCGATGATCCCCAAAGACGCATCGGTTGTAAGACCCCCGTCACCGCAAACATCTGGATTGCTAAGATCTGCATCATAAACCGCAACCTTGGGACGTTCACCCTCGGGTTTGCTTATGAAGTGATGTACTAAAGCCCTAGCGGCCAAGCTTTTCCCAACGCCACCTTTATCGCCATCGATAATGTATGTTTTAAGCATTTTTTTATTCCTATTAAATTATTGGTTTGGTTTCACTGCGAGAGTTACGGCGCTGATTGGTGCGGGGATTAATTCGATCCCAATTCCACCGCTGGCTGGTATTGGTTGTGTTTTGTCGAACACATAAATCAAAGCCCGCCTGTCATTTTTTAGCCTGAAAAATACCACGGAGTCCTTTGGCGTAACCATTGCTTGGTTATCGTCGCAAATAACACCAACATTTTTGAAGGGGGTTAAAAGACGATTGATGCTCTCATTTGAGACTCTCACTTGGCTGCCATCCTGGACCAAGATAGGTTCATTAGCCTGCGCCAGCCCCGCATTTAAAAGTAAAGTAAGGATTGGTGTAACAAATATTGCAGCTTTCATTTTGATTCCTTTGTAAGATTAGTAATTAGTGTTCGCCAATAAAACGTTGACGCCCCTTTGGATCAGGTTCAAGGCTTTTGCGAAGTTCATAGTCGGCTGTGCTTTCGCCTGGTTGGCGATCTGAACCGCCGGCTACAGTACCCTCCCCCATTAGCGCGGGTTTATCGGGCTCCTTTCGGGGGTCATCTGACCTACCATTTATGAAATCGATAGTTTTTGGGTCGCGAAGGGGTTCTGATTTAGGCTTTTGAGTGATAGTGCCAGGTGGCTTTTGCTCCAATTCCTCCTCAGTCTTTTGGCGCTCCCTCAGGATGCGTTTTCTTAGAGCCTCTAAAGCCTTAAACAAGTCCCCGGAAGGAATCTCTGGCATTGCTTTTTCAAGGTGCTCTAAAACCACTGCCCATTGAGCTCCTTCGGCAATCATCCCGCGGATCAGGGTTTCTTGAATGGATATCCTAGCCCTAGCCAATTCACGGTTAGTTTTGGCTTCCCTCGCTTTGCGCATGGCAACTGATAGTTTGACTAAAGCAATGTCTCCGGCCTGCCATGAGCGGGTTTGTCTCGCATGTTCTTCTGGAGTTAATTGAATTTGATCGTCGTCGTTTTGTTTTTCCATCTAAAACTCCTAGCTACACATTGGTCATACCCTAAATGCGCAAACCATTCACCCTCTTGCTTTTGGTTTTTTTGGGGTTGGCTAATTTGCGCTTTAAGTTGGGAGTTTTAGGGTTTTTCAAACTGCAACAAGCGAAGCGCGGCGCAGTTCTCTGGAACCAAAACCATTTACAGGAATGGTTTGGATGAAAAATATTATTTTTCATGGTGAAAGATGGGTGTCGGGCGTAGCCTGACCAAGGGGGTTTGTCCACATTTCGTAGAAGATCGGCAGCGTAGCGTCCGAGCTACGTACGGAATGGCAGACAAACCCATACCTTGTACGAATTACATTCGTTTGGGATTTCGGACGCTGCACGGACGTTTTTAGCCGAATGGCTCCCAAAAAAAAATCTATTTACCGCAAAGGGGGTGAATGGTTTGCGCATTTAGGGTATGACAACCAACAAGGTGATGCCCATGAAAAAGCAAGTTACAGACAAAAAAATTCACGCCAAGAAAAACAAAGTGAAGCGAGTAACAGTGCGGTTTACTGAGGCAGCAGCCGCAGCCATCGTTAAAACCAGCGCCAAGGCTGGGCTAGCACCATCTGTTTTTTTGAGAAACTGTGCACTGGGTTTGCAGGTTCCATCAAAAACAGACCAGCAGGCTGCCGCTGAATTAAGGCGCATTGGATCAATGCTCAAGCATTTGTATCCAAAGGATTCCAATTGGACGACAAGTGAAAAGCGCCAATATTGGTCGGCAATGCATACCCTCTTAGGCGTTGCTAAGAATTTAGATGGCAAAGGTTTTAAGGGTGATCAGGATCGGTCCGATGTTGGCTAAAGTTATCGGACTTTCTAAAGGCGGGGTAGTTTCAGCCCAAAAGGTTCTAGCCTATTTGGGCAGGGATGGGGCTGATCAGGCGAATGAGCTTATTCAATTTGGCACTCCAGAGATGGGGGCGATCAATCTCGATGCCAATCTGATCACCGCACAAGACCGAAAAGACGTGGCTGAGTTATGGGATTCCATGGTTTCGAATAACCATGGAATCCGCTCCAACCCTTTTTATCATGTTGCTCTCAATTGGCAAGAAGGGGAGCACCCGGATGCTGAGCATGTTCAAAATGCTTGCAAGCACGTCATGCAGGCCCTAGGTATGCAAGAGTGCGATGCAGTGTGGGCTATTCATCGAGACACCGACAATGATCACGTCCATTTAGTGATTAATAGGGTTCGTTCCGAGGATTTTCAGCTTGTCCATGTCCCAGCCTGGGATTACCTTAAGCTGGATAAAGCGATGCGGGAGCTTGAGATTGAGCAGGGCTGGTCTCACAGTAATGGCCCTTGGATTGCCTTAGAAGTTGAAGGCAAGACAGAAATTGTCAGAATGAGCCGTAAAGAGCGTAGGGCTAGAGGCTTGTTACAAGATGCCAATCTAGTTTCTGATGGTTCAGGACTTACTCAGGCTGCGATTCGGTCTGAGAAAAACTCTGGGGATGATTCTTTTCAAAGATGGGTTGCGGGCTCCCCGTCAATGTTTTTAAAGCAGTTGCTAAACCAAGACCATCCTAACTGGCAAATGGTTCATGAGTGTTTGGCCACCCAGGGATTGAGAATCACTCCAAAAGGTAGCGGCATGATCGTTATTGGCTTGGCTGAAGATGGATCTGAACTAGCCGCCAAAGCTTCGCAGCTGGGGCGGTTTGCAACCAAAGCAGCTTTAGAGAAAGCGCTTGGTCCTTATGAGCCAAGCAATTCTGCGCTGAAGTTGGAAACTAATGCTTACTTGATTGACAAAAGAGGTCATTTGTTTGACAAAGGACCTGTTTTGTTTAATGGTCAGGCGGCCCCGTTTGACGTGGGCGCTGATATTAGGGCGGAAAAGGTTAAGGCAAGAGCCGACGCCAGATTGATTTTGATGGAAAGATTTGAACTTGATCAAGCCCAAAAGAAGGCAACTCGTATAAGCTTGCGTACCGAGATGCGCGAAGCACACGCCTTAGAAAAGAATGCTCTGCGCGTTAGCTTAAAGGATCGCCGACAAGCGGCGCGACTCATCGCAAAATCAAAAGGAAGAGATGTTGGAATTGCCTTGTCGTTGTTTGCATTTGAGGCCGCTAAAGAGCGTGAAGCCTTATTGTCCAGACAGGCAGCTGAGCGCAAGGCTTTAACAGCCCATGTCTCCCGCAATCAAGTCTTGCGCAACTGGCTAGAGACGGAGGCGCTAAGTGGAGATGCGGCCGCCCAGTCGGCATTGCGTGGAATTATTTATCGTGAGCAAAGAGAGAAAAAACTAAAAGAGTCTGCCATTGAAGGGCAAGAGCAGGGTGTGTTTAAAAAGATGGATCTATCTCAACTTCACGCAGAAGTAGATGCTCGTTGCAGAAGAATTACCTATCGCAATCAAACCGGCCAAAAACAATTTACCGATACGGGGCCTCGCATCGAGGTTCATATTAAGACTGGTGCGGGCTTGGACGCAGCTCTAAAGGTAGCCGCTCAGAAATACGGTGGCAGGATCACGTTAACTGGAAGTGGTGCATTTCGTGAACAGGCTGCTAGAGCAGCAACACGTCTGGGCATCACTGTTTTAGATAAGGATCTGGCATCGGTCGTAAGTAATGAAAGACAAGCCAGTCAGTATCCAGCTCAAAAACCCCCGCGAAACACGACCCCTGCAGTCAGTTTAGGAGGCTCACGCGGTAAAAAAGATAAGGGCAATGAGCGATAGGCGGCCATGTTTAGGTGAACGCCCTGCGCATTAAGGATATTGCAGCCATTAGCTGTAACTATCGACATGGAGCGTTCTTGAGTACATCTAATCAGCAGGTCAAAGATCGGCAAATGGAGGCATTGCGCCGGGCACTTGGCGAGGATATGTTGCGCTACCTAGCGGATCCTAAGGTAATTGAGATTATGCTTAACCCAGACGGTAAAGTCTGGATTGACAGGTTGGGTGGCGAGATGGAACACATCTGCGACATGAGCCCCATTCAAAGTAAACAAATAGTAAATACTGTGGCTGGAATGTTGGAGACTGTAGTTACACCAGAAGCCCCAATTTTGGAATGTGAGTTGCCTTTAGATGGCAGTCGATTCGAGGCTTTGATTCCACCATTAGTCGCTCAAACATCTTTTGCTTTACGAAAAAAAGCGCTCCTAGTTTTTACTTTGGATGATTATGTTTCTAAAGGAATAATGAGTGAAAGTCAAAAAGGCATTATTGAAGAGGCCGCTAAAGACCGCTCAAATATTTTGGTAATTGGCGGTACTGGTACTGGTAAAACTACTCTAGCTAACGCGATTATTGATGCGGTCGCCAAGGTAAGTTCGCAACATCGCATTGTTGTTATTGAAGACACTCGTGAGCTTCAAGTGAATGCACCTAATACGGTTTTTCTTCGCACAAGCGATAACACTGATATGACAAGATTATTGCGCGCAACAATGCGTCTTAGACCGGATCGAATTATTGTTGGAGAGGTTCGAGATGGTAGTGCGCTTGCATTGCTTAAGGCATGGAATACTGGGCACCCTGGTGGTGTTGGCACTGTTCATGCTAATGATGCAAGGGCAGCGCTCATTCGCGTTGGACAACTTATTGCTGAAGTCACGCCTCAACCCCAGTCTGAGCTTATTGCTGAAGCCGTTAATTTGGTAGTTTCAATTAAACGCACCGCTACTGGTCGAGTGGTTGATGAGATTGTTCGCGTCAATGGCTGGACGCAAGCTGGGGGTTTCGATGTCACCAGCCTCATCTAATTTATATGTTGTTGACTTGGGGGCTGATTGCCCCCAAAAACTTCCTCCTGGCTGCCGATTTATTGGGTCACTTCATTCAAATTCATTGGGCACAGGGTCATTGATTCAAGTAATTAATAGCGGAATTTATGCATTAGTAGTTGATGGCTCTATTCACTACCTAAATCAATTCGAAATTGAGCAGACATTAAGAAGGTTGCAGCCATCAGAAGAGCTGCCCGAAATAGAAACCACTCTTGGGTTCGCCAAACTTGAGAGTTTATTTGGTGATATTGGCATTGACTGATTTTAAAAGAACGTCGCTATTTAGCGCATATATATGAATGATAAATTAACCCCCGAATACTCAAATGATGATGGCGATGCCAGTCAAAAACATATGCGGGTTGAAGCTGCTTTATCCAAGTTAATTCAAGACTATCCGAACTCTGGCGGCAAGGCTCTTATTGATACCCAAAAGGGTGTGGCGCAGCCTATTCAGATCGATATGCTCGCACATCCAGATAGAGGTTTGGCCACTCCTGATGGTCAGCTTACAGAGTTAGGTGAAGCAGCGCTTAAATCACTTCAAAATAAAATAAATGAAATTTTGCGATTTGATTCACGCAAGTCTACTACTCCTTCTATTGAGAGGGTTGGCAACGAACCTGAGCAGGCGGTAAGAAGCTTTACGTCCTCATCCGTGGTGCGGTCACCAGTTAATGAGTTGCCCATTCAAAATCAAAACAAGTCAAAAAATAAGACGAAGCAAGGGCCTGAAATTAACTAAGGCCTTCTTTGATTCAAGCAATATTCCCAATTAAGGATCGCGCATGACCACTAATAGTCTTTACAACATTCCCGATGCCAGACATGACGTGTCAAGTTTTTCGATGGCGCCAATCATCACTTTCGCCATGATTGTTGTTTTAAGCTGCAGCGCCGCGACGCAATATGTAGCGAACGCATTTGCTTATGATCCTCATTTGGGTGCGCCGATTATGGCATCAATTTATTTTCCTTTCGACGTGCTGATATGGATGTGGAATTTAAATAACCCTAAATTTGGACCCTTTGTAAGAAGCGTGCTAATAAACGCGCAATTAATTTTGGCTGCTGGCGGGGTTGCTTCTTTGGTTTTGCCATTAATGGTTTCCTACCGCCGATCAAAAAGACAAAAAAATAAGAAGAATGATCTGCACGGCTCTGCCCACTGGGCCAGCCCTGATGAAGCAAAAGCTGCAGGGGTGCTTGCTTCAGAGAAAAACAAAGGTGGGGTTTTGTTTGGAGCGTTTGAAAGTAAGGGAAAGATTGCTTATCTACGACACAAGGGTCCAGAGCACATGATGGTATTTGCTCCTACCCGATCTGGTAAAGGTGTTGGTATTGTGATTCCAACCCTCTTAAGCTGGGATGAGTCGGTGGTAGTCCATGACATCAAGGGGGAGAACTGGGCGTTAACTTCTGGTTTCCGCCAAAAAATACTAGGTCAGCGTGTAATTAAGTTTGATCCAACTGACCCAGGTTCGGCGCGGTTCAATCCATTAGATGAAATTCGGATGGATGGAAATTTAGTCAAGGATGTTCAAAACATCAGCACCATGATTGTGGATCCAGATGGTAAGGGTCTTAATGATCACTGGGCAAAAACAGGTTTTGATTTGATGACCGGAGTTCTTTTATTTATCCTGCTTTATTACCCCAAAAATAACCCTAATCGATGTCTTCAAACGGTTCAAGCAATTCTGTCTGATGGTGGCCCTATTCGAAAAATCGCAGATGACATGGCCAAAGAATTTAATGCGGCCATGGACAAGGAGCAGCGCTCAGAGAAGATTGAAGAGGGCACCGCTGCGGTGATGACCTATATTCGGGACACTGCCAATCAAAAGCTAGAAGATGAATCCACTACAGAGTTTTACAAGGTGGGGTGGGGTGCTGTAGCTCAGGCTACTCAGTCATATCTCAATAAAGCGCCTAATGAAGCCTCCGGCGTTCTCTCCACTGCGCTATCCTTTTTATCTCTTTATCGCGATCCGATTGTTGCAGACAATACCCGCTTCTCTGATTTTTCATTGGAGTCATTGATGGGTGGTGCCGTAGTAGATGGCATCCCCCAGTACCCTAAAACTTCCTTGTATTTAGTGGTCCCGCCTAGCGATAAAGATCGTCTTAAACCTTTATTGCGCCTGGTAATCAATCAAGTGGTGAGGCGATTAACGGAGGGTATGGAATTTAATGCGGATGGCTCAGGTAAGAGTAAGTTTCCACATAAGCTCCTGCTTTTAATTGATGAGTTCCCAAGCCTTGGTAAGTTAGATATTTTCCAAGAGGCTCTAGCCTTCATAGCGGGCTATGGTCTTAAAGCCTTGTTAATTGTTCAGGATTTAAGTCAACTGAACGCAGCTTATGGCAAAGATGAATCCATTATTAGTAACTGCCATATTCGGATTGCCTATGCACCAAACAAAATCGAGACCGCAGAGGTGCTCTCAAAGATGGCGGGCCAAGCCACTGTAAGTCATTCGCAGAGGCAGTATTCAGGTAATCGGTTATCGATGATGCTGGGGCAGGTCAACACGAGCGAGCAGATTGTGCAAAGGCCACTGTTAACGGCGGACGAGTGTACTCGCCTTCCCGAGTCTGATGAGATTGTTTTTGTTGCCGGCAATGCACCAATTTATTGTCAAAAGATTAAGTACTACCAAGATGCTAATTTTGTTGCTCGCGTAAAGCTTGGCGCTGCTGATAACACCGGCCGGCAATAAAATGCTTGCCAACAAACTCTTGTTGGGGCGGCGATTCTTTCTCTATCTCGGATTTCCATCGCTATTACTAGTTTCTTTTTATATCTTCTTGCAGTTGGCCTATAACCAGGGGTACCGTATTAACTTCACTAGAAGTATGCCTCTTGGCGTCTATAAGATTCACTCAGGCCCCGAAAAATTCCAGCGAGGGGATCAAGTGATTTTTTGTCTTCCAAAAGAAATATTGCCAAAAGAGGTTAATTTGCCCAAGGGCGACTCCTGTTCTTCCGGAGCGCTGCCCTTTTTAAAAGAAATCATCGCAGTGCCTGGGGATCATGTCCAAGTGCTAGCAGCCGGCGTTGTGGTTAATGGAGTATTGATAAATCAAACTACTTGCAGCGCCGCTACTGGGTTATCTTGTATGGGGTATCAGCAGACCCTGCCTGAAGGGATGTATTGGGTTTTCGGCTCTGGCCATATGCGAAGTTTGGCAAAACATAGTTTTGATTCGCGTTACTTTGGCCCGATATCGATAGAAACAATACAAGGCACTGCTGTAAAGCTGCTTTAGTGGGGTGAACGCCCTGCGCATTAAGGGTATGAGGACTCTTCCTCACTAACCTTAATGGAGAAAAGCATGTTCCCTAAGCACTTATTTAATAATTCACCACTTAAAACTTTTTTCACTTTTTCGCTGTTGATGGGTTTTTATGGTTTTGCTCATGCCAATAGTTCTGGCAGCTTGCCATGGGATTCGTCTCTAACAACACTCCAAAATAATCTTACGGGCCCAGTAGCGGTTGCGGTTGGCTCTCTAGGTTTTTTGGCTGCAGGCCTTGCCTTAGCCTTTGGCGGTGATGACCTAAGCGGGGTTGTAAAGAAGTTACTTTATCTGGTATTGGCAGTTTCTATCATGATCCTGGGGAATAAGTTTCTGGCGGCCCTTGGGTTAACAGGGGCTTTGCTCATTTAATGAAAGAGACCTCTGTTGAATTGCATCAACTTGCACAAGAGGCGCGAGCTTTTTTGCAAAAACTTGTGGCTGCGGGATATGCGGAAGATCAAATACTGGCCACGATTAGGCAGATGGATTCGTGGCTGCAGGTGGACTCTGAAAAAAAAGTATCTGAAGCGGAATTACCCGCTTATACGCGCGAATTCGTTGAGCGTTTGTTAAGAAGTGGGTTTTCAGAGAACAAGATTATGGACGCCCTAAACCACGTGGCGATTTTATTAATAAAAAATAGAGGAGCTAGCCATGAGCACTAAGGAAAGATCGGGAGAAGAGTCGGACCCGGGTTGCATTATTCATGAATCACTTAATAGGCCTTTGCTTTTTATGGGTGGCGAAAGGGAGTTGGTTTTAATGTTATTAACCATCGCTGGAATTTTTATCTTTTCACTAGCAAAAGTCTGGGCTGCTGCAATTGGAATTTCACTTTGGCTGGTAGGTCATTGGATCCTGGTTAAAGCCGCTCAATTTGATCCGCAGCTATCAAAGACGGGGCCTAGATCACTACGGTACCGACATCACTACCCGGCAACTGCAACACCATTCGCAAAAATCAGGGAGGTCGAATGAGCGGTTTTGGGTTAAAGGATTTTCGTACCAACCTACTCAGCTACCCTGACCTTTTGCCTTGGGCGGCATTGGTCGATAACGGTATTGTTTTGACTAAAAGTGGCGGCCTTATTGCTGGCTGGGAATACCATGGGCCAGATCTTGATTCATCTACTAAATCCGAGCTGCTATCTATGTCAGCACAAATTAACAGTGCTCTCAAATTGGGTGATGGATGGGTAATACACTGCGATGCTGTTCGAAGCCCATCGCCTGGCTACGCCCCCGAAGGGGCTTTCCCGGACCCAACTACTATGCTCATGGACGATGTAAGGCGTCTTTCATACTCGGGAGCCGCGGCTGGTTATTCCAGTAGATTTATATTAACTGTCACCTGGTGGCCTATACCCGATAGCGCAAATAAGGCAGCTGCTTTGTTTGTAGATGGAAGGAGTGCTGGGACAGCTACTCGAAACCTAGAACGTTTTAAAGAGCAGATTGATGTTATTGAGGGTCGACTAAGCCATCTTTTACGTATTGACCGAATGCTCGACACAACTGACGATGCCACCGGGATAACAACCAGCCCGCTACTGGGGCATCTAGAGCAGTGCGCAGCCTTTGCGGAAGACTTTGTACCTATGCATCTTCCTCAAATACCGATGTACCTTGATTCAGTAATTGGGCATCACGACTTGGTAACTGGGTTCGTACCGCGAATTGATAGACGTTTTGTAGCTGCAATTGCAATTACCGGCTTTCCTGGTCAAAGTAGTCCTGGAATTTTAGATTTCTTATCGCGGCTCCCCATTACTTATCGCTGGAGCAACCGCTTTATTTACCTTGACCAGGCGCAAGCCGATAGGGTTCTTGGTAAGTACCGAAGCAAGTGGGCTCAAAAAAGAAAAAGCATGATGAATATCTTGCGGGAAAACTCTGGCGGCCAAGCAACTCATATCAATACAGATGCTGATCGAATGTCAATGGATGCGGTGCAAGCCATGGCTGAGGCCTCGTCTGGGCAAGTCTTGTTTGGTTATTACACAAGCGTTATTTTTTTGGCAAATGAAGATCCTCAAAAGCTTGATGAAATATCAAGGGAAGTCGTTAGGTTAATCAACAACAAAGGTTTCTCAGCGAGGATTGAAGATGTGAATTCCGTTGAAGCTATTGTTGGATCTATGCCTGGAAACACGACTGCAAATGTGCGCAGGCCGTTAATACATACACTTAACCTCGCACATCTTCTTCCAACTACTGCGTTGTGGGCGGGTCCTGATAAAAATCCTTGCCCGTTTTATCCAGAAAATAGTCCACCGCTCTTTTATGCAAAGACCGATGGGCACACGCCTTTTCGGGTTTGTTTGCATGATGGGGATTTAGGGCATACGGCCATTATTGGTCCTACAGGATCTGGTAAATCAACCTTAATTGGCTTGGTGGTAGCGCAACATTTTCGTTATCCAAATGCGCAAGTTTTTGCGTTTGATAAAGGGTATTCTCTGTACCCGCTCGTCAACGCTGCAAACGGAGAGCATTACGATATTGCAGGTGAAGGTCCAGACCTCAATTTTTGTCCATTGGGCCGAGTTGATGAGCCGGCTGAGCAGGCATGGGCAGCCGAATGGATTGAATCGTGCGCAGAGCTTCAGGGCGTTGTTATCACTCCGGAGCGCCGTAAGGAGATTTTCAGATCTATTGTGCAGCTTGGTCAGTCGACCGATCGGATGCACCAGCGGACTTTATCAAATTACTTGCTTACCCTACAGGATCAAACACTTCGTGATGCATTGCATGCATACACACTTTCGGGAATGGCTGGCTCGCTTTTGGATTCGGAATCTGACAGTTTAGGTAGCAATCCATTTCAAGTATTTGAAATGGAGCATCTGCTAGGAAAGGGGGATAAGCTAGTTCTTCCGGTGTTAACTTATCTTTTTCATCGACTTGAGCAGCGTTTTAAAGGTCGCCCAACAGTGCTAGTGCTCGATGAGGCGTGGATTATGCTTAGCCATCCGGTATTTAGAGCGAAGATAAAAGAGTGGTTAAAGGTCCTACGTAAAGCAAACGTGGCAGTAGTTTTTGCTACACAAAGTTTGAGTGATCTTGATAGCTCGGGAATTGCTGATGTTATTTACGAAAGCTGCCCCACAAAAATCTTATTGCCAAATCCCGAGGCAATGACAGATAACAGTAGGCCCTTTTATGAGCGCATGGGGTTAAATGCTCGGCAAATCCAAATTTTGTCTCAAGCTGTTCGAAAACGGCAGTACTACATACTGCAGCCTAACGGTCGTCGATTATTTGAATTAGGTCTTTCCGGTGTTGATTTAGCCTTTATTGGATCAGCCGGCAAAGAGGATATTTTGCGGGTTCGTGAACTTCAGAATCAATGCGGGGTTAGTTGGCCGGAGCAATGGCTTGTAGAGCGGGGACAGGCCAGTGCCGCAACCCGGTGGAAGGAATGCTTTGCCGCCAGTGCCATAACAGAAGCAGGGTGAACACCCCGCGCATTATAGGTAGAGCCCTTTTTGGAGAAACCTATGGTTAATGAGAACGCCCGCAGGGTATGGATGCGCTCAGCGCTAATTTTTGGCTTGACTGGTTGCTTACCATTTTCAGAGGCTATGGCTTGGCAAGCCTCTGTAGGAATGCAAATCGTTCAACAAGCCGAACTTTCCGCCCAGCTTCAGCAGCAAATACAGCAAGTACAGGCTCAGTTGCAGATGGTTTCGCAAGGCGCTAAGAATCTTCAATCACTTGGACAAAATGCATGGAATACGGTATCTGGCCCAATTAATGAGATGACTTCCATTATTGGTCAGGCGCAGGGGTTAGCGTATAAGTCAATGTCAACAGCGGCTCAGATTAAGTCCGCCTTTGGAGACCCAACGGGTGTCATTACAAACTATCAACAAAAGCTTCAAGGTTGGGTTAGTAATAACCAGTCTCAAATGGCTGGTGTGATGCAGGTTTATAACAAGTCTGGTGAAATTTTTAGATTAACAAGTTCTGGTGTTGAGATGGCGCAGGGAGCCAGTCAGTCCGCCGTCGGTCAATTACAAGCCATTCAAGCTGCCAATCAAATTGCAGCGTTACAAGCCAATCAAATTGCAGCGCTTCATCAAACAATTCAATCAACATCTCAAGTGATGCTTGACAAAATGGCAGCAGATCAAGCCAAGGACGTTAATGACAACAACATACGTTCCCGTGTTCTCAATGGGTCGCTTGCTAAAGGTGTTTATTGATGAAAAATAAAATACAAGCAACGCTAGCGTTTTTTATTTTGATTGGACTCAGTACAAATGTAATGGCCATCGGCCTCCTGGATGGAATTTTACAAACATACGTAGGTGCCACTGCAGGGTGGATGAAGGTTGCGCAAGGTTATGCTTTTCTGATTTTTGCAGGCCTGTCCCCGCTATCACTTTCGTTCTGGGCGGTTCAGAGCTTGATTTTTGAAGGGCTTGATATATCAGCCCTAGTCGGAAAGTTAATCATCAAAATTTTTTGGCTGGCCTTTTTCTTTACGATTATTGGCCTAGCACCTACATGGGTTCCCCAGGTAACTGACACCTTCATGGTGATGGGCAGGGGGTTTGCTGGTGCAAGTGGTACTGTAGTTACCAGTCCATCCCAAATGATGGGGCTTGGAGTTGATCTTGCTGATGCAATGCTAGGCGTTTGGAAAAATCTAGCGTCGGGGAGTATTACTAGTATAGGTAATGACATCATATTGGGTTTTGGCTTAGTTATTGCCGCAATGTGCGCGTTAGCTGGTTTTGCGATCATCGCTCTTCAACTTTTATTAACTCAAGTGGAATTGGCCATCATTGCGCCTATTGGTGTAGTAATGCTCGGTTTTTTTGGCTCTCCAGCAACAAAATCCATTGCAGAAAAATACCCTTCGTACTTAATTTCCATCGGCGTTAAGTTGATGTTCATTTTTGCTATGGCTAGCCTAGGCCCAAAAATTAGTGATGTAGCTATTGCAAGCATACAAACATTAACGGCGACCAGCGACCAGCGACCAGCTGGAGTCCTGGGCCTTTCCTTCAGCATCCTTATTTATGGAATCCTTTGTCTCCAAATTCCGGCAATGGCATCGGGAATGCTGAGTGGATCAGTTAGTACATCCCTTGGCGGGATTGCTGGAGCAGGAATGGCTGCAGGTGGTGCTGTAGCGGGCGCAGCTATGGCGGCAGGTGGAGCAGCCATGGGGGCTTCCGCTGGAGGTAAGGCTGCGCTTGAGCGACTTACGCAACTAACGAGCATCCCAGGCACCACTAGTGGTGTCGATAGCATGTCTGGGTTAAGTTCCTTAACCTCACCCTCCAATACTCCGGGTACAGGCCTGGGTCCCGATTCAATAGGCGGTGCACCAAGCGCACCAAACCAAAGTAGAAGCGCCAGTACCTTTGGAAGTGGAATGGATAGACTAAATCAAGGTTTAGGGGGCATGGCTTCGCATGAAGGCCAAACGGGCGCTGGCGTAGATATCAACAGCGGCAATCACGGCGGTTAATTTTCCATCAGGAGATGAGATGTTTATTTCTAAAGAATTTAAAGCGGCAATGACGCTATTTAAACAAGCAGTTAAAACACAAAATGATGTTGCTACACAAAAGCCAATGTCAGTAAGAAAACTCCAGCTACTCTCGCTTGCCAATGGAGTTTTCGGGTTGTTTTTTTGTATTGGCGTTGTGAACTTGGTGCCACCCTTTAGTTACTTTCTGGCTTTTAGTTGCCTAATGATTACGTTCATTTTTTGGGGCCTAGCCTTTTGGCTTTACCTGGCGATGCCAAAGGGTTCTGTAGAAAACTGGCCACCGCAATTTAGAACTTACTCGCAGATTCGAAACGGTTTCTTTAAGTTGGAGAACTACCCAAAACTTTCCGATAAAAAAGAAATTTTCAAATAGAAAAAGGCAGCCATATGGCTGCCTCTAAATATCATTATGGTAGCGCCTAATAAATACCTTTGGATAATGTTCCGTTCATTATTCTTTCCTTAACATCTTTTGCCTTTTGCACCTCTTGCTTGTCTTCGTATTTTGAGTAACTATAATAGCCCCCGTAACCCAAGCCAGCCACAATCAAAGCAATTAATAATTTTAGATAGATGCTCATGATAATTTCCTTTTCTTAGTCATCGTTAGCTCTTACTTTAATAACGTTTCATCTATGTATTTTGTTGACATGACAATAATTTATGCATTAGTAATTACCCTCCTACCAAAAAATAATTTCGTCGTTGGTACAGTCATTCGATCCGTATAATTACTTGCATGAGTACTACAGTTCACTTCTCAATTAAATATGATGGGCCAGCATTAAATAGCCACCAAATGGATATACGGGAGCTCGCGCCAGCCCTAATTGCGCTCTCTAATATGCTCGAGGAGGCTAATAAGGTTGCTTTTCCAAATTCCGGTAACGTCAAAGTTAACGTCCAAGGCAACTTCAAAGGCGGTTCATTCGGCGTTGATTTAATTGCCATTCAAAGCATTACAGATCAGATCGTTTCAATTTTGTCAGGTCCAGAAGCTTCTGCGATTTCAAACCTTAAGTCCATTCTTGAAGCCCTAGGGCTAATAGGTGTCCCAGGAGCGGGGCTTATTGGTGTCATCAAGTGGTTGCGTGGACGAAAGCCATCGTCCATCCAAACCAGTGGCGATCATGTGATTTTTGAGGTTGCCGAAGAAGCAATCTCAGAAACCTTCGAAGTTGACCTCGTTGCGGGAAAACTTTATCAAAGCCGCGTAGTGAGAAAAGCTCTGGCTAGTGTTGTCAAACCTCTTGAGCGCGACGGAATTGATATCTTTGCATCAGGTAAGGATGGATCAACGACCGAAGTAATTCGCAAGCAGGAGGCTCAGTGGTTCGAGGTCCCTGAATCCGATGCTGATGTCGTATCTGATTCAATTGCGGAAAATATCCTGCTACAAATTGAGTCGATTGCGTTTAAGGATGATAACAAGTGGCGTTTTAGTGATGGTAGCGGCACTTTTTTTGCGGAGATCGCCGACCCTGTTTTCATCGAAAAGATTAATTCTGGTGCCGAACGGTTTGGCAAGGGGGATGTATTGGTTGTGGATTTACGACGCGTCCAAACCATTACTGATAATGGACTGAAGATGGAGTACTCGATTACGCGCATACACGATCATCGAGCGCCACTTCAACATAAGCTAGGACTTTAAGCGCTCCTCCTCCCCAACATCAATAGTAGGAGGGGTGAACACCCCGCGCATTATAGGTAGAACCACTTTTGGACTACCTAGGATGACTAAGAAATCTTCAACTCAAGGCGCCATCGCCAACCCATACTTAAATGCTCGCCGAGAGTGGGATGAGCGTTATGGTGATTTGCTAACGAGAGCGCATCATTGGCGAGTTTTCGCTCTTATTTCCGCCGGCATTACCCTCGCAGCTGTTGCTGGCGTGATTTATATGGGGTCAAGATCGCACATTGAGCCGATGGTAGTGACTCTTGATACTTTGGGCAGTCCCATTGCTTTAGCGCAGCCATCCACCAAATCTGTAGAACAGCGCGTACTTGTTGCTCAGGTAGCAAACTGGCTTTGGAGTGCCAGAACGGTCTTGCCTGATGCGGCCGCTCAAAAAACTTTAATTAATAGAACATATGCGATGGCTAGTAATCAGGTAGCACAGTTCTTGACTACTGAGTACTCGGCAAACCCACCTTTTGGCGGCAAGACTGTCAACGTACACATCACCAGTGTTTTGCCAATCAGTAAAGATACTTTTGAAATCAACTGGAATGAAGTTACCACTATCGATGGCCAGCCCCAAGCTCCAATACATTGGAAAGCTAATGTCACCACAGGTATCGATCCTGCTCTAGCTAAAACCCCAGAAGTTATCTTGGCCAACCCCCTTGGAATTTTTTTACAAACTGTTTCGTGGACCCAAATTCTTACACCTAAGAGTTAATTAGACGCATATGAACATAATCATCAATATAAATCGCCGCACCGCAATTGCAGTTGCTTGTATTGCATTAGTTTTCGCGGTGACTGGAGCAAGTGCAAACAACCCTGTTGCCCCAAAAGTGCCAGATCTTAGCGTTGTTAAAGCATCTCCCGAGACCGCCCCAGCGGTGGCGCCAGGACAAACGCAATCCGCAACCCATCCATCAGCCACCATAGAACCGCCTGTGCAGTCCATGCCAATAGAGACGGGTTTAAAGGCTAGACCTTTAACTTCGCGAGCTAAACCCGCACAAGGGTTGGCAGCCGGCGAGGGCAGGGTACTCTTTCCTTACGGTCAATCACAACCAACGGTTACATGTGCGCCTCTACATATTTGCGTGGTGACCTTGATGCCTGGTGAAAAAATTAATAATTTGAGCATCGGTGATTCGGTGCGATGGCTTGTACAAACATCCCAAGCGGGCGATAGTCCAATCGTCATTATTAAGCCAACCGAATCTGGCATTGGAACCAATTTAGTGGTGAGTACCAACCGCCAGCGCGTCTATTACCTTATTTTGGAGTCGAGTGCCACAAAGTACCAACCACAAGTTGGTTTTTATGATGCAGCAGAAATGACTACGCACTTTAATCACAACGAAAATGAAGAGTTATCACGCTCTTTGGCACCAGGAAAGATTGATCCAGCTAATCTTGACTTTAACTATAGTTGCGATAGTAGTGGCGGTGATGACTTTATGCCCAGCCGAGTATTTTCTGGGAATGGCCACCTCTATCTTCAGATGCCGGCATCAATGAAAAATGGCGATGCCCCAGCTATTTTTAATATCTCCACAGGATCGACCGAATTAATTAACCATCGCTACGATCCAACAAAAGGCTACTTTGTAGTGGATGGTACCCCAAGCAAATTAAAACTAATTGTAGGAAACAAGGATGGAAATCGGTCGGTAACCTGCGCGCGCAATACACAGTAAATACACCTCACAAAACATCAGATACCATGCCTTCAAACGACCTCTTTAGTGATGACAAACTTACCGCTGATGTAGGAGCGCCCTCTAAAGCGCCTCTATTACGAACACCTGCATCTGAACTTGGTGCCAGGCTGTCTAAACGCTTTAAAGCCGCGGCATTTGTATTGATCGGTCTACTGGTAACGGGCATGATGATTGGAATCATGACTTCGGGTAATGAGCCTACAGGCCCAGCTAGCGGTGCCGACGCTTCCAAGCATATGGCTGGCAAGAATGAGCCTGATACCAACTTGATGGAACGAAGGGCTTTTGAAAAAAAATTAAAGGAAATTTCTGACACGAACCCATCTAAAACTCCTAGCAATTTGAATGGCTCCCCAGTTGCTGGCGCAACTACTCCTCAAGCCACTACAGGAGTAAAAACAGCTTTTGAGAACTACCAGACTTGGCAAGAAGAACAACGCTTTAAAGTAGAAGAGGCCAGATTTGCAGCTGCTCTTAGCGCAAAAAATGCTGCAACCTTCGTCAACACCACTACTCAGGGTGGCGGTCAACCTTCAACAGATACTTCACCTCAGCGCACTTCTTCCTCAATAGGATCGGACTTATCTGATCCCACTCGTTTGAATAACATTGCAGCTGAGGTTGCCAGGGCTAGCGTTGTAAATGCAAACGGTGGGGCAGGACCGAATGGGGTATATCCACAAACGCAAAATCTGTCTTTTATTGGTGACCAAAAAAAATCAGAGAATGGCTACTTAACAAGCGGTCTTACTGCGCCCCAGGGCAAGCAAGAGCTCTTTCCGGGAAGTGTGATCCCTGCAGTGACTACTGCGGGGATTAATAGCGATCTTCCGGGCACAGTAACTGCTATGGTGCGCCAAACCGTCTACGACAGCAGAAATGAGCACATTGTTTTAATACCTCAAGGTACAAAGATTATTGGCCAATACAGCAGTTCTGTTTCATATGGACAACAGAGGGTTCTAGTTGCTTGGAACAGATTGATCTACCCGAACGGCAATAGCATTGACTTGCAAGGAATGGTCGGTGCTGATGGTTTAGGGCAATCAGGTCTTTATGACTCCGTAGACAATCACTATTTCCGGATTTTTGGTAGCGCAATGCTCGTGAGTATGCTTGGGGTTGCAGCGCAGCTGTCCCAGCCTCAAAACACGAGCGTGTTAAATTCAGCTAGCGCTGGGAGCCAGGCTGCTGGTAGCGCCTCAGCGCAGTTAAATACTGTTGGCACAAATATGGTCAACAAGAATTTAAATATTGCACCAACACTAGTTATTGCTCCAGGCTTTGCCTTTAATGTAATGGTTAATAAAACCATGATTCTGCCAGCTTATAAGTAAGATTCTCATGAGGACAAAACTCTAGGGTTTGGTATCCAAGTGGGACTGGGATGTGAGGTCTGAGCCCAGGCGCTGTATGGGCCTAACCACTGTATATTAGACAATTGTCTAATAAAGTGTCTAATAAGAAAGAGAAAGGCTCTCGGGTTATGAACCGGAGAGCCTTATAGATACTGGTGGGTCGGGCGAGATTCGAACTCGCGACCAACGGATTAAAAGTCCGCTGCTCTACCGACTGAGCTACCGACCCAGTTAAGCCATAAATTATAGCAAGAAGTTTGTAGGCCATCCTCGGGTTTGCGGGGTCTGCCCGTCAGCCCTTGTAGTTACAAGTGGCTTATGAATTTACCCGTCTGGCGACCGGTGGATTTTTGGAAAAATACTCCTTAATTCCCCTCAAAATCGCCTCTGCAATGCGATCCTGGTAGCTGTCATCGTTCAATCTGGCCTCTTCCTGAGGATTGCTAATAAAAGCGGTTTCTACGAGGATTGAGGGGATGTCTGGGGCCTTTAAAACCGCAAAACTGGCTTGCTCTACCTTCGGTTTATGTAGGGCTGCAAATCCACCAATTTGCTTGAGGATGGAGTTGCCCACCTGCAAGGAATCTTTAATCTGGGCAGTCGTCGACATATCTAATAGTAAGTTAGCAACCTGCCTATCTTGTGTCTTGATATTGATGCCGCCAATCAGATCGGAAGCATTTTCTTTGTTGGCCATCCAGCGTGCAGTGGTACTACTAGCGCCCATTTGCGAGAGTGCAAAGACGGAAGCGCCTCTAGCATTTCTTTCAATGAAGGCATCTGCATGAATCGATACAAAGAGATCTGCTTCAACACGGCGTGCTTTTTGTACTCGGACATGCAGAGGCACAAAGTAATCACCATCCCTAGTCAAGAAAGGGCGCATATACGCTTCACCTTCAATCTTGTCTTTGAGACGCTTGGCGATCGCTAAAACGACATGCTTTTCCTTGGAGCCTGCTGCACCAATCGCACCAGGATCTTCCCCGCCATGACCGGGATCAATCGCAATGGTGATCAAGCGCTTGTATTTGGCTGGTGCTGGCAACTCTTTGGTTTCGGGTATGGCTTGAGCAACAGGGGCTGCCGGAACCTTGGCGAGCTCCTTTTCTTTTTTGGTTGCGAACTGCGCAATCAAATCCACTTCTTCATTGGATTTCTCAAGAGCGGTTTCTTTTTTAGCGCTGCTTCTCACTAAAGCCATGAGTGGATCCGGTGGGGTGGTGGGGTACAAGTCAAACACCATGCGGTAGTTGTACTCAGCCACTGGATCAAGCGTAAAGAGTTGCGGCTTAATGGGTTCTTTGAGATCAAACACCAAACGCACTATTCCTGGCTGAAATTGCCCCACTCGAACTTGCGAGATATAAGGATCGTTTGGTTTTACTTTAGCTACTAAATCTTTGAGAGTGGGGTTGAGTTCCAATCCCTGTACATCAACCACTAAGCGATCTGGATTGGTCAGAATCTGTTGTGTAATCGGTAGTGGCGTATCAGATTCCAGTGTTACGCGGGTGTAGTCCTCAGAAGGCCATACGCGCACGCCCAATATCTTGGCGCCCCAGGCAATATCAACCTCAGTGAGCAATAAAGCAAAGCTCAAGAACTTCGCTGAAGTCTTGAGGGTTTGTCTTTTCGAGAGATTGGTTTTCTGATTACTCATGTATTAATAGCAAATAACTATTGCCGAATCTCTTTTAAAGCATTTACTCCAGATGGAGTCAATGCATTGATCTTAATAGCGCGCTCGTTTTCATCTGCGCCCGCTGCTAGCTGAATCTGAATATCAAAACCTGGCAAAGTACCTTCCGCTTTTTCTGGCCACTCAATGAGGCAAATTCCTGGAACATCAAAGTGTTCAGCAAATCCTGCCTCTTGCCATTCCAGTGGATCGCGCATGCGATACAAGTCAAAATGGTGAACGGTGATTGCTTGATCTTTCAATTGCAGTGGATAAGGCTCACACAATGTATAGGTAGGACTCTTCACTTTGCCCTCATGACCCATTGCCTGAATAAGGTATCTGGCAAATGTCGTTTTACCGGCACCTAGATCGCCCTCTAGGGAGATATTGAGATGCGAGCCTGATTGCTTAGTCAGAAACTTCTCAAAACTAGCGGCTAGCTGCTTCGCAAGAGAGGCAGTGTCAGCTTCCTGCCTACAATAGAGATCAATTGCAGTGAGCGGGGTCTGGATTGCCTGTGTTTGAGCCATTCCCCTAGTTTATTCAATTATTAAGATACATTCTGTATTCCATATGCCTTTACCTACCAGCCCTCAAACCTTGGATGAGCCCAATCTGCGCGATTGGCTCAATACCCAGGCTATGGCCTTGGGGTTTGATGGCTTACGCATTACCAACACCCATTTAGGTTCTGCGACCGAACGCTTGAAAGAGTGGTTGGCAGAAGGTCGTCACGGTCAAATGGAATACATGCAACGTCATGCAGAATTGCGCTCCAATCCTGAGCTTTTAGTTCCCGGCACCGTGCGCGTGATTTGTGTGTCAATGAACTACCTTCCGCCTGAGACGGATTTTGATGCTGAGTGGCAACGATTAGAAGATCCTACGCAAGCAGTGGTATCGATGTATGCCAGAGGGCGCGATTATCACAAGGTACTGCGTAATCGCTTACAAGAATTTGCCCAGCTGATTGAAGAGCGCATTGGTAAATTAGGTTATCGCGTATTTACAGACTCAGCACCATTGATGGAGGTAGAGCTGGCACGCAAAGCAGGCTTAGGTTGGCGCGGCAAGCACACACTCTTGCTCAATCGAGAATCTGGCTCTACCTTTTTCTTGGGTGAGATCTTGGTAGATGTGCCATTACCAATTGACGGGGAAGTTGAAGAGCGCTGTGGTACTTGCACATCCTGTATCGATATATGTCCGACACAAGCTATCACTGCGCCTTATCAACTCGACGCGAGAAGATGCATCTCTTACTTAACCATTGAAAATCCTGACGCTATTCCTGTTGTGTTTCGACAAGCTATGGGTAATCGGGTGTACGGATGTGATGACTGCCAACTCATTTGCCCTTGGAATAAATTTGCTAAACGTACAGAGTTGCCAGACTTTGCAAGACGTCATGGCTTAGGGCAGGCGACCCTATTGCAACTATGGTCCTGGACTGAAGCTGAGTTTGAGCAACGCCATGAAGGTAGCGCTATTCGTCGAATTGGTTACAGCCGCTGGCGCCGTAATCTGGCTGTGGCCATGGGCAATGCTTTGGCTAGCGGGCTTGAGAAGGGCGCCATTACTGAAGCATTAAACGCAGCGCTTCCTAGTGCCGATCCTTTAGTGGCTGAACATATTGAGTGGGCCTTAGGTCAAAATGCGCGGTCAGCTTAAATTGCCACAAGCTTTACAATTGCTCCATGTCATCTAACGACCAGCCTTACATTGATCCTAGCGAAACCGCGCTAGAAGAGGCTGCGGTACAGCGCTTTAAAAATCCAAGTCACGCCTTTTGGTCCGGCATTCGGGATGCAGCTGGTGCGCCCGCAATGGTGCTCTTTGCTGGCATGGTTGGCTTTGGAGCGATGGGCAAAACCAATGGCTTTGATGTTTGGTTCACGACCTTTACTTCATTTTTTATGTTCGCCTTACCAGGGCAGGTTGTTTTGCTCGAGATGGCGATTACAGGATCATCTGTTTTAGCGATCGCTTTAGCAGTTACGCTAACCTCAACACGCTTTATCACCATGACGGTGACACTCTTTCCGCAGTTTCATCAAAAAGATCGCAATCGTAGTCTCTATGCTTCCGTCCATTTACTGGCGATGACAGCATGGGCTATCTCGATGCGGGAGTTTCATGCGATTGAGATTAAGCACCGCCTCAGTTACTTTGTAGGTCTAGGTTTATTGTGCTGGTTGATCTCTGTACCTGGAACTGTCTTAGGTTACTACTTAGCTGGCATGGTGCCAAAGCCAGTTACTTTGGGTTTGGTGTTTATTAACCCATTGTTCTTCTTGCTCACCTTTACCGAAGTAAAGCCTTGGATTAATCGCATTGCGCTTTTACTGGGATGTATCTTTGGTCCGATCTTTTTCATCATTGATCGCGATACCAGTTTGTTAACGGCTGGTTTGGTTGCAGGCACCATGGCTTACTTTATCGATCGTAAGTTCTTGCGTAAAAAAGCAGGGGTGATTGGATGAATGAAGCGATGGACGCTTTAAGTCACATGAGTGATGCACTGACGGGTTGGGGTCTATGGATTGCCTTGGTTGGCGCGTGCCTAGGAACTTACTTCTGCCGTGCTATTGGTGTGTTTCTGTCGCAGAGCATTAATCAAGATAGCGAGATCTTTCGCTGGTTAGCTGCAGTGACCTACGCGATGGTTGCTGCACTCACAGTACGCTTGATTGTGATGCCGCTTGGTCTCATGGCAACCGTACCTCTATGGATACGTGTTCTGATATGCGCCTTGGCAATTGGCGTGATGATCTCTAAACCCACAAAACGATTGGTTCCAGCCTTATTGACTGGAACCTTGTTGATGGTGGGTTACGGCGTGATTCGTTAACTACCCAAATAACGCCAGCCCATCTTTTTTGTTTTTATAGATGCGCCGCCAAAATTCTGGCGATATGCACAGCTTCTCGTTGAGTGCCATCCGCAATTTGATGGCGACAGCTTGTGCCGTCAGCCACTACCCAACTATCTGGTGACTTCCGAATGCTAGGCAATAGGCTTGCTTCAGCCATTTGCTTAGACACTTCAATGTGCTCTGCTTCATAACCAAAGCTACCAGCCATACCGCAGCAAGATGATTCAATCAGCTTAGGTTCTGCATTCGGAATGAGTTTGAGTAATTCCATAGCGGGAGTAACAGCGGCAAAAGACTTCTGATGACAGTGACCATGAAAGAGCACGGACTTATCTGCTGCTTTGAGGTTCAGGTTGAGCTTGCCAGCCTTAGCTTCGCTTGCTAAGAATTCTTCGAGTAATTGCGCTTGCTTAGAAACGCTCACTGCGCGCTCACCAAAACCCATCACCAATGCTTCATCTTTCAAGGTAAACAAGCAAGAAGGCTCTAAACCAATAATCGGAATGTGTTTATCAGCATAAGGCGCAAGATGATCAACCAATTCACCAAGTGTTTCCTTGGCCTTATCAACCATGCCTGCAGCTAAATAGGTTCTGCCACAGCAAAACTCTTTGGAGCAGCTATTGGCTTTATTAGTTTGGCTTTGACTTTCGTTTTGATTCTTATTCGGGATATGCACACGATAGCCCGCAGCCTTGAGCACCTTTAATGCTGCCTGGAGATTTTCATCTTCAAAGTAGGCGTTAAATGTATCGGCTAACAGCACAACACCCTTGCCATCAGTATTGCTCGCCAGTTGTTCTGGAGTGTATTGATAAGAATCTTTTGTCTTTTGATTCCAGAAGGTCTTGCTCTTCCAAATTGGCAGACTTCTTTGCGCAGAGATGCCCATGATCCATTCTTGTAGCTTAGCAATCGGCGCAATGTGATTACGTAAGTTCAAAAGAGTTGGTAACAGTGGGATAGCGCTAATCGTGCTGGCGTATTTAGGAAGATGGGCAACTGCCAGATCTCTGAGAGAGTGACCTACACGCTTCTTGTAAGCAGAGAGGAACTCAATCTTCATCTTGGCCATGTCAACACCAGTAGGGCATTCACGGCGGCAAGCCTTACAGCTCACGCAAAGCTCCATAACTTCTTTAATGGCATCACTAGCTAATGGTGAAGATTCGGGAGATGTTCCGCTTTTCAGGTCGAGTTGATTAGATAGTGCAAGACGCAGGGTATTTGCTCTGCCGCGTGTCAGATGTTTCTCATCACGGGTAACGCGATAACTAGGACACATGACTTCAGCATCAAACTTACGGCAGTGACCATTGTTATTGCACATCTCCACTGCTTTAGCTAAACCCATCGCTGGGTCACCACCAGTGCCTGGTGCTGTAGTTTCTTCTGTGACAGGATCGTTTTGTACGTTCCAGGCCGACCAATCCAGTGCAGGTTGCAGTGGAATGACTTTATAGCTTGGTGGAAATCTAAAGTTGATGGAGTCATCCATCTTTGGTGGGTTAACAATCTTGCCTGGATTAAATAATCCCTTTGGATCGAACGCGTATTTGATTTCTGCGAGGGCTTCAGTGATCTTCGGGCCAAACTGCCAAGAGATCCACTCACCACGGCACAGACCATCACCATGCTCACCGCTATAAGCGCCTTTGTATTTACGTACTAAGGCCGATGCTTCTTCAGCAACAGCACGCATTTTCTGGGCGCCGTCTCTGCGCATATCCAAAATAGGGCGTACGTGCAATGTGCCTACGGATGCGTGGGCATACCAAGTGCCGCGTGAACCATATTTAGAAAATACTTCAGTGAGTGCTTGGGTGTAATCCGCCAAACTCTCGAGAGGCACGGCACAGTCTTCAATAAAGCTCACTGGCTTACCATCGCCTTTAAGGCTCATCATGATATTCAGACCGGCTTTACGTACTTCCCACAAATTCTTTTGCAGAGATGCATCAGGCATAGTCACTACAGAACCTGGCAAGCCCAGATCGCTCATGAGTTCCTGTAAAGCTTTGAGCTTATCTAATAGTGGCGCATGCGCTTCACCAGAAAACTCCACTAATAAAATGGCTTCAGGCGTTTTAGCGGTGTGATCAACTAAGGCTGTTTCAATGGTTTTCTTAAAGCTTGGGTTGCTGCGTGCCAAATCAATCATGGTGCGATCCACCAGCTCAACAGCAGTAGGGCCGAGCTTCACAATATGCTGAGCGCTATCCATGGCCTTATAAAAGCTAGCAAAGTTCACAATGCCGAGTACTTTGTGTTGTAGCAATGGCGCAAGTTTGAGTTTGAGCGACTTGTAATAAGCGAGGGTACCTTCGCTGCCTACTAACAAATGGGCTAGGTTGACGCTACCGTCTTGGGTGTAAGGCAATTCACTTTGGGGGTTGAAGATATCGAGGTTATATCCCGCTACCCGTCTTAATACTTTTGGAAAATGCGCCTCAATCTCCGGGGTGAGGGTATGGGCTAGGTTTTTTACAAAATCACCCAGCTCTTTTGCAGCGCCCGAACTGTTGGCGTAGTTACCAAACTGCGCTACTTGACCATCCGCTAGCCACGCATCAATACCTAAAACGTTATGCACCATATTGCCGTAAGCAATGGAGCGACTGCCGCAGGAGTTATTGCCTGCCATGCCGCCAATGGTTGCTTGACCAGCGGTGGAAACGTCAACTGGATACCAGAGGCCATGTTGCTTTAAAGAGCCATTGAGATGATCAAGCACGATGCCTGGCTCAACTTCAACATAACCTTTATCAAGATTGAGATCTAAAACGTTTCTGAAATATTTGGTGTTATCAATAACCAGTGCTGCACCAGTGGTTTGACCGCATTGGCTAGTACCGCCACCACGAGGCAGCACAGGCACACCCAGTTCAGCAGCAATCTGAATGGCGTTGGCAATATCTTGTGCAGTCTTTGGCACAAAAACAGCCACTGGCATGGCTTGATAGATAGAGGCATCCGTTGCATAGCGTCCACGACTCGCGCTATCAGTCATGACTTCGCCAGAAGTCTCTTGACGCAAGCGCTTGGCTAGCTCAGCTTGATCCACCATGAGTTCTTTGAGGTCTAGAGGCTTATTCATGACTTGCTTGTCTCCACATCTTTAATTGCTGCTTCTGATTTCAGTAACTGCACTACAACATCGCGTTTGTTTTGTACGTGCTGGATCATGATCTTGCGCATCCGTGCAGCATCTCTGGCTTTGAGGGCATCGAGCATCTCTTGGTGTTCTTCAACTGCCTTTTCCCATTTCACGCCATCTTGGTTGGAGCGAAAGCGTAGGGCTTCGATGCGGGCATTGACTTGCGTGAAGAGTCTAGAGAGCACTGGATTATTGGCAGCTTGATTAATCAGGTGATGAATACGCAGATTGAGTTTGTAGTAACTCGATAAATCACGACGCGCATACGAAGCCATCATTTCATATTGGAGGGCTTCTAATTCAGAGAGGGTGGCATCGCTAATATTGTTAGCAGCCAACTCGCCAGAGAATCCTTCGAGATCAGCAATCACATCAAAAGTGTGAATCACATCCTCAAGACTGAGTTGTACGGCAATGGCGCCACGATTGGCGATAAGTTCAACCAAACCATCTGCAGCTAAGCGACGAATTGCTTCGCGAATAGGGGTGCGAGATACATTGAGGCTCTCAGCCAATTCACGTTCATTGAGTTTGCTGCCGGGCGCGATCTTGCCTTCGACCAAGAGTGATCTGAGCTTTTGAAAGGTGGCCTCGTGCAAATTCTGAGAATTGGGCTGTTCTATGGTTGCCATGCTGGAATCCCCTAAACCCTATATTTGTATACAAAATTAACAATAAGCTATCATAAAGCATAAATACAGGCTTTAAATGCCTATTTTTAGGTTTATTTAAGGAATTATTTCAAATAATTTGTATACAAAATGAAAAATTGGCAAAAATTGTCATACACTAGCACCAGAAATAACACCCATAAACACACCCATAAGTGAGACAAAGCATGTTGAAACTTGATAACCACGCATCAGGACGCCACTTTTTACATATTCCTGGCCCTAGTCCTGTTCCTCCACGCGTACTGCGTGCCATCAGCTATCAAACCATCGACCATCGTGGCCCTGAGTTTGGCGCCTTCGGTCTGAAGGTTTTAGAAAACACCAAAAAGATTTTCAAAACTGAGCAGCCTGTGATTATTTATTCCGCTTCTGGAACTGGTTCTTGGGAAGGTGCTTTGGTAAACGTGCTTAGTCCTGGCGACAAAGTGTTGTTCTATGAAACTGGTCAGTTTGCTAACTTGTGGCGCGCGCTTGGTAAGCGCCTTGGTTTGGACGTAGAAGTGGTTGGTAAAGCTGGACAAGATTCTTGGCGTTGGGGTGTAGATGCTTCTGTTATTGAAGAGCGTTTACGCAAAGACACTGGTCATGAGATCAAAGCGGTTTGCGTAGTACACAACGAAACTTCTACTGGTGTGACATCAAACATCGCAGCAGTGCGTAAAGCGATTGATTCTCTGAAGCATCCAGCCTTATTGCTCGTGGACAGCGTATCTGGCTTGGGTTCAGCGGATTATGAGCATGACAAGTGGGGCGCTGACGTCACCATTTCTGGCTCACAAAAAGGCTTGATGTTGCCACCAGGCATTGGCTTTAATGCTTTGTCACCACGCGCTATCGAAGTAAGCAAAACTAACAAAATGCACAAAGCATATTGGGCTTGGGATGAAATCCTGGAATCTAATAAAACAGGTTACTGGCCAACAACTCCGAGCACCAATTTGATGTACGGTTTGCATGAAGCAATGGATATGATGATGGCCGAGGGATTGGATACGATCTTTGCACGTCATCAGCGTTTAGCTGCAGCTTGTCGTGAGGCAGTAAAAGCTTGGGGCTTAGAAATTCAGTGTCAAGACAAAGATTGCTATTCACCAGTGCTTACTTGTATTGCAACACCAGAAGGTATGGATGCGGATGTATTGCGTAAACATGCTCTTGAGAAATTCAATCTGTCATTGGGTACTGGTTTAGGCAAGATCAAAGGCAAGGCATTCCGTATCGGCCATTTGGGCGATTGCAATGAATTGAGCTTGATGGCTGCTTTAAGTGGTGTAGAGATGAGTTTGGGCTCCATGGGCTTTAAACCCAAGGCCAGCGGTGTAGTTGCCGCCCAAGAATTTCTCAAATAGCCTTAAATAATCAATTAGTTGGGTGGAGACAGGGTGTAGCAAGACTTCTAGACGGGAGTCGGGCTACACCCCTTATAATTCAGGTGCTCTGTATAGATAGCACTTTCATCATATAAAACATATTCGAGACAAAGAAAGATTAATCATGTTGGCTACTAAACCTTATTTAACTCAAGCTGATGTTCAAAAGATTTTGGACGCAGCAGACAAACACGCTACTGCAAATAATTGGGCGGTAACGATTGCTGTTTGTGACGACGGTGGTCATATGTTGGGTTTAATTCGTCGTGATGGTTGCGCTCCTTTGTCTTCTTATATCGCGCAAGAAAAAGCGCGTACAGCTGCAATGGGTAAACGCGAGACTCGTGTTTACGAAGAAATTATTAATAACGGTCGCCATGCTTTCTTATCTGCCCCGCACGTATCAGGCATGTTAGAAGGTGGCGTCAATATCGAGGTAAACGGGTTTACCATCGGCGCAGTCGGCGTTTCCGGCGTTAAATCTGCGGAAGATGCTGAGACCGCTAAGGCCGGCATTGCCGCCATTATGTAAGTTACCTTGACAAATACTGCTACTGAAATAAATTCTTCTACAGGGGTTAGCGAAGCCGCTACCCCTAGTGTTACTAACACTGACACTGCTGCCACTGCTTCACCTCCGGCAACAATCACTTTTGCTGACTTTGGTTTAGATCCGAAAATTCAAAAAGCGGTTCTGGAGCAGGGCTACAACACTCCGACTCCGATTCAAGCGCAATCGATTCCGCACGTCTTAGCGGGGAGCGACCTCATGGGTGCTGCGCAAACCGGTACCGGTAAGACGGCCGCCTTTGTATTGCCGATCATTCAAAAGATTTTGCGTCACGCTAGCAATAGCGCGTCACCAGCACGTCATCCAATTCGTGCATTGGTTCTCACGCCAACCCGTGAGTTGGCCGTGCAAGTGGCTGAAAACGCTGCGAACTATTCAAAGCACACTGATTTACGCGCTGCAGTGGTCTACGGCGGTGTGGACATGAAAGAGCAAGTAGGTATTTTGCGCAATGGCGTAGAGATCCTGATTGCCACACCTGGTCGTTTGCTTGATCACATTGGTTCAAAAGTGGCCAACCTCTCCCAGGTAGAGATATTGGTTTTGGACGAAGCCGACCGCATGCTCGACATGGGCTTCTTGCCAGACCTACAACGCATCATTGATTTGATTCCGGCGCAAAGACAGACCTTATTGTTCTCAGCGACTTTCTCCCCAGAAATCAAAAAGCTGGCACAAAGCTATTTGCGTACTCCAGTGACGGTTGAGGTGGCACGTCAAAATGCTGCTGCCGATACGGTTAAGCAAGTAGTACACATGGTTTCCTCTGCAGATAAGCAACGCGCAATTGTGAAGGTGCTTGAAGCACGCACACGTGCAGGCTTATCACGTCAATGCATCATCTTTACCAATAGTCGTTTAGGCTGCGCAAAGTTATCACGCGCCTTAGAGCGTGATGGTATTAAAGCAGGCGCGATTCATGGCGATAAGAGTCAAGGTGAACGTACTTTAACTTTGGATGCATTTAAGTCTGGCGCCATCGAAGCTTTAGTGGCGACTGACGTAGCTGCTCGTGGTTTAGATATTCCGGATATGCCTTGCGTGATTAATCACGAACTGCCATACAACGCAGAGGACTTTATTCACCGTATCGGTCGTACTGGTCGCGCTGGCAGTAAGGGTGATGCGATTGCCTTAGTTGATGCTAGTGAAAAGCGCTTGCTCGACGATATTGAAAAGTTGATGAAGCGCAAGTTGGATGTGCAGCCTTTACCAGCTGGTGAGCCGTCACAAAGTCGCCCATCCTCTAGTGGATCTAGTGGCTCTAGTCGCTACGGCAGCGCACCCGCCAAAATGTCTGACCCTTTCTTCTACAAGCCTTACGAGCCATCAACAGCGCCTGCATCTGCTACAGATGCAGCAAAGCCAGAAGAGAAAAAAGTTGGCATTACTCCTGCTAAGCCAGCTGTTGGCGCTTTGCTGGGTGGCTTTAAAAAGAAATAAAAGTAAGAAACAAAAGTAAGAATTAAAGAAACAAGAAATAAAAAAAGAAAGACTAAGTTCTTTAGTTTTTCCATGCATGAGTGGCTGCTAACAGCCACTCTGCAAGCGTAGTGTTCTCGCTATCAGGCAAGTTTTTCAATCCCAAATGCTTTGCTGCTTTACGTAACTCCATCAGCGAGTGTTTTTCATCTTGCGTATTGATTTGCGTCGCTAGAGTTTGTTTGCTGAGCTTTTCACCATGCTCATCAAGTACCAAAGGTAGATGTAAATACTCCGGCCTTTGATATCCCAATACCTTTTGTAGGTAAATTTGTCTTGCGGTATTACTCAACAAATCTTCGCCACGCACGATATGGGTGATGCTTTGTTCGGCATCATCAACTACAACAGCTAGCTGGTAGGTAAATAATCCATCGCTTCTGCGTAGTACAAAATCGCCCACTTCCTGATTGAGATTTTGGCTTTGGTGTCCTAGTGCTAAATCCTCAAATTCAATATGGCAATTTTGGGGGAGGGCAATGCGCCAAGCCTTTTTAGAATCCTTAAAAGCTTCAATCGGGTTGCCCATTAAATCAGCAGGTCGGCAAGTGCCGGGATAGACCATTTCTTGATTGCGGGGGGTTTCTATTCCGAGGCTGGCTAGGGTATTGGCAATGGCCTGTCTGGAGCAAGTACAGGCATACAGGCATTCCAAGTCATTTAAGCGCTCTAAAGCCCTCTGGTAAGCCTCTTGGCGCTGGGATTGATGGATGATCTCCTCATCCCAGGAAAGCCCACAGGCGAGCAATTGGGACTGTATTTGCTGGGTTGCTTCGGGGATGCAGCGAGGTGTGTCTAAATCCTCGATTCTGAGCAGCCATTTACCCCCATTTTTACGGGCATCTAGCCAGCTTCCGAGGGCGGCAACCAGGGATCCTGCGTGCAATGGGCCGGTAGGGGAAGGGGCAAATCGCCCGCGATAGCCGCCGGCTGGGGATGGAAGGTTTTTAGGTGTCGACACAGCTAAAATCATCTCATGGCTTTACCCCGTTTTGTACATCTCCGCGTCCATTCCGAGTTTTCGATTACGGATGGAGTCGTTCGCATTGATGATGCGGTCGCCGCCGCTGTCAAAGACGAGATGGGCGCTCTAGCCATCACAGATTTAAGTAATTTATTTGGTTTGGTGCGTTTTTATACGGCCGCTCGCTCTGGCGGTATTAAGCCCATTGCTGGTGCCGACGTTTGGATCAGCAATCCTGCGGATCCAGACCAACCCCATCGTTTATTGCTCTTAGTTCAAAACCATTCTGGTTATCTCAATCTATGTGAGTTGCTCAGTAGAGCTTCCTTAGATAACCAATCACGTGGTCGTGCTGAAGTGGATTCCGCTTGGTTTAGTGAGCCTGCTGCTAAAGCTGAAGATAAAAAAGCCAAGCGAACCTTATCTTATGGATTGATTGCGCTCTCTGGCGCGCGCATGGGTGAAGTAGGAACAGCATTGTTAGCTGGTCAAGAAGATCAAGCGAAGATTGTTGCGAGACGTTATGAAAAGCTGTTCCCAAAATCTTTTTATATTGAGGTTCAGCGCGGCGGCAATCCACAGGACGAGAAGCAACTGCAACTAGCCTGTCATTTAGCAAGTGAACTCGATTTACCGGTAGTGGCAACCCACCCAGTGCAGTTCATGCAGAGAAGTGACTTTACGGCGCATGAAGCCCGTGTTTGTATTGCTGAAGGCGAATTGCTTGGCAATCCACGTCGCACCAAAAAGTTTAATGAAGAGCAGTACTTCTTAACCCAAGAAGAGATGGAAAAACGTTTCGCAGATTTGCCTGCAGCAATTGCAAACTCTGTTGAAATTGCAAAGCGTTGCAATCTCTCTCTAGTGTTGGGTCAGCCACGCTTGCCAGATTTTCCAATACCGCCTGGAATTACTTTAGAAGATTATTTATTGCAACAATCCGAGGTCGGTCTGAAGCGCCATATGGAACGCAACTTCCCGGATGTGGAAGAGCGTGAAAAAGAAATGGCGCGCTACCAAGAGCGTCTCGTATTTGAAGTGAAAACGATTGCTCAGATGGGTTTCCCAGGCTACTTCTTAATCGTGGCGGACTTTATTAACTGGGCCAAGAACAATGGTGTGCCAGTAGGGCCAGGTCGTGGATCTGGTGCGGGCTCTTTAGTGGCCTACTCACTCGGCATTACCGATTTGGATCCACTACGTTACAACTTACTTTTTGAGCGCTTCCTCAATCCAGAGCGGGTATCCATGCCCGACTTCGATATTGACTTCTGCCAACACGGTCGTGACCGTGTGATCCAGTACGTAAAAGATAAGTACGGCAAAGATGCGGTAAGTCAGATTGCTACTTTTGGAACGATGGCTGCCAGAGCGGCGATTCGTGACGTGGGTCGCGTACTTGAGCAAGGTTATAACTTCGTCGATGGCATTGCTAAGCTGGTACCGAATAAGCCAGGTCAGTACATGACCATTGAAATGGCGAAGAAAGAAGAGAAGCAATTAGCCGAACGCGAGAAGAATGAAGATGAAGTACGTCAATTGCTTTCCTTGGCGCAGCAGTTAGAAGGTATGACTCGTAACGTCGGTATGCATGCGGGTGGTGTATTGATCGCCCCAGGACGCCTCACCGATTTCTGCCCTCTCTACACCCAAGAAAGCAAAGATCAAGATAGTAGCTCCGTCATTAGTCAGTTTGATAAAGATGACGTAGAAGCGATCGGCTTGGTGAAGTTTGACTTCTTAGGCTTAACAACGCTCACCATCTTGGCGGCAGCAGAGCGCTGGATTAAAACTTTGCACGCTGATCGCAGAGATTGGAATATCGGCGAGATAGCGCTTGATGATGAAAAAGCATTTGATGTTCTCAAGCGCGCTAATACGGTAGCGGTGTTCCAGCTAGAAAGTCGCGGCATGCAAGGCATGCTTCGTGAGGCTAAGCCCGACCGCTTTGAAGACATTATTGCCTTGGTGGCTTTGTATCGCCCAGGTCCTATGGATTTGATCCCAGACTTTATTGAGCGTAAACACGGTCGCCAAAAAGTCGAATATCCCGATCCACGAATTGAACCAGTTCTGCGTGAGACCTACGGCATCATGGTCTACCAAGAGCAGGTGATGCAGATGGCGCAGATGATTGGCGGCTACTCATTGGGTGGCGCTGATATGTTGCGCCGTGCGATGGGTAAGAAAAAGCCTGAAGAAATGGCGCAGCATCGCAAGATCTTTAGTGATGGCGCAAAAGCTGGCGGTATCTCCGAAGGCAAAGCCAATGAAATCTATGACTTGATGGAACGTTTTGCGGGCTACGGATTTAATAAGTCCCACGCTGCCGCTTACGCACTCTTGGCATATCAAACCGCTTGGCTCAAAGCCTATTACCCCGCAGAATTTATGGCGGCCAACTTATCGCTCGCAATGGATGACACCGATAAGGTGAAGATTCTGTACGACGATTGCTTGGTGAATAACATTCGAGTGTTCTCGCCAGACATTAATACCGGTGTTTATGAGTTCACGCCATTGCGTGCGCCTGATGCAGCCCCAGACTCCCCAATTAGCCATGTCCGTTATGGCCTGGGTGCGGTGCGTGGTACTGGCGAGGCTGCAATTGAATCCATTGTTAAAGCGCGAGAAACTGGCGGGCCATTTAAGGATCTGTTTGATTTCTGTGCTCGTGTAGACCGCAGACAAGTTAATCGCCGTGCAATTGAAGCCTTAATGCGTGCTGGTGCATTTGATAGTCTGTATCGCGACTCCGTTCCTGCAGGTGGCAATCTGTACGACATTCGCTCAACCTTGCTTGCTTCTTTAGCGAGAGCGATTGAAGCTGCCGAGCAAGCTGAGGCTTCTATTCATCAAGTGAGCTTGTTTGAAGTCGCTGGTGAGGAAAATCGCCATCTACCAGAGTTGGTACGCGAGCCTGTTTGGTCTGAAAAGAAACGTCTGCAAGAAGAGAAGAATGCTTTAGGACTTTGTTTAACGGGTCATATGTTTGATGCCTATCGTGACGAGACCTCTCACTTCATTCGCCAACCTTTATCAAAAGTTGCCGAAGGTAAAGATCAGCTGATCGCTGGCATTATCACTTCAGCACGGATGTTGACTGGCCAGCGCGGCCGTATGATGATTGCGACAATTGATGATGGCACTGCGGCCCTGGAAGTCACTTTGTATAGCGAAGTGTATGAGCCTAATCGCTCATGGCTCAAGGAAGATGAGCTCTTGGTCGCTAAAGTGAATGTGACTCCCGATAAGTTCTCAGGTGGTATGCGTATTGTTTCTGAGGCGGTGATGGATATCACTGGCGCACGTATGCGCTTTGCTCGTAACGTTCACGTATGTATTGATAACGCTATTGATATCAAGATGCTCCGCAGCCAAATCAATCCTTACTTGATGGCGAATCGTGTCAGAGATCCTAAGTTAGGAGCAGCTGCTCCAGCTGCGCCAGGCTCAAATGATGGCATGAAGGGTTTAATGTTGACTGCTGCAGTGACAACTAGCGGCGGCGCCTGTTTAATGCAGTTCCCGGAAGAGCTGCGCATCTATCCAGATGATGCTTGCTTACATAGCTTGAACCAAATCTTGGCATCCAAGCAAAAAGATCCTGTACAAGTTCAGTACCACTAAGAATTTTTTTAGTATTGACGCTATTTTAGTTTGCTAGCGCTTTTTGAATTGCTTCAATCACTTGTTTAGGTTCTAGTAGATCTAAACACTCGCTGTAGCTATCTGCTTTATCAAGACAACCGGCTTTACGGCAAGGCACGCATTCACCAGGACCTTGCAAAATGGTGACATTACCCACGGTTTGTGTACGGGCGCGCAATAGATAAGGCTGTTCACCAATGAAGCCATTGGGCCATGGACCAAAGTTGGTTGGCGGGGTAGCGCCAAATAGGGTGATGGTTGGAGTATTGCAAGCTGCCGCTAAATGCGTAATGGACGTATCAACACCAATATATAAAGCAGCGCTCCGAATGAGTGTGCCCGCTTGTGGAATAGATAGCTTACCCGCAGCGTTGATCACTTTATCTTTAATTTCTTGAGCCAATAAAGATATGATGTCGTTATTGAGTTGCACGTCCTGCTTTGCAGGTGAAGCGCTTAATACGATCTGAAAACCTTGATTAACCAACCAGGTAATGAGCTCTTGCCAGTAAGCGAGTGGCCAACGTTTATAAGCAGTCAGAGGTCCTGGATGTATGACGACATAGGGTTGCTTGAGTTCACTGGCGATGACGGGTGTCAAAGGCTCACCTTCAGGAGGCGTCACTGATATCGGCTTGGAGAATAAATCCGCTGGATTTTTAAAGAAGGCTTCTAGAAGGCGCAGCTTTTCTGTAATGACGTGTTGGTTAAAGTAATCAACATCCACAGTGTGCATACAGATGAACTTCTTCCAGGTATTTTGCTTCTCACTCTTGCTACGCTTGTGTTGATCTGCAGAATCTTTACCTTGAGGATGGCCGCCTAAGACGCCCACTCTTCTAAATGCAGCTACTAAGCCGTATAGGTAGGCCCGGTCGCTTGGTTGGGTGACTACTGCCAAGTCGTAACGCTGAAATAGGCGATTAAATAAGGAGAGGTATTCACCAAAACCAGGGCGATCCGAGGTTTCAATGACTTCAGCAATGTCAGGATTGCCGTGCAACATTTCTAACTTGCCGCGATAGCCTAAAAAATGAAATTCTGCTTCTGGCCACAGCTCTCTAGCTTTACTAATGAGAGGCGTTGTTACCAGTACGTCGCCGATTTGCCTAGTGGCAATGAAGAGGACTTTTTTGGGCTTGAGATTCGAGTAAGTAGTCATATTGTTGTGAATTCTTACAGTGCCTTAGCCAAAATCTTCTCACGCACGCGCCGCGCATTCTCAGCGGCATTGCTTTGATCGTTAATTTTATGAAATAGATGCAGGACTTCGGTAGACCAAGAGCCCGATTTACGAGTGATGCCGTGATGCTGCAATCTAAATACAAAGTCGGCATCTTCGTGACCCCAGCCTGTCATGGTTTCATCAAAGCCGTTTATCGCTTCGGCATCCTCTTTCCAGCATGCCATATTGCAACCTTTGATACGGCGCCAAACAAATTTTTTGTAATCACGCCAGGAGCCGTTACCTAGTTTTATTTTAAGAGGCCAGTATTTATTAATGCCTCCGCTAAGGCGCTTGCCTAGTAAGCCTGACGAGAACTTCTGAAAACTCCATTGCGACCAGGTGAGTAATTCTTGGGTGAGGTTTTCATTGAGAAGAATTCTGCTGCCAGTAACCAAAAATCCTTTTTGCGCCAGTTCACGATGTCTTGCCACAAAGTCCGGTTGCACGATACAGTCGCCATCTAAAAATACTAGGTAGTCTCCATGGGCAGCATTAATAGCTTGGTTCAGAATTTTGGTTTTCCGAAAACCTTGATCTTCTTGCCATAGATGCTTGATAGCAGCAGGGTAAGAGCTGCTAAAAGACTCAATCACTTGTTTTGTGCTCTCGGTAGAGCCATCATCTGCAATGATGATCTCAAAGTTCTGATCTGTTTGAGTTGCTAGCGATTCCAGGCAAAGCTTGAGCGCTTGTGGCCAGTTATAAGTGGCCAGCAAAATCGAAATCATTTGTTGGCTTCCTGGTTGAGGTGCCAAAGCTTGATATAGCGATAGTAGGTGCCTTGACCATTAGATATTGCTAGAGCAAATCCTTGCGCCCCATCTAAGAATCCCACGCGAATAATATAAGTGCGAATAAATGCCCATACGCCATGAAGAACAGCTTTCAGAGGGCTACTCGTTTTGCCTTTGGCAAATGCTTGCTCTGCGGATGCGGTGGAATAGCGATCGAGCTTTTGCAGAACTTGAGAGTAGTTCATGAAGCTGTAATGGAGTAGTGGGTTTTCTAGTTTGGCTACCTGACCATTGGGAATGAGACGCTCATGTACCAGGTCATCTGAGAAGCGGGCGGTGCCACGCTTAAAAAGACGATCTACATAGTCGGGGCTCCATCCGGAGTGACGTATAAAACGACCGCAGTACCAAGATAGTCTAGGGATGGCAAAACAGTCCACATGGGCGCTATGGTGAATTGCCGTCAGAATCTCAGATTTGAGGGCTGGAGTTAATCGTTCATCTGCGTCTATAGATAAGACCCATTCCCCGGTTGCAAGGTCTAAAGCACGGTTCTTCTGAGGGCCAAAACCAGGCCAGTCAGATGGCTGGGATATGGTCGCACCATGGTTTTTGGCTATATCTAGCGTGCGATCTGAGCTATTGGTATCTACAACCACGATCTGTTGGGCAATACCCTCCAGGGAGGCCAGACAATCGTCCAAATTGGCCTCTTCATTGCGGGTGATGAGTATGACTGATAAGGTGGGCATAATTCATTATATGAATGCTCAAGACCGTACCTCCTTAAATCGCTTAATTACGTACCTAAAGCCCCATATTGGCTTGATTATTGGGTCCCTTTTGGCTATGGCTGTAGTAGCCGCTGCCGAGACCTCCATTCCAGCCCTGATGAAGCCTTTATTGGATCGCGGTTTTACTGGACAGCTCAATAGCAAGCTTTGGCAAGTGCCAGTTTTCTTGGTGGGCTTGGCTTTGGTGCGCAGCTTGGCACAATTTCTGTCGAGTTATTTGCTAACTAGAGTAATTAACTCTGTGTTGCTGAAATTGCGTGAGCAAATGTTTCAAACACTCTTACATGCCAACACCACATTTTTTCAAAAGAACTCTGCATCTACTTTAATTAATGGCGTGGTATTCGAGGTAAATAATGTGCTTACCGTGATGGGCGGCATGTTAATCAGCTTGGTGCGAGATTCGCTAACCGTAGTAGGTTTGATGGGTTACTTAATCTATTTAAATTGGCAATTGACTTTGGTTGTCTTGATTATTTTCCCGGTGATTGCATTCATCATGAGCAAAATTAATCGTCGACTCAGGTCGCTTAATCGCGAACAACAAACACTTACCAGCGATCTTGCTTATATTGTTGAAGAAGCCGCTGCTGGTTACAAAATTGTTAAGGTGCATGGCGCTGAAGAGTATGAAATGAATCGTTTTAAGCAAAAGGCCGAGCGCGCGCGTCAGTTTGCCTTGAAGTCTGCAGTAGCGGGTGGCTTGAATCAACCCATTACTCAGTTGATTGCCTCCATGGCCTTATCTGTAGTTCTTGTGATTGCCTTGATGCAGTCAGCCGCTGAAGGCACTACAGTTGGGGGTTTTGCGGCTTTCATTACCGCCATGATGTTGGTAATTTCCCCGCTAAAGCACTTGGCCGACATTAATCAACCCCTCCAACGCGGCCTCACTGCAGCAGAGATGATTTTTGGATTAATGGATCAACCTTTTGAAGAGGGTGAAGAACGCAAGCAAAACATGAAGCCACTTGACAAGGCTAAAGGCGGCATTCGTTTCGAGAATGTCGGGTTTGCATATGAGCAGGAGGGTGATCGTAAAGATGCCCTCAGTAATATCAATCTCACCATTAAGCCAGGCGAAGTCATTGCTTTTGTAGGTCCATCCGGTGGCGGTAAATCTACCCTCGTCAACTTATTACCTCGATTCTATAAACCTACTAGCGGACATATTTTCTTGGACGATATTCCAATGGAAGATATTGTGTTGGCTGATGTGCGTCGCCAAATCGCATTTGTGAGCCAGGACGTTATTCTCTTTAACGATACGATTGCTGCTAACGTCGCTTATGGCGCTAGTGATCAAGCTGGCATCGATCGTGGCCGTGTCATGGAGGCCTTAGAGGCTGCCAATTTAAGTGCGCTCATTAAAGAGTTGCCAGAAGGGATTGATTCCCTGATAGGTGATAACGGCAATCGCTTATCTGGCGGGCAGCGCCAGCGTTTAGCAATTGCGCGCGCAATTTATAAGGACGCCCCGATCTTGATCTTGGATGAGGCAACGTCCGCTTTGGATTCTGAATCTGAACGTCAGGTGCAGGATGCTCTCGAACGATTAATGGCCGGCAAAACTACCTTGGTCATTGCCCATCGCTTATCGACTATTGAGCACGCAGACCGTATTGTGGTGTTAGAGCACGGCAAGATTATTGAAAATGGCTCTCACGAAAATTTGATTAAGCAAGAGGGACTCTATGCCAACTTGCATCGCATTCAATTTTCAAACGCTTAATTAACTAAGAACGATATCGTATTGTTCTTGTCGGAAGCTACCCTCTGCTTGGAGGGTAATGGGTTTGCCAATAAAGTCACCGAGTTGTGCCAAGAATTGATTCTCTTCTTCTAGGAAGAGATCAATGACATCAGGCGCAGCCACAATCCTAAATTCTCTTGGATTAAATTGGCGGTGCTCCCGCACAATCTCACGCAAAATCTCGTAGCAAATCGTTTGTGCAGTTTTAACCTCACCCTTACCAAGGCAGGTAGCACAAGGCTCGCAGGTAATATGAGCTAAAGATTCACGGGTACGTTTGCGCGTCATCTCTACCAAACCTAAAGCGGAGAAGTCGCTCACTGAGGTGCGCGCATGATCGCGCTCAAGATTGCGCTTAAGTTCATGCAGTACAGATTCTTGATGGTCTTTGCCAATCATGTCGATGAAATCAATAATGATGATTCCACCTAGATTGCGTAAGCGTAGCTGTCGAGCGATTGCTTGGGCTGCCTCTAAATTCGTTTTAAAGACAGTGTCATCAAGATTGCGTGCACCGACATAGCTGCCAGTATTCACATCAATCGTTGTCATAGACTCTGTTTGATCAATCATCAGATAGCCGCCCGACTTGAGGTCAACTCTGCGACCCAGCGCCTTATTAATCTCTGCATCGACATCAAATAAATCAAAGAGGGCGCGCTCGCCACGATGTAATGTCAGCTTGCCCAATAGATTGGGCATATAAGAATTAGTAAATGCTTTGAGCTTCTCGAAATTCTCAGCCGAATCCACGCGGATCTGGGTGGTTTCTTCTCCGGCCACATCCCGTAATACTCGTTCAGCCAAGCTAAGGTCTTGATAGAGTAAGGTGGGCGCGGGATTGTGTTTCATGGCCGCATGGATGTTGTCCCAGGTGGTGCGTAGGTAAAGCATGTCATGCTGCAGTTCAGTGTCTGAGGCATCCTGAGCACTCGTGCGAACAATAATCCCACCTTTTTCATCAGCGGCCATCAAGCTGGCGAGACGAGTCTTGATGGCTTCGCGCTCCTCAGGTTGGTCGATTCGCTGAGAAACGCCAATATATTTTTCGGTAGCGGTATCACTACCTGCTGGAGGAAGGTAAACCAAATTCCGCCCAGCAATACTTAATTGAGTTGTAAGACGTGCACCTTTTGTACCTAAAGGATCTTTGAGTACCTGAACTAAAAGTGTTTGACCTTCAAACAATAACTTTTCAATTTGCGCTTGGGGATTGTTTTGGGTGATATCTGCTACGTGCATAAAAGCAGTGCGCTCTAAGCCAATTTCAATAAACGCTGATTGCATACCAGGTAAGACGCGAACAACTTTTGCTAAATAAATATTGCCCACAATGCCGCGTTGGCGAGTGCGCTCAATTTGCAGCTCCTGAACAGCCCCTTGCTGAATTAAAGCAACCCGCGTTTCTTGCGGAGTGATATTGATCAGTATTTCTTCGTTCATACGCGAGTCAGGCCGGCAATTTCTAGTAATTGTTGGGTTTCATAGATGGGTAAGCCCATGATACCGCTATAACTTCCTTGGATAGAGGGAATAAAAGCACCCCCCAGACCCTGAATGCCATAGGCGCCAGCCTTACCAAAGGGTTCACCGCTGGCGATATAAGCATCAATCTGGGCTGGAGATAGCTCTGCAAATTGCACACGTGATACCTGTACCAAAATCTTGGGTATTTCTGTTGGGGCTAGCGTAACGGCGACAGCGGTTAATACCTCATGTGCTTTGCCGCTGAGCATATTGAGAATCCGCGCAGCATCTGCTGCATCGCTTGGCTTTCCTAAGATTTCACCATCAGGACTGTTGGGCAGGCTAACCGTAGTATCCGCACAAAGAATCGGAGCCCAAGGTAAATTGCTTTTTTGCCAACGAGAGAGTGCCGCTACACTTTTTGCCAAGGTAACTCTTTCAACATACACGCGAGCTTTTTCTTGGGGGAGAGGCGCTTCAATACCTTCACTATCCTCATCGGCGCTTGGTAAAAGCATTTCGAAGCGAACGCCAATTTGTTTTAAGAGTTCTTGGCGACGCGGGCTCTGTGAAGCGAGATAAATAAATGGGCTCACAAGATTACTCCCGATGGTAGGGGTGACCCTGCAGAATGGTCCAAGCGCGATAGAGTTGCTCTACCAGCAGCACTCTAGCCATGGCATGGGGAAGAGTCAGGCTGGAGAGGCGCCACATTGCCTGAGCAGTGGTTTTCAGGCTAGGATCTAAGCCATCTGCGCCACCAATTAAAAAGGTGATATCAAAACCCTCTTGGCGCCAACTGGCCAACTGAGTCGCTAAGTTTTGAGTAGTTTGGTCTTTGCCGCGCTCATCTAAGGCAATGACTCTTGATCCCTTCGGAATGGCGGCAGCAATTTTGACGGCCTCTTTAGCAGGCGTCAGGTCTGGTTTGATTTCTTTGATTTCAATGCTGCAGTCTGCAGGCATTCTTTTAATGTAGTCATGGGTTGCTGTTGCAACCCAATCAGGCATCTTATGACCAACTGAAACAATGGTGAGGCGCATCGATGCTTTTAACGACGAAGTTATTCGTCGTCGTCTTCAGATTCGCTAGCTTTGGCAAGACCTTTGCTACCAGCCAATTTCACGCGTACAGGTTTAGCACCCCACATGCCTTCTAGCTGATAGTAAGAGCGCAGCATCGGTTGCAAAATGTGCACAACGATATCGCCGCAATCAACCAATACCCATTCACCAGTTTCCAAGCCTTCAATAGAGATGACTTCGCCACCTTTAGCGTTTACCTCTTCTTTAACGGACATTGCTAAAGAGCGGGTTTGGCGATTGCTTGAACCGGTGGCAATAATGACCCGGTCAAATAATTCACTTAATTTGGTAGTGTCGTAGACGCGAATATCTTGCGCCTTCACATCTTCTAGAGCATCAATCACGACGCGTTGTAATTTACGTAAGTCCATATTTTCTCGACAATAATTTTTGTATTTAGGGTGATCTTAGCTTGATTACTGATACAAGCCCAGATTTGTAATGATTTCTAGGGTGTGGGTTGGAATTTGCTCAGACGCTATGGCGCTTCTGGAGCTGGATTTAAGGCGATCTCTTAACTCGGTAGAGGATAAGTCGACATTGAGGCTTTCATCGATATATATGAGGCCTGCAGCGCATTTTTCAAGAGCGGCAGCATCCTTTGTCTGATGTTCTTGCAGAAATTGACCCACTTCAGAGCTGATTTGCTCCTTTAAATCATGATGAGGTCTCGTGGCTACGGCAAAATTCACGTATTGACTGAGCTTTTCCCAGGAGTTCCAGCTAGGTAGTGCAACCAAGGAATCTGCTCCCATGAGCCAAGTTAGGCTAGCATCCACCCCAAATCGCTCGCGCAGTGCTTTCACAGTATCAATGGCATAACTTGGACCGGCACGATCAATTTCTATGCGATCAATTCCCACCTGAGTCGATATCTTTAAATACAAAAACGCACGAGCTAAATCAATACCAGCAGCTTCAGTCAATCTAAAACGCATTTCTGCTGATGTGATGCAGGTGCCTTTTTGCCATGGCTCACCACTAGGTATCAGTAGGAGCGCATCCAAGCGGAGTAGCTTGGCAAAATGCGTAGCTAGTTTGAGGTGGCCAACATGAGGAGGGTCAAACGTGCCACCCAGAATGCCAATTTTTTTAATAGCGCTCAATGATAGATGCTCACGCTAGCCAATCGCGTGGCTTGAGGTAGTAGTCATACAGCTTAGCTTCTGGTGTGCCAGGCTTAGGTTGCCAGTTGTACCACCACTGAACCACAGGAGGCATTGACATCAAAATGGATTCGGTACGGCCACCAGAGTGCAAACCAAAGATGGTGCCACGATCAAAGATGAGGTTGTATTCCACATAGCGGCCACGGCGATATTCTTGGAAAGCCTTTTCTTCAGGAGTAAAGCTATCTTGATAGCGGCGCTGCACAATCGGCAGGTAAGCATTAATGAATGCATCACCCACTGCGCGAGTCATCGCAAAGCTCTTTTCAAAACCGAGTTCATTAAAGTCGTCAAAGAAAACGCCGCCAATACCGCGTGGCTCTTCACGATGCTTTAAGTAGAAGTATTCATCACACCACTTCTTAAAGCGGGGATAGAGTTCTTCACCAAAAGGATCTAAGGCATCTTTAGCAGTTTGATGAAAGTGTTTGCAGTCTTCATCAACGCCGTAATAGGGTGTGAGATCAAAGCCACCGCCAAACCACCAAACTGGTTCTTTGTCAGGGGCTTGCGCAATAAAGCAGCGCACATTCATATGTGTAGTCGGTACTTTGGGGTTATTTGGGTGAAACACCAAAGAGACGCCCATTGCTTCAAAGCTGCGGCCCGCTACCTCTGGACGATGATGCGATGCTGAGGGTGGCATTTGATCACCGCGAACGTGTGAGAAACCAACGCCACCTTTTTCAAGAATATTGCCGCCATCCAAAATACAGGTGCGGCCATAGCCTTTGAGTTTGCTGTCTTCAGGCTTATGCCATTCATCAGCAACAAAGACTTTGCCATCCAAAGCACTCATTGCAGTGGTGATGCGTTCTTGCAATCCTAAAAAGTAATCTTTTAAGGCGGCAATATCGATTTGGGTGTGTTGATCTGACAAGGTTGCGCTAACTCGATATCGGTTTACTTAATGGCGCGATAGCCAATATCTTTGCGATATTGCATGCCGTCGAACTTAATGTGATTGATGGCTTCGTACGCTTTCTGTTGGGCACCACGGACAGTATCCGCAAGTCCAACAACGCACATCACACGTCCACCAGAAGTGACTACCTTGCCATCTTGCAGTTTTGTGCCAGCATGGAAGGTAATTTGATCTTCAGTATCAGCGGGGATGCCGGTAATGACATCGCCAGCACGTGGAGTATCGGGGTAGTTATGAGCAGCCAGCACTACGCCAAGAGCGGTACGGCGATCCCATTCCAACTCAACCTCATTGAGTGTGCCATCCACAGCATGATCTAAAGCGTTCACGAGATCGCTACGCAGACGCGCCATGATTGGTTGAGTTTCTGGATCACCCATACGGCAATTAAATTCGAGTGTCTTGATCTTGCCATCAGGTGCGATCATCAAGCCTGCATACAAGAAGCCGGTATATGGAATGCCATCTGCTTTCATGCCATTCACAGTTGGCATGATCACTTCACGCAAAGCGCGTGCATGGATTTCTGGAGTAACCACTGGAGCAGGGGAGTAAGCACCCATACCACCAGTGTTAGGGCCCTGATCCGCATCAAGTAGCCGTTTGTGATCCTGGCTTGTTGCCAAAGCTAAAACGTTTTTGCCATCAACTAAAACAATGAAGCTAGCTTCTTCACCGGTGAGGAATTCCTCAATCACTACACGGGCACCAGCATTACCTAATTTGTTATCAGCCAACATCATGTCCACTGCGGCATGTGCTTCTTCGAGACTCATGGCAACGACTACGCCTTTGCCTGCCGCAAGGCCATCAGCCTTAATCACAATCGGTGCACCTTTAGCATCAATGTAAGCATGAGCTTCTAAAGCGCTAGAAAAAGTTTGGTAATCCGCAGTCGGAATGCCATGACGCTTCATAAAGGCTTTAGAGAAGTCTTTAGAGGACTCTAATTGAGCAGCCAATTGGGTTGGCCCAAAAATACGCAATCCATTATTGCGGAACACATCTACGATGCCGGCGGCAAGTGGCGCCTCAGGACCCACAACTGTCAGGTGAATTTTCTCGCGCTTAGCAAAATCAGCAAGTTCTTGTAACCCAGTGATCGGCAGATTCTCAATACCTGCAGCAGTCTGTTTGGCAGTGGCTGTACCGCCATTACCCGGCGCAACATAGACTGTTTGTACTTGTGGGGATTGAGCCAGCTTCCAAGCTAGCGCATGTTCGCGTCCGCCGGATCCGATAAGTAGAATTTTCATAACAAGCTATCTATTATTTAAATGAGGTAATTAAAAAATTAAATTCAGAAATCAAAGTTCAGCGTTCGTAAAGACTTCTTGAACGTCATCCAAGTTCTCAAGTGCATCCAGCAATTTCTGCATGCTTTCTGCTAGCTCGCCTTCAAGAGCAATCTCAGTCTCAGGGCGCATAGCAACCGTTGCCAGCTCAGGCTTGAGACCTGCTTGGCTAATAGCATCTTGTACTTTCGAGAAATCCGGAACAGGGCATAACACTTCTAAAGATCCATCATCATGAGTGATGACATCTTCAGCACCAGCATCTAACGCAACTTCCATGAGTTGATCTTCGCTAGTGCCAGGAGCAAACAACATTTGGCCGCAGTGTTTGAATAAGAAAGCAACCGAACCCTCCGTACCCATGTTGCCACCATTTTTATTAAACGCATGACGAACTTCTGCAACGGTACGAGTGCGGTTATCGGTTAAGCAATCAACGATGATGGCAGCGCCATTCATGCCGTAACCCTCATAACGAATCTCTTCGTAGTTCACGCCCTCAAGTGAGCCAGTGCCGCGCTGAATTGCTCGTTGCACGTTGTCATTGGGCATATTTGAGTCTTTGGCCTTATCAATCGCCAAACGCAAACGTGGGTTAGTGGCAACGTCGCCGCCGCCTAATTTGGCGGCTACGGTAATTTCTTTAATGAGTTTGGTCCAAATCTTGCCGCGTTTTTCGTCCTGACGACCTTTGCGGTGCTGAATATTGGCCCATTTCGAATGGCCGGCCATACGGGTAAGTCCTTTTAATAATTTGGCTAGAAGACCTCATTTTAAGGGGTTCTAGACCCAAGGTAGGGGGTATCTGACCATTTTTTGTTACACTCTCATGTCTTAGCAGTAACAAAGTAGCAAAGTAAGCAGAATTTCCACTGCAAACACCTGCCTCGGTGATGGAATTGGTAGACGTGCCGGACTCAAAATCCGGTGCCGCAAGGCGTGGCGGTTCGAGTCCGCCCCGAGGCACCATCTTTAGTCACTTAAGCGTGGCCCTGACTGCACTCCAGTCATACTTCCTTATTTATCCCCAACAGCCCATTTGTTGAAAATTGACCAGCTTGAGCTTTGGATGTCAGGTGGCCCCGTTAAATTCACAGACTTCTGAGATCCGCCGCCCGCTGTAAAAATAGACGGATAGTATTTTGCAGCGTTGATATCGTTTATGCCGCTAATGCGCCATGCATACAAAGCTGCACCTAAATAATTTACTTGCTGGCTGGTTTGTTTCTTTGCGGCAGTAATTGCTTGCAATGAAGTTAAAAAATAATCGTTTAATGGCGTGGTATTCGTAAAGAGGTAGCAATTATTAGCCCCAAGGAAGGTATCAATGCTGTAGCCCGGATCAATCATTGCTGTGAGAACAGTATTTGTTACCTTGTTGTCCCGGGGAATGCCACTGCAGAGGCCTTGAGAATTAGCGGTTATTCCCGGTACGTTCAGAATGGGATTGACATAGTTATTGGGCGGGGGGTAGTTGTAGGACATCTCAAAATCCCAAATAGTGCTCGTTGCACTTGCGGGGACTACAAACATGACTGATTGCCCGGGGGCCTGAATATTGGTGAGAGTCCCCGCTGCCACATTATTTACGGATTTAGTATATGGCGATGCCAGTTGATCGGGGTTGTAAGCGGTCGAAGTATGCACAGCTGGATCAGAGTTATCCAAGTCATATAGTGGTTGCATAAACACAATATTGGTATATGTTGAATACAAAGCTTTGGCACTCGTTGGCGCGTCAAATAAAAATAAGTATTTCTTACCTCCCGCAAGAATTCGGGCTAGTTCGCCAAAAAAGAACTCCTCTTTTTGTTGGCCCACAGTTGTATTGGGAGCGGCTGGAGTTTGGTTAGAGCCATTAATGGATTTCTCATTATCAATTGCCAGACCATAAACACTTGGATCTTTAAGAATTGTTTGGGCAAGGGCTGTAGCTATAGTGGTAATTTCCGCAGAGGTGGCTGTTGACATGAAAGCGGGAAAACTATCGTCCGCATACTCGGCCACTGGCACAACTTTTAACGGCGCATTTTTATTAATGCCGGCGTAATACGCAGTAGCTGATTCGCCTGTAACACAAGGCCCTAGCGCGCCTGTATACATAGTTGGATTAATTTGAGGTAGCGCATAGTAGGCGATTTTTGGCACAGAGGAATCTGATGGACATTGATCGCTAATCAATGCAGGGGTTGATCCGTTGCTTTTATATCCCACCGAGAGGGATATAAAGGTTGCAAATACATACTCAATGTTTGCATCTGGATTTGCAGGCAAATCTACCGCTAGGGATGGTGACTGTGGCGGATTCATCGTTCCATAGTAGTAATCCGTTGCCACACTGTAATTCCAGATGCCATTACCCTTTAATGGTTGCGATGTTGCATCTGTATACATGTAAGAGACTAAATCTCTTTTTTTGACTGATGGGTCTGATGTGCTGCCAGCGTTGCTGCCAGCGGTGCTGCTGCTATCGCCCCCACAAGATGCCAGAAGACACAGGGATAGTGCTGTAAGACTGTATTTAATAAGCTTCTTGCTAAGAGGGCATGGATTCATTGGCTCATATTAATCTTATTTATGGGGATATGAGGGGCTAGATCTCATAAGTCTCAGATTCATTCGACATTGCCTGCTCAACAATCTTCTTGGTGAGTGTGGGTGAAAAGAGTTCGATGAAGGTGTATACAAATGAGCGCAAGTAAGCACCTTGCTTAACTCCCAAATGAGTCACATTGTTTCCAAACAAGTGCCCCGCAGGAATCACCTTCAGATTGCGATCTCGATCAGGGTCATATGCATGGCCTGCAACGATGCCGATACCCATGCCGGTCTCGACATAGGTTTTAATCACGTCAGCATCAATTGCTTCCAAAATAATGTCAGGCGTAATGTTTCTCTGTGCAAAGGCTGCATCAATCTTGCTGCGACCCGCGAATGCTTTGTCGTAAGTAATGATGGGGTACTTGGCGATCTCTTCTAGCGTTAGCGTTGCTTGGTTGAGTAGTGGATGGCTGAGCGGCACCATCAATACGTGATGCCATTGATAGCCTGGTAGGGCGAGCACGCCAGGAGTATTGGCGATGCCTTCAGTTGCAATCGCAATGTCTGCGCGATCATGCGTGAGTAATTCTGCAATTTGACCTGGGCTACCCTGCTGAATGCTGACCTTCACCTTTGGAAAGCGTTTAGTAAATTCAGTAAGCACTTTAGGTAGGGCATAACGCGCTTGCGTGTGGGTGGTGGCGATTACGAAACTACCTTGATCTTGGCTAGCAAAATCTTTGCCTACTCGTTTTAGTGTTTCCACTTCATCTAGGATGCGCTCAATCGAGCTCAAAATCCGTTTACCTGGCTCCGTAAGGGAGCGAATGCGTTTGCCATGACGGCGGAAGATCTCAACGCCCAACTCATCTTCTAGCTCGATGATGGCCTTGGATACCCCCGGTTGGGATGTAAACAGCGCTTTGGCAGCGGTTGTTAAGTTGAAGTTTTGTCTAACGGCTTCCCGTACAAAACGGAATTGATGAAGATTCATGGGGATTCCTATCTATATATCAACAAAGATATAGGAATCACATTCTAAATTATTTTTGGGTATTAAGCCTTTGAAACCCAGCGCAATCCAACAAGGGCTAATAGGAAATACAGCAAAGGCGGCGTAAGAGCCGTGATCAGGGACGGCCAGGAGCCCAAAAGTCCTACGTTTGAGAATAGGGAGTTAAAGAGCTGGAAGCTCATACCCAGCATGATGCCGCCGAACACCTTAATCCCAACGCTACCAGCTCGCACCTTTAAGTAAGCAAAGGGAAGCGCCAATGTGAGCATTACGAAAATGGTGAATGGGTAAATAACTTTTTTCCAAAAAGCAATCGAATGCCTATGCGCATCTTGCTTGTTATCGCGCAGATGGGAGATGAAGCGACCCAAACTCATAATCGACATTTTTTCAGGACTGATTAAAAGCACGCTCAAAATTTGGGGTGTGACTTCAGATTCCAAAGTGAGGATTGGATGAGTAAAAGTCTGCGCAGAAAAAACAGGATTAAGCGGGTCTGATTGTTTGGTTTCCTTGAAGCGCGTTTCTGTTACATCATTTAGAACCCAGACACCTGTCTCATCAAACTGTCCTGACACTGCACTACGAATGGAGAGGAGATGATAGGTGTCATCAAACTCATACATACGGATATTGTGAATCTCATTGTCCTTGTCAACCTTACCAACGTTGACGTAGCGGACCCCTGGGCGAACCGGGCCACTACCATCCTCATCACGCAAGCGATCTTTTACCCAGACACCAGTTCTAAATTGAGATGAGTATGCTGAGCCCATGGCTTTCATGCGAATCTGATCAGACTTGGCTTCTGTGTAAGGCCCAACCCACTCACTCATGATGAGTGTGAGTGCAATTAGTGGAATGGAGATTTTCGTTAGCGTAATGAGTCCGCGTCTCACATCTAGGCCGGCGATACGCAAGATGGTGAACTCAGACTGGCTAGCTAGCATCGCAAATACATAAATACTGCCAATCAAGCCTGCAATCGGAATGATTTCGGAAATGCGACTTGGTGCCTTTAGGAGTACGTGAAGTAGGGCTAAGGGGAGTGTGTAAGCCCCTTGTACTGAACCAAGCTCGCTCAAAATATCAAAGAACAAAAACAATGCCACCAATGCAAAGAGAATGAAGCCAAAGGCAGCATAAATCTGCTTGGCTAAATAGCGCTCATAGATGAAGGGGAAGAGCAGCTTCATTTTTTAACTATTGAGGCTGGCAACTGACGGAGCCACCACTTAAGTGAGGGATTGATACGATTGCGAATTAAGACTGTTGCAATCAAAAGGGCAAGTAAATGTATTGGCCAAATTGCTACAAAAACACTAACCTTACCTTGTGAAACAAAATTTTGCGTCAGGTTCAGCAGGTTGCTATAAATCAGGTAAATTAATACCGCGTAGAACATAGCTGTGTAATTGCCGAGACGCGGGTTTACGTAGGCAAGTGGTATGGCAATTAGCACTAAACCCAAAGCCATCAAAGGCAAACCAACGCGCCAAAGTAATTCAGCGCGATTAGGGTTCATAGAAGCTGGATTGGAGTCATTGAGAAGTTCTGTAATAGTCTTCTCGCGATCACGTGGCGCAGGGGCTAATGCTTCTTTACTGCGAATCTTGGTGCTGTATTCATTAAATTCGAGAATTCTAAAATCGGGCTGAGTGGGTTGCCCCTCATAGCGTCGGCCGTTATTGAGAACGATAGACTTTTCTCCACCCTCCGAATTTTGGATATAGCCAGTAGAGGACACCGCAATGCTCAAGCGACCATTCTTAGAGTCCGCTACGAAGATATTTTTTACTTCACTCTTATCTACATCGAGCTCTTCAATAAAGAAGACGCGTTCTGCTTTTGCAGATTCTTTAAATTGCCCAGCGCTCACCATTGACACATCATCGCGTTGTTGAAAGCGTTGACTGATTAAAGTAGATTCACGATTTGCCCACGGCCAAACAAATAGAGCAAGCAAGGCAATCACAATAATGAGTGGTGTAGCGAATTGCAAAATAGGGCGAATGAGATTGGTGACGCTCAAGCCGCTTGCAAACCAAACGATCATTTCGGAATCTTTGTACCAGCGGACTAAAACAATGAGGGTCGCCACAAACAATGAGACCGTTAAAAGAACGGCGAGATAACCTAAAGTGGCTAAGGCAATTAATACGAGTGCATCCTCAGGATTGACTGCTCCGTTGGCGGCGTAGCCCAAGATTCGGATAACCAGAGTGGTCACCATGATGGTGACTAAGACTAAAAACACCCCGCCAGTCGTAAAACTGAGTTCGCGGCGGAGGGCCTGTTTAAAAATCATGAAAAATAAGGGTCTGGATTCGTGGGGTTATTAGGGACTATAAATGGCTTATATTGCTATCGATAAGGGAGGCTATTCTCATGTCGGAGGATAATGGATAAACGTCCCGGATTAGCAATTTCCCCTCTTTTGAATCGACCAAAATACCGTAATAGATTATGACAATTCAATTTAGCACCAAGATTTTCCCTCAAGCTGACCTGCAGAGCCCAAAACTACAGAAATCTAGCCTCAAATCCCTATTGGGTCACAACACCGACTGTTTGGTCTTAGCCTACTCAAAAGCAGATTTTGATAGTTTCTCTGGGGCTAAAGGCGCCAAGGCCAAAGCTGGCTTTTTGCCGGAGTTGGATCTCTTGCTTGGGGGTTCTGTTAATCACGCTAATGTTGTTGGGGATTTAGACCCTAAGCAGGCTTCCGTTTGCATGTTGCGAGCAGAAAAATCGTGGACTGCAGGTGGCGTTAAAGCAAAGCGAGTATTGCTGGTGGCTTTGGGTGATGTTCATCTTGCTAGCGAACGCAGTTTGACAACTTATTCCAAAGTAGCTCGCGCAGCTTTGAAAGTGCTGAGCGGCGGATCAATTGAGAATGCACTTTGGTTTACTCCAAGCTTTGCGCTTTCCCATAAAGCAGATTTCATTGCAGAAGAAGTGCGCCTGACTGTGCAATACGCTGGCGATCAAGCCTATCGTTTTGGCGTTCGTCAGCCTGCTATGAAATTTAAAGCGAAAGATAAGGCAGATACATTTAAACAATTAGTGTTTGCTGGTAATGATGATTGTGCAAAAGAGTTAAAAGCAGCTGTAGAGCAGGGCGTAGCTATGGTTGAGGGTATGAACTTAGCAAAAGACTTGGGCAATCTTCCGCCTAATGTTTGTACTCCAACATATTTAGGTAAGACTGCGCAAGGCTTGAGCAAGAAGGCGGGCTTGAAGGTGGAAGTGCTTGGGCGCAAACAGATTGAAGCCTTAGGAATGGGCTCTTTCTTATCGGTTGCTAAAGGCTCTGATACCCCACCGCAATTTATTGTGATGCGTCATCAAGGCGGTAAAGCAGGCGAGGCTCCGATTGTCTTGGTTGGCAAAGGAATTACTTTTGATACTGGCGGTATCTCACTTAAGCCAGGCGAAGCGATGGATGAGATGAAGTACGACATGTGTGGCGCTGCATCAGTGATAGGCACTATGTACTCCGTTTCTTTAATGAAATTAAAGAAGAATGTGATTGGCGTCATTCCTACTTGTGAAAATATGCCATCAGGTCAAGCTACGCGACCAGGCGATATTGTGAAGAGCATGTCTGGACAGACGATTGAGATTCTCAATACCGATGCAGAAGGCCGTCTCATTTTGTGTGACGCCTTAACTTATGTTGAGCGCTTTAAACCAGCAGCAGTAATTGATATCGCAACCCTCACTGGCGCCTGTATTATTGCCTTGGGCCATGTACATAGCGGTTTATTTTCTGAAGACGAAGGCTTGGTGAGTGAGCTCACTAAAGCCGGCCACGCCTCTTTGGATACCGTATGGCGCTTGCCTTTGGACGCTGCTTATCATGAGCAACTCAAATCAAATTTTGCAGATGTCGCCAATATTGGTGGACGTCCAGCAGGAAGTGTGACGGCAGCATGTTTCTTGTCGCGCTTTACAGAGAAATACAAATGGGCTCACTTGGATATTGCAGGAACCGCCTGGAAGAGTGGCGCCGCCAAAGGTTCCACTGGTCGTCCGGTTCCTTTGTTAGTGAATTTCTTGCTTGAGCGCAAGTAAGAATTTGCGAATCTTTGGATAGATACTGAATGGCACGAATTGATTTTCATAGCAATGTAAACGACAAGCTGGAATACGCCTGTCGTTTAACGCGCAAGATTTGGAGTGCCACGCCTGAAGGCGAGCCTGTTCGCAATATCGTGATGGTTGGTGAGAAAGCTGATCTCCAAAAGTTAAATGATCTTTTGTGGTCATTTAGTGGCACTGATTTTTTACCGCACTGCTTCATCGAAGACGAGGCCGCAGCAGAAACGCCCATTGTTTTGACGGACGACTTTGCTTCCTCCGCCCTAAACAACGTACCTCATGCGGATGTGATGATTCACCTGGGTATGCGTATGCCTGCGGATGTACCTGCTCTAGTTGCGCGTTTCCCTAGAATCGTTGAGGTAGTTACTGTCAATGAGGCTGAGCGTTTGGCTGGGCGCGAACGCTATAAAGCTTACCGGGATCTAGGTCACGAGTTGCATAACTTTGATCAATCCAAAAGTTAATATTCATGTTGATTCATCCTCAGTTTGACCCTGCAGCAATTCGTATTGGATCCTTTGCTATTCACTGGTATGGCTTGATGTATCTAATGGCCTTTGTGCAGTTTTTGCTTTTAGGTCGCTTACGTATTCGAGCGCCGCGTTATCAGGCTTTAGGCTGGACCTACAAAGATCTTGAGGATCTCCTCTTTGCTGGTGTTCTCGGTGTTGTGCTTGGTGGGCGCTTAGGCTATACCTTGTTTTATATGCCAGGCTTTTACTTGGCCAATCCCTTGAGTATTTTCAAAATCTGGGAAGGTGGTATGTCTTTCCATGGTGGCTTGCTAGGGGTGCTTGCTGCTCTTTACTGGTTTGCCAAAAAACGGAAGACCACTTTCTTTGTTGTTAGTGATTTAGTAGCTCCACTCGTCCCATTTGGCTTAGCTTTTGGTCGACTTGGTAACTTTATTAACGGAGAGCTCTGGGGCAGACCTACTGATTTGCCTTGGGCAATGGTGTTCCCATTGGTAGATTCTGTGCCGCGTCACCCCTCGCAAATTTATCAACTACTAGGCGAGGGCATATTGCTTGGTATTGCGCTCTGGATTTATGCAGGTAAACCAAGACGTGTGGGTCAAGTGTCCGGATTCTTCTTATTGGGCTACGGTATTTGCCGTTTCTTAGCTGAATACGCGCGTGAACCAGATGCGTTCCTTGGTCTTCTTGGTCTAGGCTTGTCGATGGGTCAATGGTTATGCGTGCCAATGATTTTATTTGGCATTTATTTGATGACCGCATTTAAATCTAAAAGTATTTAATACTCATCACGCTCTATGTTGAATGAAGAACTGACGCTGCGAAAGTTAGAGATTCTTTGTTCTTTCGTGCGAACGGGGAGTCTCTCGCGAACTGCAGAAGAGTTGCACTTGAGCTCAGTCAGCATTCACAAGGCGTTGCACTCTCTTGAGTCAGGGATTGGTTGTCCTTTATTTGTTAAAGAGGGACGTCAATTAAAAGCCTTGCCAGCAGCGATCTATTTAGCTGAAGCAAGCAATGATTTGCTATCAGATGTAGATCGCATTCTAAAAAAGACGAGGGCTAAAGCGGGGGTTGAAAGTGGGCAAATTCGCCTAGGGTCTATGTACTCCCTGACTGCCAATATCATTCCTCGCATGATCATGGGCACCAAAATCCGCAGACCCGATTTAGATATTGATTTATTTCTTGGGTCTAATGAAGAGTTGATGAAGCGCTTGACTGAGGGTAGTGTTGATGCAGTTGTCATTGCTGTTCCAACGCAAGACTTGCCTGAGGGCGTCCAGGTTGTCTCTCTTTTTGAGGATCAGTTATTTTTGGCCTCCTCAAAAGGCAGCAAGCCTGCCGCAGCCGATATTGACCTATCCGAATATCAACATAAGAAATTTCTTACCCTTCAGGATGGCTTTGCTACTACCTCGGGGTTTTATGAGGCTTTCCAGCTCGCAGGCTTTAAACCTGATGTGGTCATGAAGGTAGGTGACATCTTCTCGCTGATGAATATGGTCTCAGGCGATCTTGGGCATTCCTTATTGCCGGGTAGGGTGAGGGCGCTAATGGGTGATGCAATTGAATTTACGCCTTTATTACCCAAATACCAGGTGATTCAGCGTATTGGTCTAATGTATCTTCAGGCTAATGAATCAAATCCCAATATTTTGGCTTTAGCTGCTGAAGCCCGCATGCTGCATCGCAAAAACTCATGATTTACCCTAATATTTTACGCATATCATTAACTTTAAGTTAATGATTATTCATTTAACTTAATTGATTTTGCATGTTCCGAGTAATAAATTGAATTCGATCTTAATTTTGTCGTTTTTCTTTTTTGAAAAGATTACATGCTCGAAAAGTTAGCAAAAGCCCGCAACCTGTCAAAGGCAAACAACGCCATTAAGCGCTTGATTTCTGAGCGAGGCGAATCTAATGCAGTCAGCATGGCAGACGATGTTGTGAACAACTATCGCAAGCTGACAAAAGATCAACACATTGCATTCTTTACCTATCTATTTGAGAAATTAAATCCTCAAGTAGATGCCGTATTGAAAGCTGCGCAAAACTATGCAGCTGAATCTACAGCTCGTAATTACATTCAATTACAAAAAGTTTCTGAATCTCCTAGACAAGAATTATTTCGCCGCTTGAATCGTGCTGGCCATGGAACTGCCGCTGTGGTGCAAATGCGGCGAGATCTTTTGCAAATATTGGATAAGAAGCCAGAGCTAGCAGCAGTTGATTTTGATATGCGCCATCTTTTGTCATCTTGGTTTAATCCGGGATTTTTGAAGATGCATCGTGTTGACTGGAAATCACCTGCAGAGGTTTTGGAGAAGTTGATTCAGCACGAAGCAGTGCACGCTATTGATGGTTGGGATGATTTACGTCGCCGCCTACAGCCTGATCGCCGCTGCTTTGCCTTCTTTCATCCGCAGCTGCCTAGCGAGCCTTTGATCTTTGTGGAAGTAGCCTTATTGCCCGAGATCCCAACTGTTATTACGCCTTTGGTGGATAAGAAGGCTGAGACAGTAGATCAGCCATCGCAATACAAAGTAGCGGTGTTCTATTCAATTAGTAACTGTGAGCCAGGTCTGCGTGGCGTATCAATGGGCAATTTCCTAATTAAGCGTGTTGCCGAGCAGTTGCATGCTGAATTCCCAGGACTTAAAACCTTTGTCACCTTGTCGCCGATTCCTGGATTTATGGATTGGGTATCTGCTGGTGCTAACTTGGGTGAAGATATTCCTGCGGAGAGATTAAAGCCAAACTTGCGCTCAGCTCGAGACCAGGCATTGGCAAATCTTAAGTTAGATGTGCAGTCATGGACAGAAAAACTCAGTGCTGGATGGCACCCCGATTTGGCGTCACCAAAAGAGCAAGAATCTTTGCTCTGTTTAGCCTCCATCTATTTAGGTCTCGGCTCTACTGGTCGTAATGGCAATCCAGTTGCTAAATTCCATTTAGGCAACGGCGCTAAGTTGCATTTAGTGAATTGGGCAGGGGATTTGTCGCGCAAAGGTTTGCGTCAGTCAGCTGGCCTAATGGTGAACTATCTCTATGACCTAGGGAATGTGGAAGAGAACCACGAGAAATTTGCCAATGGCGAGATTGTGTATTCAAGATCGGTAGGGCGCTTGATGGCGCCGTGAAAAGGAATTGAGGAGGAGATACCCTGGGGGAGAATCCAAAGAGATTCACTTTAGGGTTTAATAAGCGAACTGGGCGCAAAGATCCAGAAAGTAGTATGGTGTGCGATTCAGCGGTATTAATAATGAACATAGCCATGAAATAGTGGCAAGTGGAGGAGATGAAGATGTTTAATCAATCAAGCCTTTCGGCAATGATCAAGAAAGCAGTTCTTTTAGTTTGTGCTGCCCCTTTGGTGGTGATGGCGCAAGAATGGCCCAATAAACCGATTACCTTTGTTGTGCCCTTTCCTGCGGGCGGCGGTACAGATGCATTTGCTAGACCTTTGGCAACTCAACTGACTAAGCAGTTAGGTAAGCAAATCATTATCGATAATCGCGGCGGTGCTGGCGGAACTCTAGGTGCCTCAATCGCTGCTAAAGCTGCACCAGATGGCTATACCTTTTTTGTAGGCGCAGCCCACCATGCAATTGCACCTTCCATGTATCCAAACTTGGATTACGACATCGAGAAAAGTTTTGTGCCAGTTGCAATGATTGCAAGTCCACCGCAGGTGATCGTTGTTAATCCAAAGAATGTGCAAGTGAAAGACTTGAAAGAATTTATTGCGCTATTGAAGAAAAACCCAGGTAAGTTCAACTACGCCAGTGCCGGTAATGGCTCGACCCATCATCTGGCAGGCGAGCAATTTAAGATGTTGACCAAAACCTTTATCACGCACATTCCTTATCGTGGTGCTGGCCCAGCTATGCAGGATCTGATTGCGGGTCAAGTAGATATTGAGTTTGATGGTCTGGGCTCTTCTGCTGCACAAATTAAGAATGGCTCGATTGTGGCTTTGGCAGTTGCTTCACAAAAGCGCGCCCCAGGATTTCCGAATGTACCTACTGCAGCTGAAGCAGGTTTAGTAGGTTACGAGGTTTCTACATGGTATGGCTTGTTTGCCCCTAAAGGAACACCGCAACCGATCGTGGATAAGATGATCGCTGAGACACAGAAGGCGCTGAATACGCCTGAGATCAAAACTATCTGGACTAATAACGGTTCCGAAACTCCAAGTCTTTCAGGCGAAGCATTTGGAAAATTTGTGAGTGCTGATGTTAAGCGTTGGGCTGCTGTTGCTAAGGCCTCTGGCGCCAAATTAGATTAAGAATTTTATTAAATATTACCCCTGGGGTTTGAGGTTCAAATGAATTTATATTCACTATTGGAAAAAGGTTTTCCAAAAGATAAAAAAGCATGCGCTCTCGAGACGCATGATGGTTTGTATTACTCCTGGGGTGACCTAGAGTCTGCAACGGCAAAGCTGGCAAATTTACTTGCCAGCTTGAAGTTGCCAAAAGGGTCTAGGGTTGCTGTTCAGGTTGAGAAGTCACCTGAAGCTCTTTTTCTATACCTAGCAACGATTCGTGCGGGTTATGTTTACTTGCCACTCAACACGGCTTATCAGTCTGCTGAAATTCAATACTTCTTAGAGAACGCTGAGCCAGCGGTAGTTGTTTGCAGTAGTAAGAATCTATCTTGGGTATCTAAGGTTGCTGCTAAAGCCGGCACTAAGCATGTCCTTACCTTGGATGAAAACCGCACTGGTTCTTTGTTAGACCGTGCAGCTGGTTTAAGCGATAAATTCAAAACTGTACCTGCCAAGGATGATGATCTTGCCGCTATTTTGTACACCTCTGGCACTACAGGTCGTAGCAAGGGTGCAATGCTGACGCATAAAAACTTGGGCAGCAACGCTCAAGTATTGCAAAAGTTTTGGGGTTGGAAAAAAGGCGATGTTCTATTGCACGCTTTGCCTATCTTCCACGTTCACGGTTTGTTCGTTGCGGCTCATGGCGCATTGATTAATGGCAGCAAGATGATTTGGTTGCCGCGCTTGGATACTGCGCAACTGATCAAACATATGCCACAGTCAACAGTGATGATGGGTGTGCCAACATTCTATGTACGCTTATTAGCCGATAAAGGCTTTAATAAGAAAGTGGCGCGCAATATGCGTCTATTTGTTTCTGGTTCTGCTCCACTGCTTACAGAAACGTTTAATACTTTCAAGGAAGTCATTGGCCAGCCAATTTTGGAACGCTATGGCATGAGTGAGACTGTGATGTTGGTCTCCAATCCTTACAAAGGTAAGCGCGTAGGCGGCTCTGTTGGCCTGCCCCTTCCTGGGGTAAAGGTACGTGTAGTGAATGAAGACAATAAACCTTGTAAGGTCGATGAAATTGGCGGCATTCAGGTTAAAGGTCCCAATATATTCAAAGGCTACTGGCGTATGCCGGAGAAGACTGCTGAAGAATTTACCAAAGATGGTTGGTTCAAGACGGGTGACGTTGGTCGCTGGGGTGGTGATGCCAATGGTGGCAAAGCTCCGAAGGAGTACTTGTGCATCGTTGGCCGCAGTAAGGATTTAATTATTTCTGGTGGCTATAACGTTTATCCCAAAGAGATTGAAAGCTTTATCGATGACATGCCTGGTGTTGACGAAAGTGCTGTGATTGGCATTCCGCATCCAGATTTCGGCGAGGCAGTGATGGCGGTTGTTGTGCCTAAGGCTGGAGCCAAATTGAATGCCGAAGCGATGATCGCTACTTTGAAAACACAAATTGCAAATTTTAAGATTCCAAAGCGTGTGGAAATTGTTTCTGATTTACCGCGTAATGCTATGGGTAAAGTGCAAAAGAATATTTTGCGCCAGCAATTTACTGGTTAATTAATAACCAAATGCCTTGCGGCTTTCATTAAACATGAAGGCCGCAAGCATTAGTAGCATCACCCCAAAAATACGTTTGAGTTGTGCCACATCCAGTTTGCGAGCCATTTTGGCGCCAAGCGGCGCTGTGAAAATGCTCACTACTGCAATACACACTACCGCTGGTAAATAAACAAAGCCTAGGGATCCAGAGGGTAGGTTAGGGTGACCCCAACTACCGTACATGTAGCCTACAGTGGCTGCTGCTGCAATCGGAAAGCCCAAGCCAGAGGAACTCGCCATAGCAACGTGTGGTTTGACATTGCACCAGAGCATAAAAGGAACGGTGATGAAGGCACCACCAGCGCCAACCAAGCTAGCTAGAGCTCCAGCGAAGGATCCAAATCCAAATAATCCTAAAGACCCCGGCAAATCTCTTCCAGGTTTAGGTTTCTTATTTAGCAGCATCTGAATGGATGTATAGACAATAAAAATGGCGAAGAAAAGTGAGAGCCAAGAAGTATTTAGGGCTTCAAAAATCTCGCTGCCACCAATCAAGCTGCCAACGACCAAACCAGGACTCAGCGACGCAACTAACTTCCAGTCGATGGAGCCATGTTTGTGATGCGCCCAAATTGCGGAGGTGGTGGTGAATAAGATAGTGGCCATACCGGTAGCGATGGCCATGTGCACAATGACTTCTTGACTAAAGCCTTGATGGTTAAAAACTAAGATCATGAATGGCACCAGAATCATGCCGCCACCAATGCCTAGTAGACCCGCTAAAAATCCAGAGATGCTGCCGCAAAGCATCAACATGGCGATATCGCTTAGTAACATGAATTCCCCGCCTTAGCCGCTAGGCCGTCATCCTGAACCCTAAGGTTCAAGGTGGAACGGCTACTCTGTTTCGGGTGCATTAAGAGGTTCAGGGAGTGACCAAGTCTAAGTTGGCACTGTGAACTTTCGAAACGCTCACGCCCACAAGGTAAAGATCGTTCCGGATGCTTGCGCATCGGTTCAAGGAACTATTGGCCTTGGCGAACCAGGCAGGGAAAGGGTTTGCATCAAAGCGTCGACTTGATCTTCTAGAGCGCGAATTTCACTTTGCAGGCGGGTGATTTCATCGGAGCTCACGTTAGAGGAAGTACTTTGCTGCGTTTGATTTTTTTGTAATGTAATGAGATCGCCGGCAATTTTGAGTGCTGCCATCATGCTAGCGCGTTCAATACTACGGTTACCACCACTAATAGCAAGCTGAATTTGTTCGTCAACTAGGACGCATGCTGCTCTTAATAGAGGTTCATGCTCAGCGCTCGTTGCTAAGGTGATTTTTTGGCCGGCAAGACTTACTTCAATGCGTTGTTGGCTCATTATCATCCTCTAGATTATTGGGTGTAGCAACTTCGCCAAGTAGATTTAGTTGGCGACCATCACTTTGATCTGGTAAGCGACTCAAAATGCGTTGAACGCGTTTTTGAGCATCATCAATCTTGCCTTCCAGTTGCGCTCGATTTTGATTCAAGTTTTTTACTGCATCTTCAATCAATGAAATTTTTTCAGATACGCGGGCAATAGAGATGCTGAGCGAATTCAGGTCGCTAGCATCTTCGCTTGGGGGAATTGGGCTTAATTCACTCATATTGGCATTGTAGCCTCAGCTTCCACCCATGGGGGAGGACGCTACTTTAAGTCCCGCAATGCAGAATTGGGGCTTAAAGTAGGTGAATTATTGCTGGGGCATTTAATTGAAGTTGTATTTCAGGGTTACAAAAACCGACCTTGGTTCACTAGGGTAGTAGGAGTAACGACTTGAGACATTGCTTGGCGCAGTTCCGTACGTGGCATATTGCGCATTACCAACGTTTTTGACTGTAAGACGCGCTTCGACTCCCTGGAACTTATACGAGGTAAATATATCTCCAATGACATAAGACGGCATAACTGGTGTTGCGCTGTAGTAGCTTGGGCCGGTATCGTAATGCTGACTGCTAACGTAATTCACTACTCCACCGATAGTCCAATTTGTTGCAATGAGGTAATTTGCTCTAGCATTAAGAAGCGTGTCTGGAACTACTGGAATAGCATTTCCGGAAAAAGGCCCATTGGCATAGTATGACTTTTGGTATTTTCCTCCGAAGCCAATATTGAGTGAAGGTGAAATATTGGATGCAACATCCAATAGAACTCCGCCGCGATTCACTTGATAAATTGAGTTGTAGTTGTAACCTGTGGCGGGGTTATAGCTAATTTCATTTTGTGTCATCGACTTAAATATTGATGATGTCACTTTAGAGCTCAAAACATCCCAGTGGCCGCCAACCTCATATGTCTGAGTTGTTTGAGGTTGCAAAATCCCGCTAAAGACGGTTGAGGTGGTTTGGGTTGTTGGGTTGTATAGCAGACCCCAGTATTCGTCAATGTTAGGGAATCTGAAGGACTGATTCCATTTCACATACACACGTTGTCCGGGCAGGTAGTTGGCATTAAGCGCTAAATCTCCCGCATTAGCAGCATATTGCTGATTGCCGGAGACGGTCCCATTTGATGCGCTAATGGCAGAACTAGTCGTTGATGCTTGCTGCACTTGTCGGCGGAATCCTCCGCTTGCCTCCAAAATATTTCCTAGTGGGACTCTTTGCATTACGTAGACTGAATTATTAATTTGTGTAGCGTTTTGCGAGTCGCTTGTTAGATTGTTGTAATAAGTTCCAAAGGGATTGCTCGTGGCATCGAATTGATTCGCGAGAATAATGCTTTGAGATTGTGGTGTGTAGCTATTGCTGCCAGCTTGATTCGCTTTCGAGAAATCATAGCCAAAAATCGAAGTACCAATAACACCAAAGTCTGCCTTCAGACGTGGTGACAAAGCAAGTTGCCAGCCCTGCAATTTATTATTCATCGGACTACCGGCTGAACCAAACTCGGGGCTAGCAAAGTAATCTGCTTGGGGTACGTAGAAGAAAGAAGATTTATTGTTATAAGAGGTATCAATTTCTACTACGTAATTCTCGCTTAATGTTTTTGTTAATCCTTGGCGAAAGCCAGAATTGTTGGTTGTTATGTTATTGCCTGCATTTTGCGGTCTAACGGAGAGTGGGTTTCCTGAGCCAACCAATCCAACTACAGGACTAGCAAGTTGTGAATTGGTGTAGCCGTAATAAGCATCAACAAACAAGCGATCTCTGTTGCCTAAATCTTGCAAAATTTTTGCATCGATGGAGTAAGCGTTTGCCGCTGTATTGGGGCGCCAGCCATTGGTATTGGATGTGTTCGCACTGACTTGTACAGTGGTTTTATCGACCGTATTTCTGAAGATGGCATTGTTAATAGAAGTGCCCCAAGTACCATAGGTCGCAGAGGCCTGGTTAATGGTTTTCTTGCCGCCATTAGTAATAATGTTGATCACGCCACCAACTGCACCATTGCCGTATTGAACGCTTGCGCCACCCTGAAGAATTTCAATTCGCTCAATTGAGTCGATCGGAATGGATTCCCAGTCGATGCCGCCTGAATCAATGGGATTTACTCGGATGCCATCAACCAAAATTGCGGTTGTACTGTTGCCAGTTGGTCCAAATCCACCCATATCAACTGATGCATCCAGATTTAAGGCACTTGAATTTAAGCCGCTTACTCTTAAACCGCCAATTTGAGATAACACCTGGGGGATTGTGTTGGAAGTTGAGTTTTCAATTTCATCCCGCGTTATAACTTTGACGTTCGCTGGGACCTGATTAAGGTTTTCCTCAAATCGCGTACCAGTCACAATGAGTGTGGATGGATTATTTTCTGCAAATGCTACCTGGGTGATGCTGAGGGAGAGGAGGGCACCACATACTACGGCGATTTTTTTCTGCTTTAACTGTGATTTCATAAAAGACTTTCTGTTATCGATTGCCTAGCTAACTTCCCCGTTAGCTGGGTCGAACAGAATTTCACGTGCAGGAGTTCAGGCGTCAATGAGGCGCAGGTTGCGCTTTATTGGCGCGCGAAGATCCCCGTCCGCAAAATTCCACCTGTCTTGGCCGGTATCCGGGCTAGTAAATATCAGAATCTGGCCTTCCCATGCGATTGACGCGCACAGTGGCCTTGTCAGATTCCTGACGCCTTTGAATTCAATGAAAGACGCATTTACCTACCGTTGCGGGGGCAGCACACGTTTAGTGTTTCCCGTTTAACTTTATTGCATTGCAACAAAGCACCACGACCCCGCCATTCTAGCGGATTTGGTGGGGCCTAAGCCCAAAACGCCCGCTCAAAAAGGTAAAAAAGCCTACAATATGAGGTCTAGGAGTAAGCATTGATGACCGTATTAGATAAGCATCCCGAAAAAAACCTGATTCGCCTGCAGTTGAGCCAAAACTCGGTCTTAAAAAGCTTGGATCCAGCTGCAATGGCCGAGTTGGAGCGTCATTTAGAGATCTCCGACCTCAAAAAATCCGAAATTTTGCTTCATCAAGGCGACCATCAGATGGAGCAGTACTTTGTTTTGGACGGCATCCTAAAGCGTATTGTTTCTAGTGCGGATGCAAAAGAAATGATTCTGCGTTTTGCCATCGAAAAAGACATTGAAACTAGCTATGCGGCATGGCGCCTGAAGACGGCTGCCCCCTACAGTATTGCCTCTGTGACCAAGGCCCGCGTGGCTCGGATGCCTCTAAAGAAGTGGGCGGAGTTCTTGGATCAGCACAAGATTCTGAAAGAGAGTTTTGAGTTTGAAGTCATGCGCCTGATGAGTGAAATCATGGCTCATACGATTACTTTGCATATGCTCGATGCCCCGGGTCGGGTAGAGCGTTTCCTGCGTAAATACGAGGATTTGTTTGAGCTTCTCCCGAAAAAGGAGCTGGCGGCTTACCTCAACCTCTCCCCGGAGACCTTGAGTCGCCTCAAAACAAAGCATAAAGAGCTTTTTGTATAAGCAGTCACCCAGCTGTAATTACAGGATTTAGAGGGAAATTGACCGAAGTCAATGATGAACCCCCTCCCCAAGCCTAATATTCATCTCAGCCTAAGCGGGGTCAAAAATCCCGCAGTGCGATTAATAACTAAATTGGAGACATTAGCGAAAGCTAAATTGCATTAGCCCTTATCGGGCGATTTGTGATTCTTAAAAAATTTCTATGACAACAGATAATCAAAACACACAGTTAACGGATGGTTTCCATCTCGTCATTGATGCCTTAAAGGCAAACGACCTTGATACGATTTTTGGCCTGGTTGGTATTCCAATTACCGACTTATGTCGTTTAGCGCAGGCTGAAGGTTTGCGTTTTATCGGCTTCCGTCATGAGCAGCATGCAGGTAATGCTGCAGCGATTGCTGGTTACATGACACAAAAGCCAGGCATTTGCATGACAGTTTCTGCTCCTGGTTTCTTGAATGGTTTGACAGCACTTGCTAATGCAACTGTGAACTGCTTCCCAATGATTTTGATCTCTGGTTCAAGCGAGCGTGAAATCGTTGACTTGCAACAAGGTGACTACGAAGAGATGGATCAGCTCAATGCGGCTAAGCCATATTGCAAAGCTGCTTATCGTATTAACCATATCGAAGATATCGGCATCGGTTTTGCACGTGCAATCCGCGCTGCGGTTTCTGGTCGTCCAGGCGGTGTGTATTTGGACTTGCCAGCTCAGTTGCTCGCGCAAACAATGCCTGTTGAAGAAGCTAAGAAATCCATCTTCAAGGTAATCGATCCAGTTCCACGTCAGATCCCAGCAGCCGATGCGGTTGCTCGTGCATTAGACGTATTGAAGGGCGCTAAGCGTCCATTGATTCTGTTGGGCAAAGGCGCTGCTTATGCTCAAGCTGATAAAGAGATCCGTGATTTGGTTGAGAAATCTGGCATTCCTTATTTGCCAATGTCTATGGCTAAAGGTTTGTTGCCAGACAACCATCCACAGTCTGCTTCTGCAGCACGTTCATTTGTATTGGCTGAAGCTGATGCGGTGTTGTTGGTTGGTGCGCGTTTGAATTGGTTGCTTGCACACGGTAAAGGTAAGACTTGGGGTAAAGAGCCTAAGAAATTCATCCAAATCGATATTCAAGCAAACGAAGTGGATAGCAACGTACAAATCGCTGCTCCATTAATTGGTGATATCGGTTCATGCGTTGGTGAACTCTTGAAAGGTATTTCTGCTGTTCCTAAGCCAAGCGCTGAGTGGATTGCAGCTATCACCGAGAAGAAAGATAAGAACACAGCCAAGATGGCAGAGACATTGGCTAAAGAAGCAAACCCAATGAACTTCCATGGTGCATTGCGTGTGATTCGTGATGTGATCAAGAAGAACCCAGATGTGAACTTGGTAAACGAAGGCGCAAATACACTCGACTATTGCCGCGCAATCGTTGATATGTATAAGCCACGTAAGCGTTTTGACTCTGGTACTTGGGGAATTATGGGTATCGGTATGGGTTATGCGATTGGTGCTGCTGTAACTAGCGGTTTGCCAACAGTAGCCGTAGAGGGCGATAGCGCGTTTGGATTCAGTGGCATGGAATTAGAAACAATTTGCCGTTACAACTTGCCAATTACAACAGTTGTTTTCAATAACAACGGCGTATATCGCGGAACTGACGTTAACCCAACAGGTGGTGCTGATGTTGCTCCAACTGTGTTCGTTAAAGATGCACGTTACGACAAGATGATTGAAGCATTTGGTGGTGTTGGTTACTACGTAACTACACCAGCAGAGTTAGAAGCAGCGTTAACAGAAGCTATTGCTGCCGGTAAACCAGCTCTCATCAATGCTGTTATTGATGAAACTGCAGGTACTGAGAGTGGACGTTTAACAAACTTAAACCCATCCACAGCAGCTGCTAAGAAGTAATCCAAGATAAATTTAGAAGTAAACAAGAAAGACTTAAGGAGAAACAACATGACTAAACCATTAGACGGTATTCGCATTATTGACTTCACACACGTACAAGCAGGTCCTGCATGTACTCAGTTGTTGGCTTGGTATGGTGCTGACGTTATTAAAGTAGAGCGCCCAGGTGCTGGCGACGTTACACGTAGCCAATTGCGCGATATTCCAGGTGCTGACGCTTTGTACTTCACTATGTTGAACGGCAACAAGCGTTCTTTGACTTTGGATACTAAGACTCAAGAAGGTAAAGAAGTTTTAGAGAAGATGATCAAAACTTCTGACGTAATGGTTGAGAACTTTGGTCCAGGCGCTTTGGATCGTATGGGATTCTCTTGGAAGCGTATTCAAGAATTGAACCCAAAAATGATCATGGCCTCTGTAAAAGGCTTTAGCGATGGTCACTCATACGAAGATTTAAAAGTGTATGAGAACGTTGCTCAGTGTGCTGGTGGCGCTGCTTCTACAACTGGTTTCTGGGATGGTCCTCCTACAGTTTCTGCTGCTGCTTTGGGCGACTCAAACACTGGTATGCACTTGGCAATCGGTATCTTGACAGCATTGATGCAACGTGAAAAAACTGGCCGTGGTCAAAAAGTGTCTTGCTCAATGCAAGATGCTGTATTGAACTTGTGCCGTGTGAAGTTGCGCGATCAACAACGTTTGGACAAAGTTGGTTACTTGGAAGAGTATCCACAGTACCCACACGGCTCATTCACTGATGTAGTTCCACGCGGTGGTAACGCTGGTGGTGGCGGTCAGCCAGGTTGGGTATTGAAGTGTAAGGGTTGGGAAACAGATCCAAACGCATACATCTACTTCACAATTCAAGGTCATGCTTGGGAGCCAATTACTAAAGCTTTGGGCAAACCAGAGTGGGCAACCGATCCAGCGTATATGACTGCTGAAGCTCGTCAAGACAAGATTTTTGACATCTTCGCAGTTATTGAAGACTGGCTCAAAGACAAGACTAAGTACGAAGCTGTGGACATCCTCCGCAAGTTCGATATTCCATGCGCTCCAGTTCTCTCAATGAAAGAATTGGCTGCTTCACCAGACTTGCGTAAGAGCGGTTCTATTGTTGAAGTTGACCACAAAGTACGTGGTAAGTATTTGACAATCGGTAGCCCAATCAAGTTCTCTGATTTGGAAATCGAAGTGAAGCCATCTCCAGTATTGGGTGAGCACACTGATGAAGTGTTGGCTGACCTTGGCTATAGCGCTGATGACATCGCTAAGTTGCACACAGCTAAAGCAGTTTAATAATAAGTAACGCTGGCATTATCTTGAAGGCGCTCCTTGTGGGCGCCTTTTTTATTCTATAGACTGAACTCATGAATACCGATATCGATTTACATCAATTAGTGGAGTGCGTAGGTGATGCGATCATCGTGGCCGATGCCCATGAAAAGATTGCGCTTTGGAATCCTGCTGCTACTCGTATCTTTGGATATTCGGAGCAAGAGGCTCTCGGTCATAAGCTCGACCTCATTGTTCCTGAGCGCCAACTTCAAAAACATAATGAGGGTTACAGCCATTCCATGGAGACCGGCACCACCCGCTATGGAGCCTCTCTATTAAAGGTACCTGCCAAACACAAAGATGGCAGCATGCTGTCGATTGCCTTTACTGTGGGAATGCTATTCGACGCCTCCGGTAAGGCCAATGGTGTAGTGGCAATCATTCGGGATGAAACCGAGCGTTTTGCCCAGGAAAGAGCTCTTAAAAAGCGTCTTGCTGACCTTGAAAATCCTCAGCCTTAGCCGCATATAGCCTTATAGCGACGCCAATACAGGCTTAGAAGGGATCTGTGCCCAAATATTGGGCACGCATCATTTTTACCTATTTCCCGCTGGTAAAATTGCCTCAATTCAAAATTTTCATTCTTATTAGGACTTAAATCATGGCAAAAGCACTAGAAGGGGTCAAAATCCTCGACTTTACGCACGTTCAATCAGGCCCAACCTGTACTCAGTTACTGGCTTGGTTTGGTGCTGACGTAATCAAAGTGGAAAAATCTGGCGAAGGTGATGCAACACGCGGTCAGTTGCGCGATATCCCTGATGCCGACAGTTTGTACTTCACGATGTTGAACCATAACAAGCGTTCTATCACCGTAAATACCAAAACCCAAAAGGGTAAAGAAATTCTTGAGCGCCTCATTAAGGAGTGTGACGTGCTCGTTGAGAACTTTGCACCGGGTGCTTTGGATCGCATGGGATTTTCTTGGGAGCGTATTCAAGAACTTAATCCAATGATGATCATGGCTTCTGTAAAAGGCTTTGGCCCTGGTCCATACGAAGATTGCAAAGTGTATGAGAACGTAGCGCAATGCGCTGGCGGCTCAGCATCAACTACTGGTTTTGACGATGGCCCTCCAATGGTCACTGGTGCACAAATCGGAGACAGCGGAACTGGCTTGCATTTGGCGCTCGGTATTGTGACTGCTCTGTATCAACGTACTCACTCTGGCCGTGGTCAAAAGGTATTGGCAGCAATGCAAGATGCAGTATTGAACTTGTGCCGTGTGAAGTTGCGCGATCAACAACGTTTAGAGCGTGTTGGCTTGATGCAAGAGTACCCACAGTTCCCGAACGGTGAGTTCGGCGACTCTGTACCCCGCGCAGGCAATGCTTCTGGCGGTGGTCAGCCGGGCTGGATTGTGAAATGTAAGGGTTGGGAAACAGATCCAAACGCCTATATGTACGTAATCGTTCAGGCTCCAGTTTGGGAGGCAATTTGCAAAGTAATCGGTCGTGAAGATTGGATTACGGATGTACGTTTCGCATCACCAATGGCACGCTTGCCACATCTCATGGAAATTTTCGGTGAGATCGAGAAGTGGACTATGACGATGACAAAGTTTGAAGTAATGGATATCCTCAATCAGTACGACATTCCATGTGGACCAATTTTGTCCATGAAAGAAATTGCTGAAGAGCCTGCATTGCGCGCTACTGGTACCGTGGTTGAAGTGGATCATCCAATTCGTGGCAAGTACCTCACTGTTGGTAACCCAATCAAGATGTCTGATAGCCCAACGGATGTAACTCGTTCACCATTGCTTGGTGAGCACACCGATGAGATTCTGCATGAGTTGGGTTACACCACTGACGATTTGATTTCTCTCCGTCACGATAAGGTGATCTAAGATGCGGGTTGCTTTGATTGGGAGTGCGGATTTTGGTAAAGCGGCATTAGAAGCTTTTTTAGATCGCGGCGATGAAGTGGTTGCCGTTTTCTGTCCACCCGATAATCCCAAATCAAGCAAGCCGGAAGTCTTAAAAGAAGCTGCACTCGCAAGGGGCTTAAACCCCTTGCAGTTCGCCTCCCTGAAGGGTCCTGAGGCTGCTGAGGCCATGATAGATAGCAATGCAGACATCTGTGTAATGGCATATGTCATTCAATTTGTGCCGCAAGAGCTCTGCAAGATCCCGAAGCACGGCACTATTCAATATCACCCATCACTCCTACCTAAATATCGCGGTCCAAGTGCTATTAACTGGGCAATCGCATTAGGTGAAGAGAAAACGGGCTTAACAATCTTCCGTCCATCTGATGGTCTGGATGAAGGCGAAGTAATTTTGCAAAAAGAAGTTGCCATTGGGCCTAATGACACATTAGGCAAGATCTACTTTGATCATCTTTTCCCAATCGGCGTTAAAGCATTGCTCGAAGCTGCTGACTTAGTAGTCGCAGGCAAGCATCAAGAAATCGTTCAAGATGAATCACAAGCGAACTATGAAGGTTGGTTTGACGCGAACGCTGCACAGATTCATTGGGCTACACACATCAGTCAAATCTATAACCTGATTCGCGCATGTAATCCAGCGCCTGGTGCATGGACGAAGTTCGGCGAGCAAAAGGTTCAGATCTACGATTGCCATAAGCATGTAGCCGCTACATTCGGTGCCGTCAAAGGCAAGCCTGGAGAAGTAACTCAGATCACGCTAGATTCATTCTTCATCACCTGCCATGGCGGACAGATTGAAGTCCTCAAAGCCAAAGGCGCTGCAGGCAAGGTCACTGGCGCTGAATTGGCTAAAGAACTGAATTTAGAAGTAGGGCAGTTCTTCACGCTGTAACCCCGTTGACCTCGATTAGCCCCTGCAGATTATTTGATGATCTGCAAATAAGGAGCGTGCGAGATCGAAATTAGACCTTGATAGGGGCTGCTAAAGGTCAAAGCCAGAATACAAAGCGGCGTGAGAACAGTGAGGGTGGCGATTGACATTGCTACCATCAAGGCTTTCGGCTTCGTAGAGTGACTAAAAGCGACAGATATCAGCACCAATACTGCTAAAAAAAGGATTGCGTACCAGCGAACGGGGTGAAGGTCAAACGAAGCATAAGCTTGACGAGTTTCACGCGCGGTATTGATTGCATAGAACTCGTTTAACAATGCCTTTGATTCAGCCTTATCGGGCTGAATATTCACCGCCTTAAATATTTCTGATCTCATGACGATAAATTTTTCATTAGTAATTGGTGAGTTTGATCGTCCTGATGCTAACGTTTTCCACTCATCCTCAATGATTGACTTAATATAGACTTTGGCTGAAGCTGAAAGGTTGCTATCTCTCAAGTAAGGAGCGGAATTTGCTAGGCTGATAACAGTCATAATGCTTTGACTCTCGGTTTTAATGGCTCTAGTAGCAACACTATAGTTATCCCAAACGGAGGTTGCCAGCAGGGCGGCGGTTAAGGAAAATAGAACTGCAGGTAGGCTAAAAAAAGGAGCAACGAGACCCTCATATCTTTCAAGCAGGGATTTGCTTTTTGGACTCACAAAGAGCACTGTAATGATGGTTGAGAGCCCTATAAACCCAATACAAAGGGCTAAGATTAAACTAAGCTCAGTTTTGAAAAATAAGTTTTGCAATTTGCACCTTTCTAAGTTATCGGCGCTGCTTAAGGCATGATTTGCCATTGCCAAATTCTGAAAGCATGCCCCTAGATGCCCGAATGATTAAATCTCTAGGTTATCAATCAAGCGTGTTTTACCAAGCTTAGCCGCCGTCAGAATAACAAGCGGCTCACCAGCCTGCAGTTGCTCGTTCGATGCAGGCGCTAAATCACTTTGCTGACGAATGGCGATGTAATCTGGCTCCCAGCCACGCCCAGCAAGAGAAGCAACTGCTAATTTTTCAATTTCAGAGATGGTCTTCACATCGCGTACATTCAAATCAAGTACACGTTGGCGTACTTCTTTTAATGCTTTCATGAGCTCTGGTGCTTCAGCACGTTCCTCAACAGAGAGGTAGCCATTACGAGAGGAGAGTGCAAGACCGTCCTCTGCGCGAATCGTTTCGCCAGGAATGATGTCAACTGGCAAAGCAAACTGCTTGGCCATCTGACGAATGATCATTAGCTGTTGGTAATCTTTTTTACCAAACACGGCAACCTTAGGCTGAACACAAGAGAAGAGCTTGAGAACAACGGTGCAAACACCTTTAAAGAACCCTGGACGGAACTCGCCCTCGAGGATATCCCCTAATTGCTGCGGTGGATCAACGCGGTACTCTTGTGGCTGTGGGTATAGGTCGCGCTCAGTTGGTGCAAAAAGGATGTACACACCTTCTTTTTCTAGCTTATCGATATCAGCCTGCATGGTGCGAGGGTAGCTATCAAAATCTTCGTTAGGACCAAACTGCAAACGGTTCACAAAAATGCTGGCAACTACAGGATCACCATGTTGTCTTGCCAAGCGCATCAAAGATAGGTGACCTTCGTGAAGATTACCCATGGTTGGTACAAATGAAGCTCGGTTTTGACCTCTTAGATGGTCGCGCAACTCCTGAATGTCGCTAATGATTTTCATGCAACAGGGGTATAGGCAAGACGCACATAAATTGGTGCATACGGCTCAGCTTGAGTAATTTCTACCAAAGCTTCACGTGAGAGTTCAAGCATTGCGATGAAGTTCACGATCACCACAGGGATGCCTTTACCTGACTTAATCGCATCTTCAAACAGCTCACCAAACTCTACGAATTTAGTGCCTTGTAAACGGCGCAAGATACGTGTCATAAAGTCGCGTACTGATAATTCTTCACGAGTAATGGTGTGATGCTGAGTCAGTTTGGCGCGGTGGAGCACGTCACGCCAAGCTGCTTGTAAGTCTTCTACATTGACATCGGGCCATGCAATCGCAATGGTGGTATCCACATAGCCATGGGCCACTTGGAAGTCACGACCTTGTTGTGGAATCTGATCAAGCTCTTGAGCAGCAAGCTTCATGCGCTCGTACTCGAGTAAGCGGCGTACCAATTCAGCACGTGGATCTTCCACTTCTTCTTCGCTATCTGCCTTCTTCATTGGCAAGAGCATGCGGGACTTAATTTCAATCAACATAGCGGCCATAAGTAAATACTCGGCAGCTAGCTCTAGATTGTGATGACGAATTTGATCGATATAGCTCAGATACTGCTGGGTAACCTGCGCCATTGGAATATCCAGAACGTTGAAGTTCTGTTTGCGAATGAGGTAAAGCAATAGATCTAATGGCCCTTCGAATGCTTCTAGAAAAACTTCTAGTGCATCAGGTGGAATATAAAGATCAGTAGGGAGCTTAAAGAGTGGTTCGCCATACAGTTTGGCGAACGCTTCCGACATGCCATCGGTAACCGATGGAGTGCTATCTAGTAAATCGGATATTGGCTGAGTGCTGGGCTCAGTCATTCGAATAAACGTAAGCGCGTTGCTTGAGTTTTGCAGCTTTGGCGCGACGTTGATCTTCAACGCTCAATGGCTCTTTGTCCCACAAGAGGGCGCGGCCCGCTTGTTGCTCAGCCTCGAGGTTTGGATGCTCGGTCTTGAGTTCATTTAAGAACTGGGTGAATTCAGATTGATATCTTGCCATGGCATTTCCTAAAATACTCAATAAATTCAATAACTTATGAAATTAATTCGAAAAGTTATCTAGGGACTACAATCGCCATTATAGGTGCTTTTTAGGGGTATTTTTACAAGTTTGCCGCTAGTAAAGCCTCAATTTGAGGGGCTTCCACACGGGTCATTAGATGCTTGTAGGCCTTAATGGGGTTTTTGCTAGAAAGCGGGGTATTAATGTCGGCCCAGGAAAGGGGTGGCAAGGAGAAGAATTCCTCGACGCCAGCAACTACCTGTGGAATAACCGGCTTGAGATACAGGCTGAGCATGCGGAATGCTTCAAGAGTAATACTGCAAACCCTTTGCAACTCAGCTTCACGTTCTGGATCTTTAGCGATTTCCCATGGCTTGTTCTCGTCAACAAAGCCATTTACTTTATCTGCAAGTTCCATGACGGTACGCAGTGCTTTGGCATACTCGCGTCCCTCATAGAGTTCAGCAATTTTTTCGCTAGATGATGCAATTTCTTTTAGTAGTGGATTGCTCATTGCTTCATCAGAAACAACGCCTCCAAAACGCTTTACCAAGAAACCAGCGCTGCGACTTGCGATGTTGATGTACTTACCCAATAAGTCACTGTTAACACGCGCGACAAAATCTTGAAGATTTAAATCCAAATCTTCCATGCTGTCATTCAGCTTGGTTGCAAAGTAATAACGGAACCACTCTGGATTAAAGCCGCATTCAATCACACTGTTTGCAGAGATGAGTGTGCCGCGTGACTTACTCATCTTCTCGCCATCAACTGTTAAGAAGCCATGTGCAAATACATTAGTTGGCGTACGGTAACCTGCAAATTGCAGAGTAGCTGGCCAAAATAAAGTATGGAAATACAGAATATCTTTGCCGATGAAATGGTATTGCTCAGTTGTAGTGTCTGGCTTAACCCATTCATCAAAATTCAGGCCTTTAGCCTGGCAATAATTGAGGAAACTAGCGTAGTAACCAATAGGGGCATCAAGCCAGACATAGAAGTACTTGCCTGGCGCGTCGGGGATCTCAAACCCGAAATACGGGGCGTCGCGGGAGATATCCCAGTCGCCCAACTTGCTTTCGCCGGGTTGACCAACCCACTCTTTCATCTTATTGCGAGCCTCTGGCTGCAACGGTGTTTTTACTTGAGTCCAGTCGCGCAAGAACTCTTCGCAGCGCGGATCCGATAACTTAAAGAAGTAGTGATCAGAAATCTTTTTAATTGGTGTTGCGCCGCTAACTACTGAAAACGGATTCTTGAGGTCGGTAGGTGAGTAGGTTGCGCCACACTTTTCGCAGTTATCACCATATTGATCTTTCGCACCACACTTAGGGCACTCGCCTTTGATAAAGCGATCCGGTAAAAACATTTCTTTTACAGGATCGTAAGCTTGCTCAATAGCTCGCTTTTCAATCAATCCTGCATCACGCAGCTTTATGTAAATACTCTGCGCAAGCTTTTCATTCTCTGGACTATCTGTGGTGTAGTAGTTATCGAATGAAATCAGGAAGTTGTCAAAGTCACGCTTATGTTCTTTCCAAACATTAGCGATGAGTTCTTTTGGGGTAAGACCTTCTTTTTCAGCACGCAACATGATGGGGGTGCCGTGAGTGTCGTCGGCGCCAACGTAGTGCACTTCATGACCACGCATTCTTTGGAAGCGAACCCAAATATCGGTCTGTACATACTCCACCAGATGGCCGATATGGATCTGACCATTGGCATACGGTAGGGCGGAGGTAACAAGAAGGCGGCGTTGGGAACTGCTCATGTAATGCGGACTTAAATAAGAAGGTTAAAAGGTTAACTGGGGTTTAGCCCTCAATTATGCTGGCTTATGCAGTGATTTTAGTCTGCGGTTAAAGTAAAGCACCGTGAAGTCTTCATAAACACCGATAAACTTCCTTTAAGCCCGACCGCGAGAGAGTATTTATGGCAGCAAAACCCAATATTCAGATGTCCTGTGCCTCCGTGCCGGTAGTGCATGAGGTTGAGGTTATGGATGAAATGGGACGTCTTAAAAAGACCCATATTCCTGGCGAGCGCCCTCTAACTATTTACTTAGACAAGCGTGAGGTCGTGACCCTCATGACGCTGGGTAGTGCCCCAGAGGCTCTAGTTCTGGGCTATTTGCGTAATCAGCGCCTAGTTGAGTCTCCGGACGATATCGAGAGCATTCAGGTGGACTGGGAGACAGATTCAGCCGCTGTGAAAACCCGCCGGAGTACGGTGGATATTGATGCCCTAACGAGTAAGCGGGTGGTGACGACGGGATGTGGACAAGGCACGATGTTTGGTGGCCTTATTGAGGAGATGGACGAGATTCAGCTGCCTGAAGGTCCGACATTGTCTCAAGAGGCAATAGTTACCTTGATTGACTCGATCCGTATTCACGACACCATTTATAAAAAGTCTGGCTCGGTCCATGCCTGCGCAGTTTTTGAGCGCGACGGTAATGAGGGCGTGCGCCTTTTGCATTTCATTGAGGATGTGGGTCGCCATAATGCAGTCGACTCGATTTCTGGCTTGATGTGGTTGGCCAATAAACCGGGTAGGGATCTTATTTTCTTTACTACTGGCCGCCTAACCTCGGAGATGGTCATTAAGGGCGCCCAGATGGGCATTCCTTTCCTCTTGACCCGCTCAGGAGTCACTTTGATGGGGTTAGAGCTGGCTCGCAAAACCAATCTCACTATCCTGTCTCGCTGCTCTGGCAAACACTTCGAGATCTATAACGCCCCAGAGAGGGTCGTTTTTAGCCAAAAACCTCAATAAATTCGTGGGCAGGTGAGGGCGAAGGTTTTACAATTCGCCCATGACTATTAAATCTGACCACTGGATCCGCCGCATGGGCGAGCAAGGCATGATCAGCCCATTTGAACCTGGGCAAGTTCGCCAAGACGCCTCAGGAAACAAAATCGTAAGTTATGGCACTTCAAGCTATGGCTATGACATTCGTTGTGCAGACGAATTCAAAATCTTTACCAATATCAATAGCACCATCGTTGACCCGAAGAATTTTGACGAGCAATCCTTTGTTGATTTCAAGGGTGATGTTTGCATCATTCCGCCTAATTCATTTGCACTAGCAAGAACGGTCGAGTACTTCAAGATTCCACGTAGCGTATTAACCGTTTGCGTTGGTAAGAGTACATATGCACGTTGCGGCATTATTGTGAACGTCACACCATTCGAGCCTGAGTGGGAAGGTTATGTCACTTTAGAGTTTTCAAATACCACGCCATTGCCTGCCAAGATTTATGCGGGTGAAGGTTGCGCACAAGTACTCTTCTTTGAGAGTGATGAAGTGTGTGGTACATCGTATAAAGATCGCGGTGGTAAATATCAAGGTCAGCGGGGCGTGACCCTGCCAAAGACCTAAGCCATTACGGCAGTGCGTAAATTATTTCCATTTAATCGCCGTCCTGCGCGAATTAATTTAGATGAATATCGCGCAACACTCTCGCGTACTGAAATTGCGCGTCCAGAAAATAATTTTTATCACTGGCTTTTAGGGACCAGCTGGGGCAGCTTCTTGCTGTTGGTCGTCTTGGTTTATTTGGGCGGCAACCTCATATTTGCATTAGCCTACTTAGCTTGTGGTGATGGCGCTATTACCAATACCCAGCCAGGTTCGCTATTAGATGCATTTTTCTTCAGCGTGCAAACTATGGCAACAATTGGTTATGGTCGTATGACGCCCATAGGCAGTTGGCCAAATGCAATTGTGACTTTTGAAGCCTTTTTTGGAATTGTGTATTCGGCATTAACCACGGGTTTGGCTTTTGCGCGTTTCACTAGACCGACTGCTGGTGTACGCTTCTCTAAAGTGGCTGTCGTTGGAAGTCATGATGGCGTACAAACATTTAAGTTTCGCGTAGCCAATGATCGCAGCTCACATATTGTTGAGGCGCAGTTACGTCTGTGGTTGATCGCCGAAAGTATGACGAGTGAAGGTGAGCGCTATCGACGCTCAGTCGAATTGCAGTTACACCGTTCTGAGAGCCCAGTGTTCTCATTAACCTGGACTGCAATGCATAGTATTGATGAGACAAGTGCTCTAAAAGACTACTTGGGTAAAGCGGCAATTGAGCGCCAATGGCATTTACTTATTACCTTTACGGGTTATCACGAGAGCTTAGCCAATCAGGTCTACGCTCGCCATGTTTACTTGCCTAAAGATGTGCAGCAAAATGCGACATTCATCGATATAGTCACAGCATTACCAGACGGCGATCGAGTAATTGATCTAACCAATTTTGATAAGTGGGTTCCGAATTCATCGGACAAGTTAGTAGGGGAGTATTTATGAAATTTCGTTTCCCAATCATCATTATTGATGAGGACTTCCGCTCCGAAAATATTTCGGGCTCGGGAATTCGTGACCTCGCTGAGGCGATTGAGAATGAAGGTATGGAGGTTATTGGCTTAACTAGCTATGGTGACCTGACTTCGTTTGCTCAACAAGCTTCTCGCGCATCGACTTTCATTGTTTCGATTGATGATGAAGAGTTTGATTCCGATTCTGAAGACCATGATCTTCCGGCTTTAAATAACCTACGTGCTTTTATTACCGAAGTGCGTAAGCGTAATGAAGATATTCCAATCTTCTTGTATGGTGAGACCCGTACTTCACGTCATATGCCGAATGACATCTTGCGGGAATTGCATGGGTTCATTCATATGAATGAAGACACTCCGGAGTTCGTGGCACGTCACATCATTCGCGAAGCAAAGGTGTACCTGGATTCTCTAGCCCCACCATTCTTCCGCGCGTTAACTAACTACGCCTCTGAAGGTTCGTATTCTTGGCATTGCCCTGGTCACTCTGGTGGCGTTGCATTCTTAAAGAGCCCAGTGGGGCGCATGTTCCACCAGTTCTTTGGCGAAAACATGCTTCGCGCTGACGTGTGTAATGCTGTTGAAGAATTGGGCCAACTCTTAGACCATACCGGCCCAGTGCTGCAGAGTGAGCGCAATGCTGCCCGCATCTTTAATGCTGACCATTTGTTCTTCGTAACTAACGGTACTTCAACCTCAAACAAGATTGTTTGGCACTCTACTGTTGCTCCTGGTGACGTGGTATTGGTTGATCGCAATTGCCATAAATCTGTCATTCATTCCATCACCATGATGGGCGCGATTCCTATCTTCTTGATGCCTACCCGCAATCATCTGGGCATTATTGGCCCGATTCCAAAAGAAGAGTTTGAATGGAAAAACATCCAGAAGAAAATTGATGCTAATCCATTCATTAAGAATAAGAACGTAGTACCTCGCGTAATGACGCTGACTCAAAGTACCTATGACGGCATCGTCTACAACGTTGAGATGATTAAAGAGATGCTCGATGGCAAAGTTGACTCTTTGCATTTCGATGAAGCTTGGTTGCCGCATGCTGCCTTCCATCCCTTCTATAAGGATATGCATGCCATTGGCTCGGATCGTAAGCGCACCAAGAAGAGTTTGATGTTTGCTACCCAGTCCACCCATAAGTTATTGGCTGGCTTATCCCAAGCATCTCAAGTGTTGGTGCAGGATGCGGAAGATACGAAGTTGGATCGCGACTGTTTCAATGAAGCTTATTTGATGCATACCTCGACCAGTCCACAGTACGCGATTATTGCGTCATGCGACGTCTCTGCAGCCATGATGGAGTCTCCTGGTGGCACAACCTTGGTTGAAGAATCTATTGCTGAAGCAATGGACTTCCGTCGCGCTATGCGTGAAGTGGACGATAAGTTTGGTGCTGACTGGTGGTTTAAGGTCTGGGGTCCAGATCATTTGGCCGAAGAGGGTATTGGTGAGCGTTCAGATTGGGTCTTAGAGCCATCCGCTGCTTGGCATGACTTTGGTAAGTTGGCTAAAGACTTCAATATGCTCGATCCTATTAAGGCTACAGTAGTAACGCCTGGCTTAGATATTGAGGGTAACTTTGGCTCGATGGGTATCCCGGCTAGCATCGTTACCAAGTACCTTGCTGAACATGGTGTGATCGTAGAGAAGTGTGGCCTGTACTCCTTCTTCATTATGTTCACCATTGGTATTACTAAGGGTCGCTGGAATACTCTTGTAACTGAATTGCAGCAGTTCAAAGACCACTTTGATAAAAATGCGCCTTTGTGGAAAGTGTTGCCAGAGTTCGTAGCTAAACACCCACGCTATGAGCGCGTTGGCTTAAAAGATATCTGCCAGCAGATTCATGAGTTCTATAAGAGCCGTGATGTAGCGCGTATGACTACCGAGATGTATACCTCTGACATGGTTCCTGCGATGATGCCTTCAGAGGCATGGGCGAAGATGGCTCACAAACAGGTAGATCGTGTGCCGCTGGATCAACTGGAAGGGCGTGTGACTGCAATGTTGGTTACACCGTACCCTCCAGGCATACCATTGCTGATTCCGGGCGAGCGCTTTAACAAACGCATCATTGATTATCTCTACTTCGCTAGAGACTTCAACGAGCAGTTCCCTGGATTTGAAACGGATATCCACGGTTTGGTCAAAACTAGCGTGGATGGAAAAAGCGAGTACTACGTCGATTGTGTCAGGCAAGAGCGTGATATCACCCTCTAATAAATAAGGCCCCTAGGGGCCTTATTTATTTTGTGAATAAAGATTTCTCTACTTCAGCAATACCGATGGAGATGCTGGAATACTTCCCGGAATTTTCTGTAGTGACATAAATTGGGATAGCAACTTGATGGCGAGAGGTGAGTAGCCACTGTTCTGGCTGGGAATACTATAGACGCTGCCATCCAGGCCTTCGATGCTTGAGAAGGGTCTTGGCTGAGGTTTATCTTTGTCAACTACTAATAACGAATATTCATTTGAAGCGCTTTTATTGCTGTTAAAGGTAGTTGCGGTTGGGGGTAGAGTCAGCATATAAGGTGGGTCCGCCAACTGTGCTTTAACTACCTGGCCCAGGAACTCAAATATATTATTTGTGGAACGTATCCGAATTTCAGCTTTGGGTAATGCCTTCTGAGTAGGGCTAGTTTTCTTTAGATCTTGTGCAAGCGTTTCTTGGCAAAAAATTTCATCACCAAACTCCTCCCGGACAAAATTTTCATATTGTTTGGTCTTGATGCAAAGCTTATATTTTTTTGATACTTGGATTGGTTGAAATTTAAGTTCTGATGGCGGTCCAACTTTTTGCAAAATGATATCTGCGCTCTTCATGGCTTCAAGCGTATTGCCGCCAAAATTCGACTTAAGAGTGCTCATGTTTGCGGGAGGCCCAACCTTTTGGGAGGTATCTACCAAGTAAGCGCCAAGACCATAACCAATCAATTTATAGAGTCGTTTTTGAAACTCTGGATAGTCAGGTCGTAGGGGGTTATTAATTAGATAAGTTTGTGAGCCGTCAGGCTGAGTAATGATAATTTGATCAACCACTAGGCTAAGTAGAACTTCCTTCGGTATATGGTTGTGTTCAAAATACTTCACCGTCTCTATTGGGAGTTCACTCAAATAGCCCTTCCAAAATACTGCGTTATCTAAGGAAGATTGCGTAAAGTTAAATGTATTGCCAACCGATAGGGATACTCCGGGGGTGATGCTGTTAAGTGCACCGTTGATCGGAAGATAGCTGGAGTTGTAGGGCAGAATGCCACCCGAGAAAAATGCGCTTGCATATGGAGTAACGGTGAAGGAGCCCGAGCCGTTGATTGTCGGCATATCTAAAAAACTCACTGGGCGATTTTCAGAAGAGCGCAAGATATTCTGAAAGATCATATTGATCTGGTATTGCTCAAGCGTATTGGCATACTTTGCCGACATCGCACTAAAGTCCGGTGCTGTTGTTGATCCACAACCGCCTAATGCAAGAGTGAATATGCACGCGGGGAGCGTCTTACGAATTGAGGAAAGAAAGTTCATTATTTAACCCGATTGAATTTTCCCTAGCGTAATGGATTTTTAAGACAAAGACCCACTCTTCGCACATATTTGGGGAAAACCCCATCCCCCAATTAAGGGGTGACCCTACTTAGATGGCTTATCGAGCTGAAAAGTCACCGGGGCATCTTCATCGACTTTCGTTGATGGGGTATCAGACTTATTTTCTTCGCTTGTGAAGTTGAAATCCTGACTCTCTACGACTGCGGCAGGCTTATCTAAGAAGGTTGTCACCAAGGCGGGGAAAGCAATCACGACCGCAACCATCACTAATTGCAGCGCTACCCAAGGCAGAGCGCCCCAGTAGATATCGCTACTCTTCACTTCTTTAGGTGCCACTCCTCTGAGATAGAAAAGAGCAAAGCCAAATGGGGGGTGCATAAATGAGGTTTGCATATTCACGCAAAGCATGACCCCAAACCAAACTAAAGCAGCGCTGGCCGCTGCTTGTGGATTGCCATTCATGGATGCCAAAAGTACTGGCGCTAGTAGTTTGACGGCTACTGGTGCCAGCATTGGTACAACGATGAATGCGATTTCAAAGAAGTCTAAGAAAAAGGCTAAGAAGAAAACAAATAAATTCACAACAACTAAAAAGCCAACCCAGCCGCCCGGTAAATTGGAAAAAAGCTCTTCAACCCAGAAGCCGCCATCCACTCCTTGAAATACGACAGAGAAGCAAGTCGACCCAATCAAAATAAATACCACCATGGCAGTAATGCGCATGGTGTTTTGATAAGCCTCTTGTACTAGTCCCTTAAGGTTCGGAATGCTTGCCCTTCGAATCCACGCCAGTAATAGCGCACCCATTGCACCCATCGCTCCAGATTCTGTCGGTGTTGCAATGCCGGTCATGATGGTCCCCAGCACTAAAAAAATGAGCACTGCAGATGGGATGATTCCCATGAGACATTTTTTCCAAAGCGCCCAGCCCTTTAGTGTGAGGGCACTCTCAGGAACGGGTGGTAGGTAGTCAGGGCGTATACGGCTCAAGAAGAAGGTGTAGAGCGCAAAGAGCGCGATCTGAAGAAGTGAGGGCCCCCATGCGCCAAGATACATACTGCCTACATCAGCACTGCCACTTTGCGTCTTGAGTTGGTCAGCCAGAACAATGAGAACTAAAGATGGAGGCACTAGCTGGGTAATCGTTCCAGAAGCTGCCAAAACGCCCGTAGCGTAGCGCATGTTGTAGCCGTAACGCATCATTACCGGCAATGAGATCATCGCCATAGCGATTACCTGGGCGGCTACAGTGCCAGTAATTGCACCCAAAATAAATCCAACAATGATGACGGAGTAACCCAGGCCTCCACGTACACGGCCAAACAGTTGCCCCATCGAGTCCAACATTTCTTCTGCAAGACCACAGCGCTCCAGAATGGCGCCCATAAAGGTAAAGAATGGGATAGCTAGCAATAGATCGTTGGCGAGCACGCTACCAAAGATGCGCTGGGGAATAGCTTGCAAAAATGCCATTCCAAAAAAACCTTCGCTAATTGCAACGATGGAGAAAAATAATCCTGCCGCCATTAGTGAAAAGGCGACTGGGAAGCCGATCAACATAAAGACGATCAGTCCACCAAACATTAAGGGCGGCATCCACTCCAATGGAATCATTGCATTGGCTTTTCGTAACGAAGGTCTTCGGCAGGCAAGGTAATCTCACCTTTAAGTGCGCCGATGCGTTTAATGATTTCAGATAAGCCCTGTAGGCTCAGCATGAAAAATCCAAATGGAACCACAAACTTAATAGGGTAGCGCGCCAATCCGCCAGAGTTTAGTGAGTGCTCCATCACTAACCAAGATGGATAAAAAAGAGTGGTCCATGAGAGCCAAGCAAACAATAGGCAAGCTGGCATCAAAAAGAAAGTTAAGCCAAAGAGGTCAACCCATAAACGACCACGATCGGAAAGCTGGGAGTAAATTAAATCAACCCGAACGTGCTCGTTGCGTCTTAGTGTGTAGGAGGCGCCAAGCATGACTGCGGCAGCAAAGAGGTACCACTGCAGTTCTAGTGGCCAGTTATTGCTGATATCTAATCCATAGCGTAGGAGTGCATTAGCTGCTGACACTACGCAAGACAGCAAAATCATAATGCTGGCTGCCTTACCCAGAAGCTGGTTTACACGATCAATGCCCGCAGAGAGTTTGGACCAAAACCCCATGCAATTTAGAGGTCTGCACGACCCCGTTTGATGGCTGCAAGAACTTGAGCAGGGGCGGTGCCACCTGCGTGTTGGCGTGATTGAACTGAGCCATCCACTGTGAGCAATGCAAAAACGTCATCACTCATTAACTCAGGACGATTATCAAGACCACAAGCAAAGCGAAGTTCGGAGAGGCTGAGATCAGTCAGCATGCAGTTTCTGCCAACACAGGCCTTAACAGCATGGGCTACAGCTTCATGTGCATCACGGAAAGCCAAGCCTTTTTTAACCAAGTAGTCGGCCAAGTCTGTTGCTGTTGCAAAACCTTCTTCAGCAGCTTTCTTCATGACTTCAGCTTTAACTTCAATGTGCGGAACCATGTCAGCAAAAATACGCAAGGTATCTTGTACGGTATCTACCGCGTCAAATAAAGGTTCTTTATCTTCTTGGTTGTCTTTGTTATAGGCAAGCGGTTGACCTTTCATCAGGGTCAACAAAGAAATCAAATCACCATAAACACGACCAGTCTTGCCGCGAGCTAATTCAGGGACGTCAGGATTTTTCTTCTGCGGCATGATTGAGCTACCAGTGCAAAAGCGATCAGGTAAATCAATAAAGCCAAAGCGTGGGCTCAACCAAAGGATCAGCTCTTCAGAAAGGCGCGATACGTGCATCATCAAGATGGATGCAAAGGCACAGAACTCAATCGCAAAGTCACGATCAGATACTGCGTCCAAGGAGTTATTGCAGATGCCATCAAACCCAAGCGCCTTGGCGACTTGCTCGCGATCGATTGGGTAAGTAGTTCCTGCTAATGCAGCGGCACCTAAAGGCAAGCGATTAAAGCGTGCACGCAAATCCGCTAAGCGGCTTGCATCGCGACTAAACATTTCATAGTAGGCCATCAAGTGGTGACCAAAAGTAATTGGCTGCGCTACTTGTAAATGGGTGTGACCAGGCATGATGGTGGACGCATGCTTTTCAGCTAAATCCAACAATGCCACACGTAAAGATTTCAGAGTCACAGCAATGTCATCGACGCTGCCGCGCAACCAAAGACGTAGATCAGTTGCTACTTGGTCATTGCGTGAACGACCAGTATGCAGACGCTTGCCGGCATCGCCGACCAAGGCAGTAAGACGAGCCTCAATATTGAGGTGAACATCCTCAAGGGCGAGTTGCCAATTAAATTGACCGGACTCGATCTCACTCTTAATTTGTGCCATTCCCTTTTGAATATCGGCCAAATCTTGGGCACTAATGATTTTTTGGGTGGCCAACATCTCAGCATGGGCCAAGGATCCAGCGATATCTACCATCGCAAAGCGTTGATCAAAGCCGATGGAGGCTGTATAACGCTGTACTAGTTCGTCAACGGGTTCGGCAAAACGGGCCGACCAAGCTTGGGCTTTGTTGTCTAAGGAATTATTTGATGAGCTCATAAACACAGTATATTGGTGTAGGTCTTTGATTATTTTAAATGTTATGTCCCAAACCCTGAATTCCACCCCCTCGGCAGCCCCAAAGCGCCTCGTAATCGCCTCCCGTGAAAGTCGCCTAGCCATGTGGCAGGCTGAGCACGTCCGAGATTGCCTTAAAAAGCTCTATCCGGACTGCGATGTCCATATTTTGGGGATGACTACCCGCGGTGACCAGATTTTGGATAGAGCCCTCTCTAAAGTGGGTGGTAAGGGTCTTTTTGTAAAAGAGCTAGAAACCGCCCTAGAGGATGGTCGTGCAGATTTGGCAGTGCACTCCTTGAAGGATGTCCCTATGGTGATGCCAGAGGGTTTTGACCTTTCCTGCGTGATGGCAAGAGAGGATGCAAGAGACGCTTTTGTTTCTAATGATTACGCTAGCCTGGAAGAGCTTCCTGCTGGGGCAATTGTTGGCACATCTAGTTTGCGACGCGAATCTGTTTTGCGTGCCAAGTTTCCGCATCTCGAGATTCAACCCTTACGCGGTAATTTAGATACCCGCATGGGTAAATTGGATAAGGGCGAGTACCAAGCCATTATCTTGGCCGCTGCTGGTTTAAAGCGTTTAGGTTTGGAGTCACGCATCCGTGCATTCTTGCCATACGATCCTTACACGCCTGCTGCAGGTCAGGGCGCTTTGGGGATCGAAACTTTAAGTAAGCATCCCAACATCAAGCAATGGCTTGCTCCATTAAATGATTTACCAACTCTGTTCGCTGTTTCTGCTGAGCGCATGGTGTCGCGTCAATTAGGTGGTTCATGTGAGGTGCCTTTGGCTGCATACGCTGTATGGGATCAAAATCAAATGCAGATTCGCTCATTTGTCGCAAGCACCGATGGCAAAGCCATTTGTCTTGCTAACGGCAATGCGCAAGTGAAATCAGTCGAGGATGCAGAAGCCCTAGGCCTTTCAGTTGCAAAAGATCTGCTGTCACAGGGTGCGGCAGACTTAATCCCAAAGATTTCTAAATAAGTGCATTAGTAGCGATGAGCACTAAAACGATTGTCGTTACCAGACCTAGCGGCCAAGCGCGTCAGCTGATTGAGGTCCTCACTCGTGCAATCGAAGCGAGTGGAGTGGGGAAACGTAGTCTGCCAGAGATACTGTCGCTACCTTTACTAACCATTGTTCCAAAGTCGGACGAACATTTGGCGGACCATATTGCGACTGTATTAAGTAATGCTGATCTAGCTATCTTTGTTAGTCCCAATGCCATTGAAAGCGTGATGCGTTTATTGGAACGAGACTGGCAAGACTTTTCCAAGAGGATTATTCCTATTGGTGTGATGGGTGGCAGTAGTCATTTAGCTTTAAAAAACCATGGCATTGGTTTAGAAGAAAATCCGACACCTATCATCATCCCTAAAGATAATGAAAACTGGGATTCTGAGGGGCTGTGGCAGGAGCTTCAATCTCTTCAATGGAATTGGCAGAATAAGAAAGTGGTGATCTTTAAAGGTGAGGGCGGTCGTGACTGGCTAGCCGACACATTAACAAAGGCGGGCGCTGCTGTGGAAGCTATTTCCACATACAGCCGTGTGCCTTTAGATCTGGATAACCCCGCTTGGCATCTCGTGCGAGAAATGGATTTAAGCAAATCTCTTTGGTTGCTTACTTCTTCTGAGGCAGTGCGTTATCTGGGTGAAGTCATGAAAGATCAATTCACCCAAAACCTCAATGCGGCTAGCGCGCTATGCCCACATCACAATATTGCTGATGCAGCTGAGTTAATTGGATTTGGTGAAGTCTTTACCAGTGAACCTGGTGATGAAGCTTTGATTAAATCCACTTTAGCTTGGTTAACAATCTAAAAGCAAAAGCGAAGAGCTAAAACGAAGAGCTAAAACTTCACAGCATTCAATAAAGCAGGTAAGAAAATTTCATTTACCAAAATAGGGTGACCCTTTAATCGATAGAGGGTGCGTCGTGCCCATAGTGGTGAACTCAAACCAGGAATATGTTTGGAAGACTTTTTCCATAATTCACTGCTTTTATCTAAACGAGCAATATCTCGCGGAGGCTTTGCTTTTGAGTGCTTGCGGGTTTTGGCGAATAACACAGCACCTAGAGGTTTTGTGCCTAGGCGCAGGACCCCATGATTACTCCCGCTAGAGCTCAAGGTGGGGATGACACTGTGTGCCATGACTAAAGGAGTCCCATTGGCACAGAGAAGCACTTCACGCACTCGGCAGCGTCTGAGCTTGAAATGAAAATAGCGACTTTCGTCGCTATTAAGTGATTGAGGGCAGTCACGCAAAACCTGTACTTCTAGTTTTTGCCCAATTGCTTTCTCAATTTTTTGGGTGAGAGACCCGGTATCGCTTAGCCAAGGTTGCCACTCGCGTGGCGCCCGATGGATTTCACCGGAACCGACTCGATTCCATGCAGAACGGAGGCGATTACGGTGAATCATTTTTAGCTACCGCTAAAGTTGCGACGTTGACCGCCAGCCTTTGGTTTCGCAAAACGCGGACCACCTGCTGGACGTGAATCACCAGAGCGCGCTGGACGTGAGTCAGCAGAGCGGGCTGGACGTGAATCGCCTGAACCACCGCCACCAAAGCGAGACTCTGAACGAGCACCTGAGCCATAACGACCGCCACCACCGCCTGAGCGATTACCACCAAAGCCGCCGCCGGAACGACCGCCACCACCGCCTGAGCGACCGCCACCAGGACGACCACCGCCACCACCAAAGCTTGGCTTGGCTTGTGGCTCAAGACCTGCAATGACTGAAGCAACGATATCTTGCTGTGTAAAGCGTTCGATATTGCGGATCTTGGCACGATCACGATGTTCAACCAAAGTGATAGCAACACCATTGCGACCTGCACGACCAGTACGACCGATGCGATGCGTATAGTCTTCTGGTTTCATTGGCAAGCCAAAGTTAATTACGTGACTAATACGTGGCACATCAATACCGCGAGCCGCTACGTCAGTCGCAACCAAAATCTTGGTGTGACCCTTACGCAAAGACTCAAGGCGACGCATACGCACAGCTTGAGGCATTGCACCGTGAAGGGCAGTAGCTTCATAGCCATTAGCGCGCAAGGTGTCAGCAATTTTTTCGCTCTCAACTTGAGTGCTTGCAAACACAACCGCTTGATCTAAATCGGCATCAGCCAAAATGTGCTCAAGCAACTTATGCTTGTGTGACATGCTATCAGCCCAATGCAACTTCTGTTCAATGTTGGCGTGCTTTTCACCTGCGTGAGCAAGTTCAATACGCTTGGCATCTGTAGTCAACTCGTTTGCTAAAGACATAATCTTCGGCGCAAAAGTTGCAGAGAACATCAAAGTTTGGTTACGGCCTGCGCAACGCTTATCAATAGCCTCGAGATCATCAGCAAATCCCATGTCGAGCATGCGATCGGCTTCGTCGATAACGAGTTGTTTTACGTCGTCTAAGCGAATTGCCTTGCTGTCGCACAAGTCGAGCAAACGACCTGGGGTTGCAACAACTAACAATGCACCTTTTAACGCCTGGATTTGCTTGCCGTAAGGCATGCCACCCATAACAGTTGCAATACGGATACCTTTCATGCCACGAACTAAGTTCACTGCATCTGCGGCAACCTGCTGAGCTAATTCACGAGTAGGGCAGAGTACTAACACTTTAGGTTGTGCGCGACCTGGTACAGGTGAGTTATTCGGGTTGTCTTCGATGAGTTGATTAATCAAAGGCAATAAAAAGGCTGCGGTTTTACCGCTACCGGTTTGGCTGCTGACCAATAAGTCACCACCAGCTAAGGCTGCAGGAATAACCTGAGCTTGCACGGAAGTGGCTTGGGTATAACCCAGTTCAGCAACGTTTTTAAGGAGTGATGCCGCTAGGGCGAAATTCTGGAATTCATTTCCAGCACTCTTTGAGTCGTGTGACTCGTGTTTAGTTTCTTTAGAAAAAGTCATGCTATTACACATCCCCTTTAAGGGATGTCTCCGTATGTTGCACCCATGGTTTTTTATAGGGTGCGATGGTCAAAGGCATCGACCATCAGACAAGCGGCAGCGTTGTTGTGTTTATGACTTCTAAACTAATCGCTGAAATAGAGCTGGGGGGCGATGAATCAAATTGCTTTAAAAAGCCTCCCATTATGACAGTTTGAGGGCTCGATTACAAGGGTTTTCCCGAATTAATTATATGATTGAGTGATGGAATGGCTCTCTCTCAGTCTCTTATCACCCAGTAATGCGGGAATCATGGATTTCCCGACATATCTTTTGGGGACTATTTTTACGATCTTGTTTCCCGGCCCCAACTCCTTGTATGTATTAACAATCACCACGCAAAAGGGTTGGCGATTTGGTGCGTGGGGTGCACTGGGAATTTTTATTGGCGACTCGATCCTGATGATTGCGGTTGCCTTGGGTGCCGCATCTCTTTTGTTATCGTCGCCCATGCTCTTTAATATTGTGCGAACTTTAGGCGCAATCTATTTGGCATGGATGGGATTAGGTTTATTGCGAAGCGGTCTTAAGCGCTGGAAACGAGAGATGGCGGAGGGGGCAGATGGAGATCTGCATGTGCGCATGATGCGCTTGCATCCATTGGTAGCTGCACTGACGCTATCGCTGACAAATCCTAAGGCAATTCTTTTCTTCATTGCCTTCTTCTCGCAGTTTATTCGTCCGGATTTTGATCATCCTGCTCATACGTTCTTCTATCTTGCGATCGTCCTGCAAATTTTGAGTATGGCTTATTTGACCAGCCTAATTTGTGTTGGACAAATCTTCTTGAAGTTTTTCCAGCGTCAAGCTCGTCTGGCCGCAGCACTCTGGATGCTGGCAGGCATCTTATTTATTGGCTTTGCAATGAGACTGCTGCTGGATTAAAGTTTTACTTCAGATAGCGCAATAACCACTCGGTCATTTTTCCGTAAGGAGGGCGCGCTGTTTTTGTGCCTTTGAAGAAATTCAAACCAAAGAAACCGCGTACTTCAAGAATCGACTTCTGGTGGCTAAAGGTATCAAAGCCTGCTTTACCGTGATAGCTGCCCATGCCGCTGGCGCCAACACCACCAAAAGGTAGATCTTCAATAGTGATGTGAAGTAGTGTGTCATTGACAGTAACGCCGCCAGAGCGAGTCTCACTCAAAACCCGCTTCATATTCTTTTTGTCTTTACCAAACCAATACAAAGCAAGGGGGTTCGGCTTGTTATTGACATAAGCAATTGCGGCAGAAGTGTCAGTAACAGTCACGATTGGCAGAATAGGCCCAAAGATTTCTTCATGAAGAATACGCGCTTCTGGCGAAACGTTGATCAATGCAATTGGCTCAAATGGTCGTGCGCCGGCACCTGGGTTATTAAGGAGAGGTATAGCTTTGGCTCCACGATCTAGCGCATCACTTACTAAGTGTTGCCAGTACTCTAGTTGTCTTTCATCAATCGGGCCAGTTAATTCTGCAGGATTGCTAAATTGAGTTTGTGCTGCAGCTTGCAACTCTTGAATAAATGCATCTTGAAGACTTGCTTCAATCAAAACATAGTCTGGCGCAATGCAGGTTTGTCCGCCATTCAGCAACTTGCCATAGGTGATCGAGGCAGCCGCATCTTTGAGTTTGGCACTCTTATCAATAATGACGGGGGTCGTACCACCTAGCTCCAGTGTGACCGGCGTGAGGTTCTCAGCCGCAGCGCGCATCACCTTTTTACCGATTGTGCCGGAGCCAGTAAAGAAGAGGTGATCAAAAGGCAACGCTGCAAATTGCTCAGCTACATCGGGACCGCCAGTAGTGACACAAAATTCTGATGGGTGGAAATACTCTTGAATTAAGCTCGCAACAAATCCGGAGGTACGTGAACTACGTTCAGATGGTTTTAGCCATACGCGGTTGCCAGCAGCAAAAGCAGCGATCGCTGGTATGAGGGCTAATTGCACAGGATAGTTCCATGGGCTCAAAATTCCAACTACACCAAGCGGCTGACTTTCAACATAGGCATGTGAAGCGCCCATATGAAAAGGCACTTCTCTTTGCTCCGGCTTCATCCATTCTTTAAGGTGCTTGCGTGTGTATTTGCATGCCTGATAAATCATCTGGCATTCAGCAAGTCTTGTCTCTACGGAATGGCGAACGCCAAAGTCTGCCTCAAGAGCTTTGCAAATTTTCTCTTCATTAGCTTCAATCATTTTTTCAATGCGAGCAATGCGATCTAACCTGACTTCAATCGTAGGATTTGGTTCAGCAGCAAAGGCTGCCTTAATTTCGTCAAGCTGGATAGTGAAGCGATTCATAGGGGATTATTGGTTGGCAGATATTGGAATAAGGCATTAGGATAAAGCCATGGAAACAAATATCAATAAAAACGAACCCCTTTTAGAGCGTGCAACCCTTGGTGGGGGCTGTTTTTGGTGTCTTGAGGCGGTTTATCAGCAAATTACCGGGGTGAAATCCGTGGTTTCTGGTTACGCTGGCGGTGCCAGACCTAATCCGACTTATGAAGCTGTCTGTACTGGCGTATCTGGCCATGCGGAGATTGTGGATATTTTGTTTGATCCACAAGTGGTTTCATTTCGGGATTTGCTGGAAATCTTTTTTGTGATTCATGATCCAACGACTTTGAATTATCAAGGCAATGATCATGGCACGCAATATCGCTCTGTCATTTTTACGCATAGTGATGAGCAAACTAAGATTGCGCGTGAAGTAGTGGCGGAGTTGGAGGATTCAAAAATCTACTCCAATCCTGTAGTAACGCAGATTGATGCTGCGCCAACCATTTATCCGGCTGAAGAGTATCACCAGAACTATTTTCAGCAGCATCCCAATCAGGGGTATTGCATGGCGGTGGTTGCGCCTAAGTTGGCTAAATTTAGAGCGAAATTTAAATCGCTCATAGCGCCTCAATACTCCTAAGGCTGAAAGAGCTTAAGGAGCTAAGCGGTTCACATGCCACTGATTTCCATCTAGCTTGTAGTGCATGCGGTCATGCAGTCTCGAAGGACGACCCTGCCAGAATTCAATTTCAGTAGGGCGTAGGCGGTAACCACCCCAATGCTCTGGACGAGGGGGTTTGTCACCAAATTCCGCCTTAAAGCGTTTCTCTGCTTCTTCCAAGAACTCGCGGTTAGGGATAGCCGCACTTTGAGGCGATGCCCAGGCACCAATTCTGGAAGCAGGTGGACGGGAATGAAAGTACTCGTCACTCTCAGCGGCGGTCGCTTTCTCAACAATGCCTTGAATACGCACCTGGCGCTCCAGTTCATGCCAGTGAAAGAGTAGAGCTGCCTGCGGGCGAATAGCTAAATCGCGACCTTTTTGGCTTTCGTAGTTGGTAAAAAAGGTAAAGCCACTTTCATCGGCGCCTTTTAGTAAGACAATACGGGCTGATGGATTTCCTGCTTGATCTGCTGTCGCCAGGGTCATGGAGTTGGGTTCCGGGCACTCTGCCTTCATTGCTTGTTCAAACCAAAGTTGAAAAAGCTGCAGGGGGTCCTGTGGAACTTCGGTCTCTGATAGCTGGCCAAAGGTATAGTTTTTGCGGAGTTGAGCAATGGAGTCCATTTATTCAGTATAAAGAGAAGCTATGGCAGAAGACAAGGCAGAAGATAAGGCAGAAGGCAGCTTAGAAAATCGTCGTTTTGGCGGAGTCTCTAGACTCTACGGACCAGAGCTGCGCGAACGTTTTCTAAATGCCACTGTAGTGGTGGCAGGTCTAGGAGGAGTTGGCTCTTGGGCTGCCGAGGCTTTGGCGCGCACTGGCATAGGACATTTAGTCTTGATTGATTTTGATCATATTGCTGAGAGCAACACAAACCGACAATTGCATGCTTTGGAAGGGCAGTACGGTAAAGCAAAAGTTGAGGCGATGACGCAACGCATTCTGCAAATTAATCCAGAAATCAAGCTCACTTCTTGTGATGAGTTTTTGGAACCAGAAAATCTCGATCGACTTATTCCGGAAAATGCATTGGTGTTGGATGCCACTGATTCAGTGCAGACCAAAATTGCTTTATCTGTTTGGGCTGTTAAAAATCAGCGTGCATTAGTAATGTGTGGTGCTGCCGGCGGAAAATCTGATCCAACATCTGTGCGTTGTGAAGATCTTTCTCGTACCGAACAAGATGCTTTGCTAGCTAAGGTTCGCCAAGGGCTAAGACAAGATCACGGCTTTTCCAGAAATCTCAAGAAAAAGATTGGCATCCGTGCTATCTACTCTCACGAGCCCCGTGCAGGTGCTTCTAGCGGTGGCTTGGCTTGCTCCGGCTATGGTTCTACGGTGATGGTTACCGCTGCCTGTGGCTTGGCGGCAGCTGCGGAAATACTCAATCTGATTGCTGCTCAGTAGTCTTTTTGTAAAAAGTGCCTGAAATCCTTAGGGGGATTCCCTGTAGGAATTTACTGATTCTTTTGCAATCACCAATAATTTATTGCAAGACCACTCATTGATTTCAAAGACATTTTTATTAATGTCTATTCAGATTTATTCAATTCGTCACTTTAGTAATTTTTCACCTCTAGTGCTCATCATCAGTCCTCCCTAGACTTTGCTCCGTTGGTAAATCGCCAACGACAAATCGAAAGGAGGTCTCTCTTGCAGACTGAACACACTGGCTTAAAGCGCCACCTCAAAGTACGTCACATTCGTTTGATGGCCTTAGGCTCAACGATCGGAGTGGGCTTATTTCTTGGATCGGCTAGCGCCATACAAATTGCTGGCCCATCTATTCTTTTGGGCTATCTGCTTGCAGGCTTGGTTGCCTTCATTGTTTTACGTACCCTTGGTGAAATGGCGGTGCATGAACCTGTAGCAGGCTCCTTTGCGGCTTATGCCAATAGTTATGTCGGTCCACTGGCCGGTTACATGGTGGGTTGGGGTTATTGGACCTATTGGATTGTGGTCGGCATTGCCGAAGTCACGGCCGTAGGTATTTATATGGGGATATGGTTTCCAGAGACGCCACAGTGGATCTGGGCGCTTTCCTCAATTGTGATGATGGGTTTAATCAACCTCATTGCCGTAAAAGTATTTGGTGAGTTTGAGTTTTGGTTTGCCTTGATTAAGGTGGTAGCGATTGTCGCCATGATTGCTCTCGGCGGCTCGGTCATCTTGTTTGGATTTACAAATGATTGGCAACCGATTGGCTTAAGCAATCTGTGGCAACACGGTGGCTTCTTCCCAAATGGCATTAGTGGAATGTTGCTGTCACTACAAATGGTTTTGTTTGCTTATGTTGGTATCGAGATGATTGGCTTGTCTGCGGGCGAAGCTGAGAACCCACAAAAAACGATTCCCATGGCTATTGATTCTCTGGCATGGCGCATTCTGATATTTTACATGGGTGCCATTCTCGTGATTTTGGCTATCTTCCCTTGGAATCAGGTGGGTCAACAAGGCAGTCCATTCGTAGTGATGTTTGAAAGATTGGGCTTACGTGAAGCGGCTGGGTTAATTAACTTTGTTGTCATTACCGCTGCACTTTCATCTTGTAATGCAGGCATCTTTAGCGGTGGGCGTTTGTTGTATTCCCTATCGTCTAATGGTTACGCGCCTAAATCCTTTTCAAAGCTCTCAAAGTATGGAGTGCCACACCGAGCTGTGATGTCTACAGTCGGAGTCTGCATGACAGGCGTAGTACTGAATTATTTCGTGCCTGATAAAGCTTTTCAATACATGATGGCAGCAGTGACATTCATTGGTTTGATGGTCTGGATTGCCATTCTGATTACGCAGATTAAATTCCGTCACTCTCTATCTAAATCCCAAGTAGCTCAATTAGCTTATCGCGCTCCTTGGTGGCCGTATTCCTCGTGGTTCGCTTTGGCATTCATTGCTCTGGTAGTGGTGTTAATGGGCTTTCATGAGGATGCACGGATCGCATTAATAGTCGGGCCGTGCTTAATGGGCGTGTATCTCGTGATGTTTTATGTCGTGGGCTTACATCGCAATACCGCAAGCAAGCGTGAATTTAAATAATAGGAGATAGCAATGATTATTGGTGTACCTCAAGAGGTAAAAAATAATGAGTTTCGGGTCGGCCTAACACCCGGTAATGTGAGCGGGCTATGTAAGCAAGGACATTCTGTTCTTATTCAGCGGGGCGCTGGGGCGCAAATTGGCTTGAGCGATGAGGCCTATCGCCTTGCTGGCGCTAGCTTAATCAATAGTGCCGCTGAAGTGTTTCACAAGGCGGAGATGATTGTGAAAGTCAAAGAGCCTCAGGCGCAGGAGTGCGCCATGCTGCGCGAGGATCAAATTCTGTTCACATATTTACATTTGGCTCCAGACCCCAAGCAAACAAAAGCCTTGCTGCAATCCGGTGCAACTTGTATTGCCTATGAAACTGTCACTGCTATGAATGGCGCCTTACCTTTATTGGCGCCTATGAGCGAGGTGGCTGGGCGCATGTCCATTCAAGCAGCTGCATCACATCTTGAGAAAACCAATGGCGGCCTAGGGGTGCTGATGGCTGGAGTACCTGGCGTTTCACCGGCAAAGATTGTGATTCTGGGTGGAGGTGTAGTGGGGCGCAATGCTTTGCAAATGGCGGTTGGTATGGGTGCAGATGTTTGCATCTTTGATCGCGATATCGAGCGCTTACGTCAGATTGATATGTTCTATGGCAATCGAGTGCGAACTTTTTACTCTGATAGTTTGCTAATTGAGCAGGAGGTCTGTGAGGCAGATGTTGTGATCGGAGCTGTCTTGCTTCCTGGTGGTGCAGCACCAAAGTTGGTGACGCATGACATGATCAAAAAGATGAAGCCAGGTTCAGTGGTGGTGGATGTAGCCATTGATCAAGGCGGTTGTTTTGAAACTTCAAAACCGACAACCCATGCAGACCCTACGTTTGTAGTGGATGGGGTGCTGCATTACTGTGTTGCTAATATGCCGGGCGCAGTTTCTAGAACATCTACCTTTGCCCTCACCAATGCAACCTATCCTTTTGTAGAGGCTTTAGCCAATCGTGGTGTGATGAAAGCGCTTTCCATTGATCACCATTTGCGTAATGGTTTAAGTGTTCATAAAGGAGTCTTAACTTCAGAGCCGGTTGCACAGGCTCAAGGGCTGGATTGCGCCTCAGCTGAGGAGTTATTGGTGGCATAGCAGATATCCAAAAATGGCTAGTCCAGTGAGTACGGGATTTAAACTATCCCCAATGTGCAAATCATTGCAAAACTGACTGGACCTACTTACATGGATTTTTCAGCATTAACTCTCTCCGCTGGGGTAGTTGCCTTAGCGGAGATGGGTGATAAAACCCAACTGCTTTCTTTGATGCTAGCAGCTCGCTATCCAAGGCAAGCTATGGCAATCATTGCTGGTATTTTTATTGCCACGATCGCTAATCATGCATGCGCAGCCTTACTGGGGCATTGGTTGACGACTCTGGTGTCACCCGATGTTATGCGCTGGATTTTAGGATTGAGTTTCTTGGGCATTGGTTTGTGGTTGTTGGTGCCGGATCATATTGACGACGCTGCTGGATCCAAGGTGGCTGATAAGGCTTTACAAGTATTTTTGCTGACGACTGGCCTGTTCTTTTTGGCCGAGATGGGTGATAAGACACAAATTGCCACTATTGCCCTGGGTGCTCGTTATGAGGATGTAGTCTCAGTAACCATTGGCACCACATTGGGGATGATGTTGGCCAATGCTCCTGCAGTCTGGATTGGTCAAAAGTTCACCAAGCGTATGCCTATCAAGTGGGTGCATGCCATAGCGGCCATTACCTTTATTACTATTGGCATTGCTACCTTGATCTGGGCTTGATTTAGAGGGTTCACCAGTTCGCCGGCCTAGACTTAAAATAGGCTCATGAAAACTGATCTCCCACAGAGCTTTCGTCGGCTCGAATACCGTCCTCCTGTTTACACCTTCGATCAGGTCGAGCTTGATATTGCTCTAGACCCAGCCAGAACGATTGTTAAAAGTCGAATTGAAGTTCTGCCAGGCAAAAGCTTTGAACCAGGGGCTCCCTTGGTATTGGTCGGACATGAACTCGAGTTCGTCAGCTTGCGGATTAATGGCGAGGCCCATCGTCATTTTGAATTAACCCCTGAAACACTCACAATCCATTCTTTGCAAAATGAAGGTAAAGATAAATTTATCGTTGAAATTATTTGTGTTTGTGTGCCAGAGAAAAACACAACCCTGATGGGTTTGTACGTTTCTAATGGCAACTTCTTTACCCAGTGTGAGGCCGAGGGTTTTAGAAAGATTACTTATTTCCTAGATCGTCCAGACGTCATGGCGCGATTCAAGGTAACGCTGCGCGCTCGTGAGGCAGAGTGCCCAGTCTTGTTATCTAACGGTAACCTGATTAATACAGAAAAACTTCCTAATGGTTGGCATAGTGCGACCTGGGAAGACCCATTTCCGAAGCCTTCGTACTTGTTTGCCTTGGTGGCAGGCAAGCTTGAGTGCATTGAAGAGACTATTACTACCAGTAGTGGTGCTAAGAAGCTCTTACAAATTTGGGTTGAGCCGCATGATCTGAAGAAGACCCGTCATGCTATGGACTCTTTGATTGCTTCAATCCACTGGGATGAAAAACGCTTTGGCCTTGAGCTGGATTTAGAGCGTTTCATGATTGTGGCTGTGAGCGATTTCAATATGGGCGCGATGGAAAACAAGGGATTGAATATTTTCAATACCAAGTTTGTTCTTGCTCAACCAGAAACAGCAACTGATGCTGACTTTGCCAATATTGAAAGCGTTGTTGCGCATGAATACTTTCATAACTGGACTGGTAACCGAGTGACGTGTCAGGACTGGTTTCAGTTATCGCTGAAGGAAGGTTTAACCGTTTTCAGAGATCAAGAGTTTTCTGCTGACCAAATGGGTAGTGAATCGGGCAGGGCAGTAAAGAGAATTGAAGATGTTCGATTGCTGCGTCAGCTCCAGTTCCCAGAAGATGCGGGTCCGATGGCGCATCCAATTCGTCCTGATGAGTACCAAGAGATTAATAACTTCTATACCGTTACCGTGTATGAGAAGGGCTCTGAGGTCGTCCGGATGTACCAAACCCTGCTTGGTAGGGATGGTTTCCGCAAGGGTATGGATTTGTACTTCAAGCGCCATGATGGGCAAGCAGTGACCTGCGATGATTTCTTGATGGCGATGGCTGATGCTAATGGCAAAGACCTGACTCAGTTCAAGAATTGGTATAGCCAAGCAGGGACTCCAAGAGTGAAGGTGCAAGAGCATTACGACGCTGCCAAAAAACAGTACCAACTCACATTGACGCAAAGTTGTACGCCGAGTCCCGGTCAGCCAGAGAAAAAGCCTTTTCATATTCCATTGAAGATGCGTTTAATTACTAAAGCCAACGATCAAAAAGAGCAGTTGCTGGAGTTGACGCAAGGTAGTCAGACTTGGACCTTTTACAATATTGCAGAGCGTCCAGTGCTATCGATTAATCGCAATTTCTCGGCACCGATTAACTTAGATTTTGAGCAGTCTGAAGCAGATCTCTTAACGCAATTCTCTAGCGATGACGATGCGTTCAATCGCTGGGAGGCTGGTCAAAAACTAGCAATGCAAATGATTCTGAACAATCGCTTGCCTGATGCCCAGCTCATTGAGGCCTATCGCAATATCCTGCTTGATCCTAACTTGGATCCTGCCTTTAAAGATCTAGCCCTGACGCTACCTGCTGAGTCTTATTTGTATGAGCAATGTACGAGCGTGGATCCGCAGAAGATATTTACTGCACGCCGTGCCTTCCGCAGAGAAATTGCTAAGCAACTCCAGCTGGAGTGGGCTGCCTTGTATCAGCAGATGCAAACACCAGGGCAATTTAAGTCAGACGGAGTGGACTCTGGAAAGCGCGCACTCAAGAACTTGTCTTTAAGCATGTTGCTTGAAGCGGCGCCGGGAGTATGGGCGCCAATGGCTGCTAATCAGTATCAAATTGCTGACAATATGACTGAACGTTACGCTGCTTTAGCTGCGTTGGTGGTTCATGGTGCAAAACCAGCCAAAGAGTGTTTAATTGATTTCTACAACCGATTTGCTAATGATGCTTTAGTGATTGATAAGTGGTTTGGTTTGCAATCAAGCCGTCCACCAGTTGATGGTCTCGACTCTACGCTGGAAGAGGTGAAGAAGCTGCGCGAGCATCCTGCATTTAAGTTAAATAATCCTAACCGAGTACGCAGCGTCATTCATGCCTTCTGTGCAAACAACCCGGCAAGCTTTCACCAGGCTGATGGCAGTGGGTATGAGTTCTGGGCCGATAGCGTCTTGGCGCTTGATCCCATTAATCCTCAGGTTGCCGCTCGTCTTGCTAGAGCCCTGGATCGCTGGCGCTTATTTGCTCAACCCTATCAAGATCGCATGAAAGCCGCTCTGGAGCGTGTTTCAGCGTGCCAGACACTCTCTCCAGATGTGAGAGAGGTCATAGGAAAAGCGCTGGGTAACTAAGGACTAATGGAGCTTGTTGCTGTACGAAACACCCAAGCGAACCGCAAGCTTTTCTAGGTTCTTATCGAAAGTCCAGAGCCGAGCGTTTTCTGAAAGCAGGGTTGATGCAAGAAGCGAAACGTCGATTGCGCCACATCCAGATTCTTGAAGCCGATGCTTTTCAATAAAGTCTAATATTTCAGTTGGGGTGGCCACAGTTGCTTGTTGCAATTTTTTAATATAACTTAAGGTATTAGAGCGTGGGGCAGGTGGTGAACCACATGCCAATTCAATTAAAACTAAGGGATGGCAAAGAATTTGGTCGTTTATCAAAAGGGATTCAAACGATTCATTTGATTTTCTAAAGTGGGCCACCCAAACAGACGTATCAACTAAAACCATGGTCATAATCACTGACCATCCTTCATTTTGCGGCGAGGAATAGTTTTCATCTGCGGGGCTTTTCCGCCCAGTGCTGCTAATCTCTTTGCTACTTGTACTCTTATGAAGACATTAATTGCCTCCCTGAAGAGGTCTGCTTTATCCATTTCGGGATCAGCGAGATCCAATCCCCTCTGGTAAAGGTCGTCATCAATGGTGACAGTGGTTCTCATGGTTACTCCTCATCAATAATGATGCATTATAACATCAAAAATAACATCAAAGTTAGAAGGGTTGGTTGTAAGGAGAGCGGTTTATTGAAGAAATAGTCAGTTTTTCAGATTGGCATTGAGAACAGGGCAAAATAGATCCTAATTTCAATAGAGCTTTGGAGAGATACCTTTGTCCTCAAGTACCCATATTAATTTCAAGCAATATTTAACATCTGCAAAACCTGCGGGCGCGGCTATTCCTGCTGGGTTGCAAGATTTGCTTACGGCGGTAGTTAATACCTGTTCAACACTGAGTCATGAAGTGGCTCAGGGCGCATTGATTGGATTGCTCGGCTCAGCAGGCACTGGCAACGTACAAGGTGAAGTTCAGCAAAAGCTCGACATCATTGCAAACGATTTACTGATTGATGGTGTCAAGGGTTGCAAGTCTCTTGCTGGTTTGGCCTCTGAAGAGATGGAGCTGCCTGTTCCCGTTCAAGGAACAGGGGATTACTTGCTCTTGTTTGATCCACTCGATGGCTCATCCAATATTGATGTGAACGTTTCTATTGGGACGATTTTTTCTGTTCTAAAGAAACAAGACCCTAACGCACCTTTACAGACTTCTGATTTCTTATTGTCAGGTCGCCATCAAGTTGCTGCTGGTTACGTGGTGTACGGTCCTCAAACCACAATGGCATTGACCTTAGGTGATGGTGTAGTGATGTTTACGCTCAATAAAGTCACCGGCGAGTTTTTATTGATCAAGGATTCAGTAACAATTTCCCATTCAACTAAAGAGTTTGCAATCAATATGTCCAATATGCGTCACTGGGCTGATCCAGTACGCCGTTATGTTGAGGAGTGTCTTGCTGGCGTGAGCGGTGCGCGCGATAAGGATTTCAATATGCGTTGGATCGCCTCTATGGTGGCAGATGTACATCGCGTTCTCTCCCGTGGTGGGGTGTTTATGTACCCATGGGATCAGCGTGAGCCACATAAGCCTGGCAAGTTACGCTTGATGTACGAAGCCAATCCTATGAGTTTCTTAGTGGAGCAGGCGGGCGGTGCTTCTACCAATGGTACAGATCTGATTATGGATTTACAGCCAACCGATTTACATGAGCGTGTTTCTGTGATGTTGGGTTCGAAAGAAGAGATCGATCGTATTCAGCATTACCACTCATAAGTTGATCAACTTATCCAAATAAAAAACCCAATCAGCTGATTGGGTTTTTTATTGTTCTGAAGTAATTTCAGAGGACCATCAATTTCGCCCTTAAGGTTTTACCTTTTCTTTGAGATAGGCAAGTGATTCTTCCACTTGATCGATGAGGATGAGGCAGATATCGCCAGCAGATAGATCATCTAGAGCGGTATCAATTGCTTTAAATTCACCATGAATCTCTTTAATTTGCTTTGCCTTGGTAGCTCCCGCTAGACCTTCTTGAAGTAGCTTTAATACTTCGCCGTCTTCGCGTCCACGCTGGCAGGCATCTTGATAGAGGATGACGTTGTCAAAAGCATTGCCTAAGATGCGAGTGAGATCACGAATATCTTCGTCACGACGATCACCTGCGCCACTAATCACAACATGGCTCTTATTTGGCTTCATTGCTTCGATGGCGCTAGTTAAGGCCCGCATCGCATCTGGATTGTGACCATAGTCAGCAATGACAGTTGCGCCATTGTGCTGGAATTGATTAAAGCGACCCGGTACTGAATTGGCATTGCTTTCAAAGCTGTGTAAACCACGTGCAATCTTTTCTGCATCCAGACCTAAGGCCCAAGCTGCACCGATTGCAGCCATCGCATTTTCCACCTGGAAGCCCAGTACACCATTTTGGGTCAATGGAATCTCACTGACAGGGAAGCGGAACATCACGCGTGCACCTTTGGAGGCAACGATATAGGTGCCATCAAAGTAAATGACTTTCTTGTTTTTGGCGCGATGTGCTGCAATCACTGGATGGTGCTGGTTTTGGGCAAAGAAAATAACCCGACCAGAACATTTATCACCCATCTTGGCAACCATTGGGTCAGCCGCGTTGAGAACTGCTGCTCCAGTAGGGGCAACGTTTTGCACAATCACGCGCTTGAGGATGGCCAAGTCTTCAACGCTGGTAATGTAGTTGAGGCCAAGGTGATCGCCTTCACCAATATTGGTCACTACGGCCACTTCACAGCGATCAAAGCCAAGTCCCTCGCGAAGCATGCCGCCTCGAGCAGTCTCTAATACTGCCGCATCCACATCAGGGTGCATCAATACATTGCGTGCACTCTTAGGGCCGCTGCAATCGCCTGTATCGATTAAGCGATGATTGATATAAACACCATCTGTGCCAGTCATACCAACACGCAAACCTGTCTCAGTAATCAAGTGAGAGATCAGGCGAACGGTTGTGGTTTTGCCATTGGTTCCAGTGACTGCTACGACAGGAATGCGTCCATCTTCGCCTGGAGGGAACATCATATTGACGATGTCCTCACCAACAGGGCGGCCTTTGCCGTAGGACGGCTTTAGGTGCATACGCAAGCCAGGCGCTGCGTTTACTTCAACAATGCCACCGCCTTGTTGCTCAAGTGGCTTATAGATAGATTCACAAAGGATATCTACACCAGCAATATCAAGACCAATCATTTGAGCGGCTGCTACAGCACTTGCTGCGACATCAGGATGAACGTCATCGGTAACATCAGTTGCAGTGCCGCCGGTACTTAAATTGGCGTTGTTACGCAGCAGAACGCGCTCACCAGTTTTAGGAACATGTTGTGGGGTAAGGCCAGAACCTGCCAAATGTGCCAGGGCAATGTCATCAAAACGAATCTTGGTCAGTGCAGTAGCGTGGCCATCGCCACGCAATGGATTTTTGTTCTCTATTTCGACTAATTCAGCAACGGTATGAGTGCCATCACCAACTACCTGGGCGGGTTCGCGGCGTGCAGCAGCAGAAAGACGATTGCCTACTACTAGTAAGCGGTAGTCTGCGCCTGGCAGATAGCGCTCAACAATAGTTTCGCGACCAAAGGCTTGAGTCACGATAAAGCCGGCACGTACCTCTTCTTCAGTCTGAATGTTGGCAACAACACCTTTACCTTGATTGCCGTCCTTTGGCTTAAGCACAATAGGGCCACCAATTTTTTGAGCGGCGCGCCATGCATCATCGGCGGTCGTAACCACTTCACCAATCGGAACGGAGACACCAGCAGCAGCAAGTAAGTTCTTGGTGAGCTCTTTATCTTGCGCAATCGCTTCAGCAATTGCACTGGTATCACTGGTTTCGGCAGCTTGAATACGTTTTTGTTTGCTACCCCAGCCAAATTGCACCATGCTGCCTTCAGTCATGCGGCGATAGGGGATATTGCGTTGAACTGCTGCATCGACGATAGATCCAGTGCTTGGTCCTAAACGGACATCTTCATACAGCGCCTCTAGTTCGGAGAGTGCTGCAGCTAGATCAAATGGCGCATCGTTGAGCGTTGCTTGAATTAATGCAAAACCAAAGTCAAAAGCCATCCGACCAACGACTTCTTCGGTGTATTCAACAACGACTTGGTAAACGCCTGCGTCTACAGTTTGAACAGTGCGACTAAAGGTAACCGGGCAACCTGCTTGCGCTTGAAGACCTAGGGCTGCATGCTCTAAAGCATGTGCCAATGAAAGCACCTCATTGTGGCCGCCGCGACGCATGCTGCCGAGCTGCGGAAAGCGTTCACGAATCTTAATTTCAAACTGGGGAATAGAGTCGATTGAACGCTCTGATTCATCACAAGAAACAATGGCTTCTAAAGCGGTATGACGGCTCCATAAATTTGGGCCGCGCAACATACGAATGCGGGTAATTTCCAATTAAGCCCCTGTAGCAGTAGTGGCGTCAGGTACGAAAGTCTCTGCACCTGCTTCGATAACGTTAAACGGAATGTCTAAAGCCCAGGCTGCAGCAATAGCCGCACCTAAATTCATAGTCTTCCAAGGAGTAGAGCTGTTTGCCTCTGAGTGGCGTGGCACAGGAATGGATTTCTGATCCAATTTGCCGGACTTCAGAGTAATTTGTTGTTTACCAATCGTCACTGCACGACCGCCATTGAGCAGGTGAGTCTTAATGATTTCAGATTCTGGATTTTCACTAAAGAAAATCACATCGCCATCGCAAAGTTCTGCCATTTGAACGCACATTGCATCATCAGCGTTCAGAACCGCTACGCCTGTTGGTAGAACAACGTCGACCTGTGTACGAACAATGCTAAAGACTTGATCTTCATCGTAGATAGCGTATTGCGGGAAATTGGCCTTAGGATCGACATTAAGTACCACGCCGACCTGGCAACGATCGTAGGCCAAACCCTCGATCAACATTGATAGGTGATTGTTCTCAATGACCACTGCTTCTACAGCACGATTGAGAAGGGTGCGACGGGCATTTTCCCAGTTCGACGAGTTGGAATTTGGAATGGCACGATTGCCAAAAAATAAGCCCTTGCTGCAAGATAGGCCAACATAGACATTGGTAAGGCGCAAGAAATGCGCAATCATTTCAGCAACGGGAGTTTTGCCACGCTCACCACAAACACCAACCACTGGGATGCGGAAATCCGCGCCAGGAGGGAAGAGATGATTGGCGATTTCTTTGCCAACAGGCTGGGGTTTGCCGCTAGCGGGCTTTAAGTGCATCAATAAGCCTGGGCCGGCATTAACTTCAACAATGGCGGCGTTTTGGTCTGCTAATGGCTTGCTAATATCTTGCGCTACTAAATCAACACCGGCGATTTCTAGGCCAACAACACGAGCAGCTAAAGCTACTTGGCTAGCAACATCTGGGTGAATTAAATCAGTGACATCAAATGCAACGTTACCGTTACTTTGAATTAATACTTTTTGATCAATGGCAGGAATACTGTCGCCAGTTAATTGCTGGCGCGCTAGTTCAAGCTCTACTGCAGAGTCAATACGAACTGGATTAAGAGGGTGCTCTTCCGCAGTACCACGACGTGGATCAGAGTTAATCTGAATTTGAATGAGTTCATAAACGGTGTGCTTGCCATCACCAGTAACCCAAACCGTTTCACCTTTTGCAGCAGCAACAACTTTATTACCGACTACGAGCAAGCGATGTTCATCGCCAACAATGTGACGTTCAACCAATACTTCACTACCTTCATCAATCGCAACTGCATAGGCAGCTTCAATTTCTTGTTGGGTGTAGAGGTTAATAAATACGCCGCGACCATGGTTACCATCGATCGGTTTCACTACTACTGGCAAGCCGATGTCTTGCGCAGCTTCCCATGCATCATCAGGGCTGGTGACAGTTCTACCTTCCGGTGTTGGTACGCCTGCGCTACGCAGCAAGCTCTTGGTTAAATCTTTGTCGCGAGAAATCGTTTCTGCAATCGCGCTTGTCTGATCAGTTTCAGCAGTCCAGATGCGACGTTGCTTAGCTCCATAACCCAATTGCACTAAGTTACCTTCTGATAAACGAATCGAAGGAATGCCGCGCTCTTCAGCAGCATTAACAATGCAAGCAGTACTTGGACCTAGCAAAAGATCGTCACCAAGGTCGCGTAAATTTTCGATGATGGTTTGCACTAGAGCTACACAATCACTGTTGTCTTGTGCCAAAGCTAAGTAAAGGTCACGCGCATATTTAAGGGCAGTTAATGTGACCTCTTCATTGATGGCGCTAACCATCACTTTATAAACACCACGACGATCACCGTCACGTGCTTTGCCAAACCCGCCAGGAATGCCGGCTAAATTTTGCAGCTCAAGCGTAAGGTGCTCCATGATGTGAGCAGGCCAAGTGCCTTCTTCAACGCGCTTTAAGAAGCCGCCAGTTTCACCATAACTGCAACGATGTTCAACCAGGCTTGGCATTGCCTTCACAAGGCGATCGTAAAAGCCGGGAATGAGATTAGAGGGATAGTCCTCTAAATCGCCAATATCGACCCAAACCTCGATAACAGGATGGTAGGTCCACATATTGGGGCCACGGAGATGCTTAACGCTCAGAATCTCGATGGATTTATCTAGTAATTGGGGCATATGCAGTGTTGCGATGGCCGTCGCCAGGGTTTTGGCGTTGACGCGTCAGACAGTCTCTCTGTTTCTAGTAGTTATTGAAAAACTCACAAAAGTAGCAAAAATACATAAAAAGGCCTATATAGACAATTTAACGGCTTTTGCCCCCCTAAAGTTGACAGGAGCAATAAATCTAAATAATTTAGCTCCACTATACTTTTAAGGTCAATGAAGCCACAAATCTTACCTTTTGCCCCCGTGCTGCCAAGCTCTTGGGAGGCTGTTTTAGCGAATCAAAACACCCCAGTAAAGAGTCCCGATGCCCTGCTGGCTTGGGTTGAGCTCGATCTGGATGCGGATTTGCGCTTTGAAAAAAGCCTGCTTTTGCTCAGTGAAGAGGGTCTATTTTGGACAGATGGCAAGGTATTTGAATCTTGGCAATTGGGTCAAGGCACCCATTTAGTCCATGGTGATCATGCAGGAGTAGGGCATCTGAGGCTAGAAACTGCCGATAAGTTACTCAAGTCTTGGAATTTCACCTTAGCTGTGAATCCGCAGGTGCTTCGATTGCAATCGAGCTTTAAGCAGCTTAATCGTGGTGAAGAGATTAGTAGTGGGGAGGTTAGTGAGTACGACAAACAGGTATGCCCAGCTTGCTTGAGTCCTAAGCCTGCAAACTCTGAGAGCTGCCCAACTTGCGATCCCGAGGATGACGCACCTCCATCGACTTGGACATTATTTAAGCTCTGGCGTTTTGCCCGTCCCTACAAAAAGCAATTGCTACTCGGCTTTGTATTAACTCTGCTATCTACTGGCGCTACATTAATTCCACCGTATCTCACGATGCCGTTAATGGATCACGTGTTGATCCCATACGAGAAGGGCAATCCGATCGACTTCCATTTAGCCAGCATGTATCTCTTGGCTTTATTTGGTGCTGCGATCGTTGCATGGGGCTTGGGTTGGTGGAAAACATATTTACTTGCTCTAGTGAGTGAGCGTATTGGCGCTGACTTAAGAAACACTACCTTTGAGCATTTACTCAAACTCTCATTGGAATATTTTGGTGGCAAACGTACAGGCGACTTGATTGCACGTATCGGCGCAGAGACTGATCGCATCTGCGTTTTCTTGTCTTTGTACGCACTCGATTTTGCAACTGATGTGTTGATGATCACCATGACAGCGGCGATCTTGGTATCCATCGATCCCTTGCTAGCTTTAGTTACTTTGGCGCCATTGCCATTCATCGTCTGGATGATTCACGTAGTGCGTGATCGCCTACGTTTTGGTTTTGAAAAGATTGATCGCATTTGGTCTGAAGTGACTAATATTCTTGCTGACACGATTCCAGGCATTCGTGTTGTGAAAGCATTTGCACAAGAAGATCGTGAACTCAAGCGCTTTGTAGATTCGAATAAACACAACCTACAAATTAATGATCGCGTGAATCGCGTCTGGGGATTGTTCTCTCCTACAGTGACACTGCTGACAGAAACAGGTTTGTTGGTGGTGTGGGGCTTTGGTATCTGGCAAGTAGCGCATCAGAAAGTCACTGTTGGCGTCTTGATTGCATTCTTGGCATACATCGGACGTTTTTATATTCGCCTCGATTCAATGAGCCGCATTGTTTCTCATACCCAAAAAGCAGCTGCGGGTGCTAAGCGTATTTTTGACATTCTCGATCACGTCTCTAGTGTTCCGGAGCCTATTAACCCAGCTCCTTTGGGTGAAGTCAAAGGCCGCATCTCGATGCGTGGTGTGGGTTTCCGCTACGGCAATCGCGCTGTCACTAAAGGTATTGATTTGGATATTGCCCCCGGTGAAATGATCGGCTTAGTAGGGCATAGCGGCTCAGGAAAAAGTACTTTAGTGAACTTGATTTGCCGTTTCTATGACGTGAGTTCTGGCTCTGTTTCATTAGATGGGCGCGATATTCGCAGCATCGCCATTTCTGACTATCGCAAGCGCATTGGTCTGGTATTGCAAGAGCCATTCTTATTCTTTGGTACGATTGCTGAGAATATTGCTTACGGCAAACCTGATGCCACTCGTGAAGAAATTATTGAAGCAGCACGCGCAGCTCATGCCCATGAGTTTATTCTGCGCCTGCCCCTAGGTTATGACTCTCTAGTTGGTGAGCGTGGTCAGTCTTTATCGGGTGGCGAACGTCAGCGCATCTCTATCGCACGTGCCTTGTTAATTAATCCAAGCATTTTGATTTTGGATGAAGCAACCTCATCTGTTGATACGACAACTGAAAAAGAAATTCAGCGCGCATTGGATAACTTAGTTAAAGGCCGCACCACGATTGCGATTGCGCACCGTCTCTCCACTTTGAGAAAAGCGGATCGCTTGGTTGTGTTGGATAAAGGTGAGATTGTTGAAATTGGTTCTCACGAGCAGCTAATGGAAGCTCAGGGCGCTTATTACACCTTGTACCAAGCTCAGCTACGTCATGCGGCAGAGTTGGTTGAGGGCGGTGCTATTGGCGAAAGCTTGGAAGAAGAACAGGCTGAGCAGCAAGAAGAAAAACTAGAAGAAGTGGCTAAGAAAATTGGGGGTGGGGTATGACGCAAATTAATCAATCCACTCATCAGCTCGAGCGTGATGCGCTAGGCCGCCTAGTCTTTATTGATAAGAAGGGTGAGCGACATGTAGGCGTTCATCCAGTAAGAGCCTTTCCGATTACTGCGCCTGGCGCAGGTATTGGCATCATGAACCAATCCGGTAAAGAACTTTGCTGGTTTCCAAACATGGCTGCGATCTCTGAAGCAGAACTTGGATTGATTGAAGAGGAGCTGGCCGAGCGTGAGTTCATGCCGGTCATTGAAAAAATCACCAAGGTCTCAACCTTCGCCACGCCAAGTATTTGGGATATCGAAACCGATCGTGGCCCAACACGTATACGCCTCAAGGGTGAAGAAGATATTCGTAGGATTGCTGGTAATACCTTGCTGATTGCCGACTCGAATGGTTTGCAGTTTTTGATTAAAGACTCCACGCAACTGGATAAAGTCAGTAAGAAACTTCTAGATCGCTTCCGTTAAGCAGCGGTATTCTGCGGTCATGTTAAGGGAAAACCCTTAACAATAATTTGCATAAAAGACCTTTTAAAAATGTGCATTTTTCGTGCATTAAATGCAGTTTTTTATCTCTGATGTAAGTACACTATCTACGGTCTTTGGCTTGAGTTATCAGGGTTTCTACTAGATTTCAGAAGCCCGTGTGAATCGATTGCGAAATTATTGATGGTAGTCAAGTTTTACTGGCACATCTTGTTTAAAAATCACTCACACAACAAATAAGCCAAATTAAATTGGTTAACCATTTTTTGGAGACATATCTTATGAAGATGAAATTTAAAGGTGCATTGATTTCTACCGCTTTAGCTCTTGGTGTTGCAGGCGTATCTCCTGCATTCGCTGCATGGGAGCCAACCAAGCCTGTTGAGTTCATTATTCCAGCTGGTCCTGGCGGCGGCGCTGACCAAATGGCTCGCATGATCCAAGGCATCATTACTAAAAACAACTTGATGAAGCAGGCTGTTATTCCTGTGAATAAGGGTGCAGGTGCTGGTGCAGAAGGTTTCTTGGCAATGAAAGAAGCGAAGGGTGATCCAAATAAAATCGTGATCACACTTTCAAACTTATTTACAACTCCCTTAGCAACAGGTGTTCCATTCAACTGGCAAGACATCACTCCAGTAGCGATGTTGGCACTCGACCAATTCGTTTTGTGGGACAACGCTGACAAACCATACAAGACTGCTAAGGAATATATCGACGCAGCTAAAGCTGCTGGTCCAGGCAAATTCAAAATGGGTGGTACTGGTTCCAAGTCTGAAGACCAGATCATTACTGTAGCGATTGAAAAAGCAACTGGTGCTAAGTTCACTTACATCCCATTCAAGGGAGGTGGCGACGTAGCGGTTCAGTTGGTTGGTAACCACATTGATTCTTCTGTGAATAACCCTATTGAAGCAGTTGCCCAATGGCGTGCAAATAAATTACGTGCATTGTGCGTATTTGATGACACACGTATGCCATACAAAGAGAAGGTTACTGATACTCAATCATGGTATGACGTACCAACTTGTAAAGAAGCTGGCGTTCCAACTGACTATGTCATGTTGCGCGGCATCTTTATGGCTCCTGGTGTAACTCAAGAGCAAGTTGATTTCTACATCGACTTGTTTAAGAAAGTTCGTGCTACTCCAGAGTGGAAGAAGTTCATGGCTGATGGTGCATTCAATCAAACATTCATGACCGGTAAAGAATTCAGAAACTGGCTCACATTGAATGAAGCTTTGCATAAGCAATTGATGTCCGAGGCAGGATTCTTAGCTAAGTAATTTTGTTAGAACAAGATGGGACCTCCAGTAGGGGGTCCCATTTTTTAAGTAAGTGCGTTAATCAACTTTATTAAAAATATAAAAATGTCTGAACATACAAATAATTCAAATCAAGAATCAGCGATCAGCGTAAGAGCGATGGATATCATCACTGCGCTCGTATTCATTGCGATTGGCCTGACAGTAATGGTCGGCAGCTTGAAATTGGGTGCTAGCTGGGGTGCGGATGGTCCAGAAGCGGGATATTTCCCTTTCTACATTAGCTTGATTATTTTGCTTTCAAGCACAGTCACTCTTTACCAAGCTGCGATCGTTAATAAGAAAAAGAAAACAGAGTCATTTGTCGATAGCGAGCCATTAAAGCAAGTTATGGCCGTGCTTCTGCCGGCGACTGTGTTTGTATTGGGCGTGCAATTAATTGGTATTTATGTTTCTGCTGCTCTCTACATCGCGATCTTTATGGTGTGGTTAGGCAAGTATCCAATTTGGAAGGCTGTTGCTGTGTCTGTTGGCGTGAGCGCTGCCCTCTACCTCATGTTTGAGTACTGGTTCCAAGTTCCATTGCCACACGGTGCCTGGTTTAACCCGCTCGAATTCTTGGGTGTGCAATAAAAAAGAATAACTATTAAAAAAGATTAAATAAGGAGTTCAAGTTGGAAGAAATTAGCGCTCTATTCAACGGCTTTGCCGTTGCAATGACACCCTTTAACTTGCTGTTAATGTTGGTTGGTGTAACGCTCGGTGTGATCATCGGTGTGTTGCCAGGTTTAGGTGGTGCAAACGGTATTGCGATTCTGTTGCCGTTGACATTTACCATGCCACCAACTTCCGCGATCATCATGCTCTCCTGTATTTACTGGGGTGCGTTGTTCGGCGGAGCGATTACATCGGTGCTCTTTAATATTCCCGGCGAGCCGTGGTCTGTTGCGACAACCTTTGACGGTTACCCAATGGCCCGTAATGGCAAAGCTGGCGAAGCATTGACTGCAGCCTTCACATCTTCATTCGTAGGTGCTTTCTTTGCGATCGTGATGATTACCTTCTTGGCACCATTGGTTGCGAAATTTGCACTCCAATTCGGTCCACCGGAGTTCTTCTCGGTCTACCTGCTTACCTTCTGTAGTTTCGTGGGTATGAACAAGGGATCGCCATTTAAGACCATTTCAGCAATGATGTTGGGCTTCGCCTTGGCTACTGTTGGTATGGATACGGTTACTGGCCAGTTGCGCTTGACATTCGGTAACCCAGAATTAATGCGCGGCTTTGACTTCTTGATCGCTGTGATCGGCTTGTTCGGTATCGGTGAGATTCTCCTGTCAATGGAAGAAGGCTTGGCATTCCAAGGTGCAGCAGCGAAGATTCGCGGCAAAGTGGTTTGGGAAACTTGGAAGCAATTGCCTAAGTACTGGGCTACTTCATTACGCAGCTGCTTAATTGGTTGCTGGATGGGTATTACTCCAGGCGGTGCAACACCTGCTTCTTTCATGGCTTACGGCGTTGCTAAGCGCGTATCCAAAGATGGAGACAAGTTTGGTACCGGCAAGATGGAAGGTATCGTTGCTCCAGAAACTGCAGCTCACGCTGCTGGTACTGCAGCACTTCTCCCAATGTTGTCACTCGGTATTCCTGGTTCACCAACAGCAGCGGTATTGCTCGGTGGCTTGTTGATCTGGGGCTTGCAACCTGGTCCTTTGCTTTTCGTAGAGAAGCCAGACTTTGTTTGGGGCTTGATCGCTAGTATGTACTTGGGTAACTTGGCTGGCTTGTTTGTTGTATTAACTTGCGTGCCACTGTTTGCCTCCATCTTGAGAATTCCATTCTCAATCATTGCACCAGTCATTATTGTGATTTGTGCGGTTGGTGCATACACCGTTCATAACGCCATGTTTGACGTTTGGTTGATGATGGGCTTCGGTATTCTGGGTTATGTCTTTAAGAAACTGGACTACCCAATGGCGCCAATGGTCTTGGCCTTGGTATTGGGCGACCGTGCAGAAGATTCGTTCCGTCAATCCATGTTGTTCTCACAGGGTAGCTTAGATATTTTCTTCTCTAACCCATTGGTAGGCGGCATTACATCTTTGGCTTTATTGCTCCTCTTCTGGCCATTGATTGGCAAGTTTGTAGGCAAGAAAAAGTCTGCTGCAGCATAAGTAACTCGCTAGAAATAGCGATTTCACAGGAAAAAGGGGCGTCAGCCCCTTTTTTCATGCGAAAGACAGAAGAAATACAAAATTCCGATAAAATTCCCCCATCATGAATTTCCATAAAAACCGCCTCATTCACTGGATTGCTGCATTTGCAATCGCAATGAGTGCGCTTGCGCCCGCTGTTTCTCAAGCAGTCTCCCTTGCTAAGCACGGTCAAGGTTTTGCGATGGAGATTTGTTCGGCTGATGGCAACAAGCTTCAGATTCAAGTGCAGGGGGATGAGCAAGAAGTAGCGGAGCAAGCTCAGCCATGTCCATATTGCGTAGCTCAAAATAGCATCACACCAGCCTTTAATACCAATCTCACTTTCCAAGCGCCGCAAACTTTAGCTTTGCTGCCACAGCTTTTCTATCAATCACCTAAACCACTCGCAGTTTGGGTAACACCTCCCTCAGCAGCTCCACCAGTAAACGCCTAATTAAATTTAGGGCATAGCCTAGCTATGTAGTTGGCAACGATTCATTTAAGACGTTGTCGCATTATCAAGTGGAGTAGTAAATGTTGTTTCAGCAAAAGAAAATTAGCGCATGCGTAGGCATGCTATTTGGTTCGGTATTCATTAATGCACAGGCGCAAATTGCGCCACCGCCAGACTACGATCAGAAGTTAAAGAGCGTGACCGTAACAGCCACCCGCTCAGGCACCCCATTGGATGAGATTCCCCTCAATACAACCGTTCTCACTAAAGAGGCGCTAGAAGTGGCGCCAGATCAGACCATTGATCAAATCTTAAAGAATGTACCTGGCGTGATCTTGAATGACCAGCCGTATTACCAAAAGGATCCAACGGGTCAAAGTATTAACGTGCGCGGCCTTGGTAATGCGCGTACTTTGGTGTTGATAGATGGATTGCCAGCTAATGACGCCTTTTATGGAACGGTACAGTGGAATTTGGTACCGATGTCCTCAATTGACTCTGTTGAGTTTATTCGCGGTGGCGTTTCCAGCTTATGGGGCAACTACGGCATGGGTGGCGTAATTAATATTAAGACTAAAACCCCAGTTAATAGTCAACAAGAGGTTTCTGCGAGTTATGGTGCGTTTGGTACTGGCAACGTAGCTGCATCCAAAGACCTCATTGCCTCTGAAAATCTCCAATTGCGATTCTCAGCTGATTATTTCAATACTGATGGCTATCAAAATATTGCAACAATCTCGCCAGCCTCACCAGCCAACATTAAGAATGGCCAAGGGCCAGCATCTTCACATAACTCTAACGTCAGAATGCAGGGTTACTTTAAGGCGACTCAAGATACCAATGGCTTCTTCCGTGTGGGCTATCACACAATGTCTGATCTCTCTTCTGGTTATGCATTTGCAACCAATCTTACGCAAGAGACAGATGTAGCTGGAGGTACAACTACCCGCTTGGACGATAAGTCAAAAGTGGATGTCAATTTCTTCTATGAAAATACTAATTTCAATAAGCAGAATGGCTCCACCACTACAAGCAGGTCAAACAATATTCCTGCCAATACGCCATATATCAATGCAACCTATAAGGACCCGTACAGTACAGTAGGTGCATCAGCCCAGTACACCCAAGAAGTTACGGGTTTAATCAATCAGTATGTAGTAGGTGTTGATGCACGCAATATTGCTGGGTCAAATTTAACAAATAACTTAAATAACAACGGCACTTCAGCTGCCGTGAATTATGGGCAAGGTCAACAATCATTTTATGGTTTGATGGGGCAACTAAAGTCTAATGCTGAATCTTTTCCGCTAGAAACAACATTAGCCGCCCGTGTGGATCAATGGAATAGCCAGACTCCTACCAACTACAACGCGGGCTCTAACGGCGCAAACCCTTCATATCAAAATGTGCCCAACCAAAGCAAGACACAATTGAGTCCTACCTTGGGATTGTTATATAAGATGAGCAAGAATTGGGATTTACGTTCTGCTGCCTATCAGGCATTTCATGCGCCTGGTATGAATAACACCCTACGCTCTTATGGCTCATCAAGTGGTTATAGTTTTGCCAACCCAAATCTAACGCCTGAAACGATGACGGGTTATGAGGTCGGTACAGACTATCGATGGAAGGGCGGCTTTGCGCAATTAACTGCATTTAACAACTATATTCAGAATGCAGTTGCAACTTATAGCCTCTCAAGTCAAAGCACAAGCGACGTAGTCTTAGCTAGAAGTCTGTGTGGCGCTACAGGAAACCCCTTGGCCGGAACTGGAAATGTTGGGATATGTAATTCAAAAAATATTAGTTACTACACCAATAACCAGAATCTCTTAAGTCAGGGTATTGAGTTTCAGTTTCATCACGACATTAACTCGAAGTGGGCTACTGATGCGAACTATGCATTTACTAGCACTAAGTTAACAATGAGCGCTACAAGTGACCCGATTAATAAGCAGGTTGGCGGCGTTCCGCAAAATATTCTGGGTGGTGGCTTAACCTATTATCCAGTGCCGCAAGCAAGCTTTACTGCCACAGTTCGTTATGTGGGGAGCTCTTGGTTGAACACTGCTAATACTTTGCCAGTGGCTTCTTATGCGGTGGTAGGTTTACGTGCTAACTATGAGGTGACTAAAAACGCTACTGTTTATGCCTCCGCAGTGAACTTGTTTAATCGTCAGTACATTACCTTTGGCACGGGTGGTAGCTCTACTTCCTATACACAAGGTATGCCACAAGCTATCTCAGTCGGTGGGCGTATTATCTTTTAATCATGATGCAAATCAATCGCTTGTTCAAATGCTCTGTATTGCTTTGTGCACTTCTTTTAGGTGTGCTAGGGGCTTTTGGGCAAGCGCAAGCACAGATGGACCATTCTTCGGGGATGGCCGGCGCCATGAAGACTAAGCCTAATGATGTTTGTCAGGGCGATGGATTGCAATGTGCGAATGCTGCAACGCCATTTTTTGGTCAGAATGGAAAACTACTATTGGCGTGGACGGCTAATGGAGTGGTTTCTGTAGCCCAATCGACAGACTTGGGGAAAACTTTTACGCCTGCAACCAAAATTGCGGAGCATGGAAAGTCGCTAGATACCGGTAGCGATGCAAGACCACAAATTGTTGCTGACAAAAATGGTAATGCATTTTTAGCCTATAGCTTTTTCAAAGATTCAAATTGGAATGCACAAATCAATACCGCCCGATCTGAAGATGGGGGCGCTACATTTACAGCATCAGCATCGCTGGTAAATGACAGTTCAAGCCAGCGCTTTCCATCGGTTTTGATAAAACCAGATGGCAATATCTTTATCTCTTGGATTGATAAACGTCTGGTTGCAGCAGCAAAGAAGGGTGGCGAGAAGCGTTTGGGTGGCTCTATTGCGTATTCAAGCTCTCAAGATGGTGGCAAGACATTTCAGGTGGAGCGTTTTGCCAATGAGAGTAGTTGCGAGTGCTGCCGCATTGGCGCAGCTCTGGATCCACAAAACCAGCCGGTCATCGTCTATCGAGCCATCTTCCCCGGAGGAATAAGGGATCAAGCCTCTCAGGTGATCTCTAGCAAGGGTGCTGAGACTGTTCGCAAAGTCGCTGATGACGACTGGAAGACGGATGCATGCCCGCATCACGGCCCATCTATTGCTGTTTCTGGCACTGGAAAATTCCATGTCGCTTGGTACACACAGGGTAGTAAGCGTTCTGGTGTCTTCTATGCCAACTCTAGTAACCAAGGATTAACTTATTCAAAGCCAAGCAGGATTGGTGCAGAAGCATCTAACGTTGCAAGACCTTATCTTTTTGCCTCAGGTCAGCAAATATGGCTGGTATGGAAAGAGTTCGATGGCAAGAAGTCATCTGTATACATGCAAGACTCAGCTGATGATGGAAACACTTGGAGTTCATCGAGAGTATTAGCAAGTACTGAAGGGTATAGCGATCACCCCTTGTTGTTATCTCATGGAGATGCGGTCTTTTTATCTTGGTTAACGCGAGCTGATGGTTATCAGCTAATCAATATTGGGCATAAAAAATGAAAAAGTATTGGATAGCATTGCTCTTGAGTTTATTTATGGTCAATATTGGGTTGGCCGATACTAATGCTCTGAAGCCATATCAAGCCGGGGATTGGAGTTCTCTAGTAAAGACTGCTAATGGCGCCCCCCTGGCGGTTCATTTTTGGGGCGTGACTTGCCCAGCCTGTGTAAAGGAGATGCCGCAATGGGGGAGCTTCGTAAAAAATAATCCTACTGCTAAGGTAATTTTTATTCAGGTGGATGATGTACCGGTTGATTCAATTAAAAAGATGTTGAACAAAGCAGGGCTGGAAAAAGCCAATAACTTATATGTGGCCGCCCCATTTGATGAGCGCTTGCGTTATGAGATCGATCCGAAGTGGCATGGTGAGACCCCTACAACGATCATGATCGATAAGAGTGGCAAAGCAACCCGTAAGACTGGATTGATTGATTTTCAAAAGCTACAAAAGGCTTTGATATTGGGTGGTTAAGTTTTGATATTGGAAATATTATTAAGGAGCAGGAATGAATTTGAAGTTTATTAAGTTTGGAATCGTTGCAGTTCTAACAAGCATTACGCTTTCATCCCAGGCGGGCGATAACGACCCTCTATTTATTAACTTAAGCACAGATGAGCCTGGCCGTTCTTCGATGGCGCTGAACTTTGGTAAGCACCACTCATCAAATGGTCACCCGTTAACGGTTTTCTTGAATGACAAAGCTGTTATTTTGGGTGTGAAAGCGGGCTCCGAGAAATATGCTGCTCAGCAAAAAGAGCTATCCGATATTGCTGCCAAGGGTGGTCTGGTAATTATGTGCCCAATGTGCCTTAAGCAAGCTGGGTATACAGAATCAGATCTTATTTCCGCGGTAAAAATTGGTGGTCCAAAGGTTACTGGCGATGCTTTATTTAAAGATGGCACTAAGACAATGAGCTGGTAATAAGCATTTATTAATGGCTTATGAGTTATCTAGCAGAGAATTTTTAGTATTAAATTAGTAACCATAGTTTGTAAATTTGCTCAAGAGGATTGGGCTTAATCAATGATTGTTAAAGAGGAGATGGCATGAAACGAAATACATTAGCTTTGTTATTACTGGCCTTAGGTTTGAGTTTTTCAGCTCACGCACAAAACGCTAAAGTAGGTAGCGTACAAATTGAGAACGCCTATACCCGCGCTACTGTTCCTGGACAGCAAGTTGCTGGTGGCTTTATGAAGATTGAAAACAAAGGCGCTGCTGATCAATTGGTATCCGCAAGCTCACCAGTTGCTGGCGAAGTGCAATTGCACGAAATGGCGATGGACGGCAACGTCATGAAGATGCGTCAGGTAAAAGATATCGCCGTGCCTGCTGGCGGTGCTGTGGAATTAAAGCCAGGCGGCTTGCACCTCATGTTTATGAACATTAAGGCCCCGTTGACAGCCGGTGAAACTGTTCCAGTCAAACTCAAATTTGCTAAAGCGGGTGAAGTAGAAGTAAAAATGCCTGTAAATGCGATGGGTAACCCAGGCGCTGGTCATGGCGGAGCAATGAAACACTAAGATTTGTATTCAGTAGCAATGCTGAGGTAATAAAAAAGCCCCTAGTTTTACTTTGGGGCTTTTTCTTTAGCGAAGCGGTTTAGATTTCTAAATCCAAATCCGTTACCGCACCTTTGCTGGCGCTACTTGCAAGACTTGCGTATTTTGCTAGCAGACCACGGGTATAGCGTGGCTTAGGCTGTTTCCAGACTGCACGACGCTTCGCAATTTCTGCTTCATCTACGTTGAGTTGAATCAGTAGCTTATGCGCATCGATTGTGACGGAGTCGCCTTCGTTGATGAGGGCGATGGTGCCACCGACATACGCTTCAGGAGCTACGTGACCAACTACCATGCCCCATGTGCCACCAGAGAAGCGACCATCGGTAATGAGGCCTACAGACTCACCTAAACCTTGGCCAACCAGGGCAGAGGTAGGGGCAAGCATCTCACGCATACCAGGACCGCCTTTAGGGCCTTCATAGCGTATGACCACGATGTCACCATCTTTAATCTTTTGCGCCATGATGGCTGCCATCGCATCATCTTCAGAGTCAAACACGCGGGCTGGGCCAGTAATAGATGGGTTCTTCAAGCCGGTAATCTTCGCAACGCAACCCTCAGGAGAGATGTTGCCTTTGAGAATGGCCAAGTGACCTTGCTTGTATAAAGGATTGTCTAAAGTGCGAATCACTTTCTGATCGGCGCGTGGCACTGATGGAACATCTTTCAGTACTTCAGCAATTGTCTTACCAGTGATGGTCATGCAATCGCCGTGGAGCAATCCACCGTCGAGCAAAATCTTCATCACTTGTGGAATACCGCCGGCCTGATGTAAATCAGTTGCCAGGTAAGTGCCTGATGGTTTCATATCCACGATTACTGGAACGCGCTTACGAATACGTTCGAAGTCGTCAATAGTCCAATCGATCTCAGCAGCGCTAGTAATGGCCAAGAAATGCAATACCGCATTGGTAGAGCCGCCAACAGCCATGATGACGCTCACTGCGTTCTCAATAGACTTCTTGGTGATGATGTCGCGTGGACGCAGGTTGTTTTTAACCGCTTCAACCAAGACACGTGCTGACTCAGCTGCGCTGGCTACCTTCTCAGCATCCACGTTAGCCATTGTGGAGGAGTAGGGCAAGCTCATGCCCAAAGCCTCAAATGAGGAGCTCATGGTGTTCGCTGTATACATGCCGCCACAGGAGCCGCTGCCTGGACAAGCGTGTTGTTCAACACCTTTTAAGTCTTCTTCGCTAAGTCGACCAGAAGTAAATTCACCAACTGCTTCAAATGCAGAAACAATATTGAGTTCTTTACCCTTGTAATGGCCTGGCTTAATTGTGCCGCCATAAACATAAATACCAGGAACGTTCGTGCGGGCTAAAGCCATCATGCCGCCTGGCATATTTTTATCGCAACCACCAATAACGACTACACCGTCTTGCCACAGACCATTGACACACACTTCAATACTGTCAGCAATGACTTCGCGAGATACGAGGGAATACTTCATACCCTCAGTACCCATACCGATACCATCAGAAACTGTTGGCGTACCAAATACTTGTGCTTTTGCGCCGGCTGCTTCAAGAGCCTCAACCGCAGCATCAGCTAATTTTTGCAAGCCACTATTACAAGGAGTGATAGTGGAGTGACCATTCGCAACGCCAACCATTGGCTTTACGAAATCCTTTTCTTCGTAACCCATTGCGTAATACATCGAACGATTAGGTGCGCGAGCGACTCCTTCGGTGACCATGCGCGAGCGTTCATTTAGGCGTTTCATGCTTATTACTCCAGAAAAGGTTTGTGTCGAAAGGCTCTATTGTGCCGTGAGATGGGTTTGAGGGTCCCATGGAGGCAGTGGAGAGTCTAAATGTTGCATTGCAATACAAATATACCAATGAAATCATTGATTTAGGTCTAAATATTAGCTAGATAGCTAATAGCTTCCTGAAAAGCACTGCAGTACATTAGCTCATCTATTACTTTTTCCTTTGAATTCAATGACTAAAGTCGGCCACATATACCTAATTGATGACGATGAATCGATGCGCATTTCTCTCTCAAGAATGCTGCGGGAACTGGGCTATCTGGTTGAAGACTATGCCTCTGCAACCCTGTTCTTAGAGAAGTCTGTTCCGGTATCCCCAGCAGTCATTCTTTTGGATATGCAAATGCCAGATATGACAGGTCTTGATTTGCAGGAAAAGCTCCTGAAGTTCGGACGCAAGACCCCCATCATCTTTGTTAGTGGACAAAGCCACCCGCATCAGATTGTTCAGGGGCTGAAGAAGGGTGCGGTAGATTTCTTATTTAAGCCATTTAACCTAGAAGAGCTCTTAAAAGCGGTTGCAGATGCAATTGACTTTGATAGTCGCCAGCTCAAGCGTGTTTCTTTAGATGTTGAGGCTAAGAAGGATTACGAAAGCTTGACCCCAAGAGAGCGTGAAGTGTGTGGATGGCTCGTTAAAGGCCTTTTAAACAAGGATATTGCAGTAAAGCTAGGGACAACCGATGCCACGATTAAGGTTCACAAGGCTAGGGTGATGGACAAAATGCACGCGGATTCAGTGCAGGTTTTAGTGAAGAAGTACCTTGAGTCCAATCTTGAGAGCCACCCTTTAAATAATTAGCTTGGCGGCTAATTACCCTTGCACCATTTTGGTATTACTATCAATCTTGTTACTTCCATATGAGATGGTTATTGCTTAGTGATTAATTCAGAAAAACTTCCAGAGATTCGTAAAGAAGCATTTACTAAGGCTAGAGAAAGTCTTGGTTTAAGCCTGAAAGATTTGTCTGGGATGTCATGCTTCTCGGTTCGCCAAATAGAGCAAATTGAGAGTGGTGAAAGCAGCAGTTTCTATGGCGCACAAGTTAAATTCACGGCAGCAAAAAAGGTTGCTGAATTATTAAAAATAAAACCAGAAGAGGCATTTGATTTTTCTGGAGTGGCGCAACCTGTTAACCCGGCTGAAGTAGAAGAAAAATTGCAGGAGGAGACAAAAGCCTCTGCAGCAGAGAAAAAAGCAAAGCCTGAAAAAGCTCACGACTCAAATGAAGTAAAAGAAAAAACAGCAGAAAAAGAAGCTGCGCCAGTAGCCAAAGTTGTGGAGCCTAAAGCTGAAAAACCTAGCGCAAGAAAAGTAACTGAGAGCATTCTTGATTACAGCGTGAAGTCAAAAGCATCTGTTGATCCCAAAAAGAAAATCATCCTCTTATTAGCAATTGCTGCTGCGGTGATTTTTTCCGTGGTGAACTTACGTCCACTATTTTTCCCTGAGCCAGTCAAAGAAGAAGTAGTCATCATTCAAGAAGTTGCTCCAGAGACTCCGCCAGCAAGCGCGCCTGCTGAGCCTGCGCCAGCTGCCCAGCCAGCAACACCTGTTCCTGCTCCGGCTGCTCAGCCTGTAGCGGCACCCGTTTCAGCTGAGTGCCCAGCTGCCGATGCTTCAGCTTTGAATTACAAACCAGACGCACCTAAAAAATCAGGTGACAATGTGTATTTGCAATCCAAGACTGCGCAAACTGTTTGTGTGGTCGATGCAACCGGTAAAACTCAAAACAAAATGCTTGAGCCTGGTGTTGGAGCCAGCGTGTATGGCAAGCCACCGTTCAAGGTCTTAACTGGTGGATTAAATCAAGTGGATTTGTATTTCCAAGGTGCGAAGGTGCGCACTGGCAATACGAGCAGCAAGACTATTATTTTGGAGCCAGCTGAAATTGTTCAGTCCGTAGCTCCAGCCGCCTCTACAGACTCTCAATTACGTTGATTCAAATAAAAACAGCGGCTAATTAAGCCGCTGGTTTAGGTAATGCATTTAATCGATCGTTAAACTGCTGCGTTATCAGTTTCGCCGGTACGAATACGAATCACTTGCTCAACTGCAGTAACGAAAATCTTTCCGTCACCAATCTTGCCAGTACGAGCAGCTTTAGTAATGGCTTCGATAGCAGCGTCTACGCGGTCATCGGCAACTACAGCTTCTACTTTTACCTTAGGCAAAAAGTCGACTACATATTCAGCGCCACGATAGAGTTCAGTATGACCTTTTTGGCGGCCAAAACCTTTAACTTCAGTAACGGTAAGGCCTGTAACGCCTACTTCAGCCAAGGATTCACGGACTTCGTCGAGCTTGAACGGCTTAATGATGGATGTAATTAATTTCATTTATTCCCCCTAATGCAGTAATCATACCTAGAACTTCAATAGCTTGCCAAAAAATGGCTATTTTCTGGGTGTCTAGGCTCTAAATTGTGATGTGATTGGGTAACGCCAATCCCGACCAAAAGCGCGGGTAGTTACACGGACCCCTGGAGGCGCCTGACGGCGCTTATATTCATTGAGCTTAATGAGGCGGGTAACCTTTTCTACACTCTCCGCATCAAAGCCTGCGGCAATAATCTGGGCGATAGATTGGTTTTGCTCCATATAGCGTTCAACGATCCCATCTAATACTTCGTAGGAAGGTAGGCTATCTTGATCTTTTTGGTCAGGGCGCAATTCTGCTGAAGGGGCGCGAGTCAAAATGCGCTCCGGAATGATGGGCTTAATACTGTTGCGATAGGCGCATAAGCGATACACCAAAGTCTTTGCAATATCTTTAATGACTGCAAAGCCACCGGCCATATCTCCGTAGAGCGTGCAGTAGCCAACCGCCATTTCGCTTTTGTTACCCGTGGTTAAAACGAGTCGACCAGTTTTATTGGATAGAGCCATGAGCAGGGTGCCACGCACACGTGCCTGAATGTTCTCTTCAGTAGCGTCAACATTTAAACCTTTAAATTGCTCAGCTAAGGATGCCTCTAAAGCATCAACCGGTCCGCTGATTGGAATCTCATCGTATTGCACGCCTAGGTTCTGTGCCATCTCCCGCGCATCGATCCAAGAGATGTCTGCGGTATAGCGTGAGGCCATCATGACGGTGCGTACCTTGTCGGCACCTAAAGCGTCTACAGCAATTGCTAGAACCAATGCTGAGTCCACGCCGCCAGATAGTCCAATAATCACACCAGGGAAGCGATTTTTAGTGACATAGTCACGTACACCCAAGACCAGCGCTTGATAGGCCTGTGCCTCAACAGACTGGGGTGGGGTAATCAAGCCTTTTTCTAATTCACCGGATGGGGAGGTTGCAACAATGCCTAAGCCAGTTTCAAACTGGGGCATCGCCATCACAACTTCACCTTGGCTATTTAGAGCAAATGAGCCACCATCAAAAACCAATTCATCTTGTCCGCCAACGGCATTGACATAGACCAGCGGCATTTTGGTTTGGGCAATATGGCCACGCAACACATCAATACGTAGCGCTTCTTTTTTCAAATGATACGGAGAAGCATTCGGCACGAGTAGTACTTGTGCGCCAGCAGCATGCGCTTGCTTAGCTGGACCAGCATGCCAGGCGTCTTCACACAAAATTAATCCGTAACGAATGCCGTCGCATTCAAATACGCAAGCTTGATTGCCGGGCACGAAGTAGCGCACTTCGTCGAATACTTCATGGTTAGGCAATTCTTGTTTCGCATAGCCTGCAATCACTTTGCCGTCTTGTAAAACGGATGCATAGTTTTGCAAACCTGCGGATGTCTTTTTGGGGTGCCCCACGATAACGGTCAGACCAGAGTGCTGAGCGAGCTCTTTCATCAAGAGTTCAAGTTGCTCCTGCGCCGCTTCAATAAAGGCAGGGCGGAGTAATAGATCTTCTGGGGGATAGCCTGTGAGCGAAAGCTCAGGGGTTACTACGAGTTTGGCGCCTTGAGAATAGGCGTCTAGAGCGGCCTTGTGAATCAGCTGCGCGTTGCCAGCCAAATCACCCAGTAATGGGTTGATCTGGGCTAAAGCAATTTTCTGTGCGCTCACTCCGATTCACAAAGCCTATCAATAATTTAAAAAATTACTTGTTCTCTTTGTTGTAGCGGTCGATGCCCTCAAGAATTTCTTGATGAGCTTCTGCAATGCCGCCCCAACCTTTAACTTTTACCCACTTACCTGGCTCGAGATCTTTGTAGTGCTCGAAGAAGTGTTGAATTTGGTTTAAGCGTAAAGGATTGATGTCCTCTGGTTTTTGCCAGTGAGTGTAGATAGGCAAAATTTTGTCTTCTGGAACAGCCAACAATTTCGCGTCTTGACCGCCTTCATCTTCCATTTGTAAAACACCAATTGCGCGGCAGCTAACAACCACACCTGGGATCAATGGAAATGGAGTAATCACGAGAACGTCAACAGGGTCGCCATCACCAGCGATTGTTTTGTTGATGTAGCCATAGTTACATGGATAGTGCATTGCAGTACCCATAAAACGGTCAACGAAAATTGCGCCACTCTCTTTGTCAACTTCATACTTGATTGGATCCGCATTCATTGGGATTTCAATAATGACGTTGAAGCTTTCAGGGATCTTTTTACCTGGCTTGACTTTGTCGAGACTCATAAATACTCCGAATAATGATTAGTAAATACCCTGATCCTATAAAGGGGGCGCAGGGGTGATTCTGTTACATACTGGTACTGCTTAAAGACCATAGTTTAAAGCTTTCGGGAACCAGGTCTACCTAAGTGCAGGTTATGCAAATCAATAAAGATTAACAAATGATTAACTTTAGGGAGTTCAAGCATGAGTAATGTCACTTTAGGCTTGTATTTTGCCTTGGCATGCGGTGTCCTAGCCGTAATTTACGGTTTTTTGATGCGCGGCTGGATCTTGAAGCAAAGTACTGGTAACGCCAAGATGCAAGAAATTGCGGAGGCGATTCAGCAGGGTGCGGCGGCCTATTTGTCGCGCCAATATAAAACGATCGCCATTGTTGGGGTAATCCTGACCATTTTGATGGCGCTCTTCCTCGATTTTGCGACTGCCATAGGTTTTGTTGTCGGCGCCGTCCTTTCTGGTGCTTGCGGCTTTATCGGCATGAACGTCTCGGTACGAGCAAACGTTCGTACTGCAGAAGCGGCTACCAAGGGAATGAACGAAGCGCTCAATGTGGCGTTTAAAGGTGGCGCCATTACTGGCATGTTGGTAGTGGGTCTTGGCCTCTTGGGTGTCGGCTTGTTCTTTATGTTCCTTGTATCGATTGGTGCAGGACAAGACCTCTCTTCTGTTCTTCATCCACTCATTGGTTTGGCATTTGGTTCGTCACTGATTTCGATCTTCGCTCGTTTGGGCGGTGGCATCTTCACTAAAGGTGCTGACGTTGGTGCTGACTTAGTCGGAAAAGTTGAAGCAGGTATTCCGGAAGATGACCCACGCAATCCCGCGGTGATTGCTGACAACGTTGGCGATAACGTGGGTGACTGCGCAGGTATGGCGGCTGACTTATTTGAAACTTATGCGGTAACTTTGATTGCAACCATGGTGTTGGGTTCACTCATGGTGACTGGTGCACCAGTAGCTGCAATTATTTATCCATTAGTACTCGGTGGTGTTTCAATCATCGCCTCCATCATTGGCTGCTCATTTGTAAAAGCAACGCCTGGCATGAGAAACGTCATGCCTGCTTTGTATAAAGGCTTGGTTATTGCTGGTGGTTTATCGCTGATTGCTTTCTACTTTGTAACCAACTTCATCATGCCGGACGATGCCTTGGGTATTCCAGGTAGCCAATGGCGCTTGTTTGGTTCAACTGTAGTGGGCTTATTGCTAACAGCTGGGTTGGTATGGATTACTGAGTACTACACCGGCACCCAATTCAAGCCAGTGCAACATATTGCAGAAGCATCTACTAAGGGCCACGGTACGAACATCATTGCTGGTTTGGGCATTTCAATGAAGTCGACTGCTTATCCAGTGCTGTTTGTGTGTGCCGCAATTTTTGCAGCGTATTGGTTGGCTGGTTTGTACGGTATTGCGATTGCAGCAACCGCCATGTTGTCGATGGCCGGTATTGTGGTTGCACTTGATGCCTACGGCCCAATCACTGATAACGCTGGCGGTATTGCAGAGATGGCAGGTTTGCCACAATCTGTACGCGACATTACTGATCCATTAGATGCGGTAGGTAACACTACTAAAGCGGTGACCAAAGGTTATGCGATTGGATCTGCTGGCTTGGCATCACTCGTGCTGTTTGCTGACTACACCCATGCCTTAGAAGGCATTGGCCAACAAGTGTCGTTTGATCTGTCTAACCACATGGTGATCATTGGTCTCTTTATTGGCGGCATGATTCCTTACTTGTTTGGTGCGATGGCAATGGAAGCAGTTGGTCGTTGCGCTGGCGCAGTGGTTGAGGAAGTGCGTCGTCAGTTCCGTGAAATTCCTGGAATCATGGAAGGTACAGCTAAGCCAGAGTACGGCAAAGCAGTGGATATGCTCACCTCAGCTGCGATTAAAGAGATGATCATTCCTTCACTCTTGCCAGTGGTTGCCCCAATCGTAGTTGGCCTCTTGCTAGGACCTGCTGCATTGGGTGGCTTGCTTATGGGCACGATCGTGACTGGCTTGTTTGTTGCAATCTCGATGTGTACCGGTGGCGGTGCTTGGGATAACGCCAAAAAATACATCGAAGAAGGTAACTTCGGCGGCAAAGGTTCTGAAGCTCATAAAGCGGCAGTAACTGGCGACACTGTGGGCGACCCTTACAAAGATACTGCGGGTCCTGCTGTTAATCCGCTGATTAAGATCATCAATATCGTGGCATTGCTCATCGTGCCATTGTTGCCAGTGGTCTCACGTTAAGCAATCAAGCCGTAATAAACAAAAACGCCTAGCAATGCTAGGCGTTTTTTATTTTGAAAGCACTTGACTATGGTAGGCCATTGGCCTACCATAGTGCTAATGGATTTTGAATGGGATTTGGCTAAAAGTAACTCATGCCAGATCTCTCGAAATTTTGATTTCGCATATGTGATATCAATTTTTAAAGATCCTACGATACTTATTGAGCATGACCAAAGGTGGGATTACGGGGAAGAGCGGTATCGCGCAATAGGAGCAATTGATAAAAGGGTCTTCGTAGTTGTGTTCACTAGAAGAGTTAAGGCCATCAGAATTATTTCAGCAAGGAAAGCTAACAACAGGGAGGTCAAGCGATATGAAAAAAATAGTACGAGTTAGCGTTGATCTAAATAACCCAAAAAGTTTCCCCAAGGGAGTTGTAAATAAGAAGTTATTAGATGCAACTTCTGAGCGCCTCATTAAGTTACACCAACAGCAAGACGATGACGAGGCCATGCAAGATGCTGCAAAGTATGCAAAGCGAGTCCGTGAACGGATTGGCTTGTCTCAACAAGAGTTCTCAAATCGCATAGAAGTCTCCTTGGAAACTATCCGAAATTGGGAGCAAGGGAAAAGAAGTCCAACAGGCGCAGCAAAGGCGCTGCTAAAAATATTGGATCGTGCGCCTGAGGTGGCTTTACTCGCCTTGAGCGTATAAGAAATCTCAAATAAAAACGCCTAGCATCGCTAGGCGTTTTTATTAGTGCAACTCTGAAAACTTATTCCAATGTTTCCAAGTAACGCTGTGCATCTAATGCAGCCATACAGCCTGTGCCAGCGCTGGTAATTGCTTGACGGTAGATGTGATCTTGTACGTCGCCCGCTGCAAATACACCAGGGATATTAGTGGCAGTAGCATTGCCTTCAAGTCCTGAGTGGGTCTTGAGGTAACCGTTTTTCATATCGAGCTGGCCAACAAAGAGCTCAGTGTTTGGCTTGTGGCCAATGGCAATAAAGGCACCAGTTACGGCGATGTCTTCAGTGCTGCCGTCTTGTGTCTTAATGCGCACACCAGTAACGCCTTTTTCATCGCCAAGCACTTCATCAAGAGTGGCGTTCAATTTCAACTCCACTTTGCCTTCAGCCACTTTCGCCATTAAGCGATCGTTCAAGATTGGCTCAGCACGGAATTTGTCGCGACGATGAATGACAGTTACTTTTTTAGCAATGCCTGTGAGGTAGAGCGCTTCTTCAACAGCAGTGTTACCACCACCCACTACGCAAACATCTTGATTGCGGTAGAAGAAACCGTCACAAGTTGCGCAACCAGAAACACCGCGACCCATGAATGCCTCTTCACTTGGTAAGCCAATGTATTGAGCAGAAGCACCAGTAGAAATAATTAAGGCATCACAGGTGTAAGTTCCAGAATCGCCAACCAAACGAATGGGTTTCTCTTTTAATGCTGCTGTATGAATGTGATCAAAAATGATTTCAGTATTGAAACGTTCGGCATGCTTCAAAAAGCGATCCATGAGCTCAGGGCCTTGAACGCCATCGGCATCCGCAGGCCAGTTTTCCACGTCGGTCGTGGTCATTAATTGACCGCCTTGAGCCAGTCCAGTAATGAGGGTAGGGTTCAAATTGGCTCGGGCAGCGTAGACAGCGGCTGTGTAGCCAGCAGGGCCTGATCCGAGGATGAGAACTTTGGAGTGTTTTGGGGTATTTGTAGTCATATTCAAATTATAGATTTGCTTGATTACAATCGGTAGAACATGGCAAGAACCACATATCCGAAGTCCAAGGCTCCATTGAGCCCCGAGCCCCCAGAGAACGGCGGGCAGGGCAGGATGCCCCGCCTCTTATTAGAGGCCCGCTGGTTCATTTCCCTAGGCCTTTGCCTGGGCTTATTTGCCATTTTGCTGACCTATTCCAAGGCTGATCCAGCCTGGTCCCATGCCAGTTTTGAGGATCCCAAGAACCTAGGTGGTCGTTTTGGGGCCTATTTAGCCGATTTAATGCTGTATGTCTTTGGTATTTCTGCCTTTTGGTGGGTAGCCCTGTTTGGACGCCGCGTCCTCAATGGCTGGCGTGAGCTTTGGAGCATTCCCCTGCCGCCGGATCCAGAGGCTAAGCCAGACTCCCTATTAATGCGCTGGTTGGGTTTTGGCCTGACTTTAGCCTGCAGCATGGGCCTTGAGTCTATTCGGATGCATTCGCTGTCCTGGGAGCTTCCTAGACCTCCTGGTGGCATTTTGGGTGAGCTGATTGGCGACCCATTGCAAATGTCCCTCGGATTTACCGGTGCCACTCTCGTTTTGTTATTCGGCCTATGCGCCGGCCTCTCCCTATTTCTACATTTCTCCTGGTTAGATGTCGCTGAAAAAGTAGGGCGTTTCTTAGAGGTATCTTTCCATCGTATTCGTGAGCGTCGCGATAGTGAAGAGGATCGCAAGCTAGGTGAAGCTGCTGCAGAAGAGCGCGAAGAATTTGTAGAAGAATTCCGTGGACGCGTTGAAGTTGCCGCGCCAGTACAAATTGTGCGTGCGCCTATTGAGATTCCAAAGAGTGCTCGAGTTGAGCGTGAGAAACAACAACCATTGTTTGTGGATATTCCAGATTCTGAGTTGCCACCGCTCGCATTGCTTGATCCAGTACCAGAAGCAAAAGAAACCATCTCTGCTGAAGTATTGGAATTTACTTCTCGTTTGATCGAGCGCAAGTTAGCCGAATTTAATGTTCAGGTAACCGTCATCGCCGCGTACCCAGGACCAGTGGTAACGCGCTACGAGATTGATCCAGCGGTTGGTGTGAAGGGTAGTCAGATTGTCAATCTCTCACGTGACTTGGCTCGCTCATTAGGCGTAGTCAGCATGCGTGTAGTAGAAACCATTCCTGGCAAGACTTGCATGGCTTTGGAGTTACCAAATCCAACACGTCAATCTGTTTACCTGTCAGAGATTCTGACTTCACAGGTTTACAACGACAACCACTCATTACTAACACTTGCTTTAGGTAAAGATATTTCCGGTAGCCCAATGGTGGCTGACTTAGCGAAGATGCCGCACTGCTTGGTTGCGGGTACTACCGGTGCTGGTAAGTCTGTTGGTATCAACGCCATGATCTTGTCACTGCTCTTTAAGGCTAAGCCTGATGAAGTGCGTTTGATCATGATCGATCCGAAGATGCTAGAGATGGCAATCTACGACAAGATCCCGCATTTGTTATGCCCAGTAGTAACAGACATGAAGCAGGCTTATAACGCGCTCAATTGGGCCGTGAATGAGATGGAGCGTCGTTACAAACTCATGAGTAAGTTTGGCGTGCGTAACTTAGCTGGCTTTAATAAAAAGATTTTAGAAGCAGAAGAAAAAGGTGAGAAGCTCACCAATCCATTTAGCTTGACACCGGATGATCCAGAGCCAATCTATAAAGCGCCAGTAATCGTCATCGTGATCGATGAGTTGGCTGACTTGATGATGGTCTCCGGTAAGAAGATTGAAGAGCTCATTGCACGTATTGCACAAAAAGCACGTGCTGCTGGCATCCATTTAGTTTTAGCAACACAACGCCCAAGCGTGGACGTGATTACTGGTTTGATTAAAGCCAACGTACCTACCCGTATCTCATTCCAGGTGAGCTCGAAGATCGACAGCCGTACGATTCTGGATCAGCAGGGCGCGGAAGCGTTGCTCGGTATGGGTGACATGCTTTATATGGCACCAGGTACTGGCTTGCCAGTGCGCGTGCACGGTGCCTTTGTATCCGATGATGAAGTGCATCGTGTAGTTGAGTGGCTCAAAGAGAAGGGTGAAGCCAACTACATTGATGGTGTTCTCGAAGGCGCTGAGGAATCCAATGTCGATGCATTGACTGGCGAGAGCGGTGGCGAAGCCGACCCGCTCTACGATCAAGCTGTTGCTATCGTTCTCGAAAACAAACGCCCATCCATCTCATTAGTGCAGCGTCATCTGCGCATTGGTTACAACCGTGCCGCACGTCTCCTTGAGGATATGGAAAAAGCAGGCCTCGTATCCAAGATGGGTAACGGTGGCAATCGCGAGATTTTGCATCGTCCTTCAGAATAAGAATCCATGCCAAGATTTCTAATTTCAGCAATTCTTGCGATTGCAAGCATTCTGTTTGCAGGTACAGCGCTCTCACAATCTGAAAGTGGTGCTGAGCAACTACGTCAATTTGTGCGTAACTCCAAAACTGCCGAAGGCGATTTTGTTCAGCAGCAGTTGCGCGCACCTAAGGCCAATGAGCCACAAGACAAAGGCTTGAAAGTTCTACGTCAAACGCAAGGACATTTTGTATTCCAGCGTCCAGGTCGATTTATTTGGGAAACGCAAAAACCTTACGAACAAAAGTTGATTGCTGATGGCAAACAATTAATCTTGTGGGATAAAGATCTAAACCAGGCAACTTTTCGTCCAGCAGGGCAAGCTTTAGCATCTACGCCGGCAGCCATTCTATTTGGTGAAACTTCACTAGACCAACACTTTGATCTAGTAGAGGGTGAAGAACGCTTGGGAATGAAGTGGGTTTCACTGACGCCTAAAAAAGATCCGAATGCGAAGAGCAAAAATGATCTGCCTTATACAAAGATCTCTATTGGCATGGCTAATGGCTTACCAAAGGCGCTTGAATTAACTGATGGACTAGGAAGCGTAGTCCTGGTTACCCTGGATAAGATCCAGCTCAATGTCAATTTACCCGCCAATCGCTTTACCTTTACTCCGCCTGCCGGGGCAGAAGTCTTGCGCTTAAACTAGAGTCACAATATTCACTCAGCACTAAAACAGAACAAACCAAACCAGAGCAACATATGATTGATCCGCAATTACTCCGTAAAGATATCGCCGCAGTTGCTGCACGTTTAGCTACTCGCAAATTCCAACTTGATGTTGAGAAATTCAACGCCCTGGAATCGGAGCGTAAATCACTTCAAACCCGTACCGAAGAATTGCAAGCCAAGCGCAACCAATTGTCTAAAGCGATTGGCATGAAAAAAGGTAAGGGTGAGGATGCTTCAGCTGAAATGGCTGAAGTTGCGCAAGTCAATACCGATATGGAATCTGGTGCAGCTAGATTAAGCACGCTCCAGGCGGAGATAGCTGATTTCTTGATGGGTATTCCAAATCTCCCGGATGAGTCTGTACCGACTGGTAAAGACGAAACCGATAACAAAGAAGTAAAGCGTTGGGGTGAGCAGCCCCTTTTTGATTTTGAGATTAAAGATCACGTAGACCTCGGCGGTCCATTGGGCCTCGACTTTGAGGTCGCGGCCAAGATTTGTGGCTCACGCTTTGTAGTACTCAAAGGACCAATCGCCAGATTGCACCGTGCTTTAGCGCAGTTCATGATCGATACCCATGCCACAAAGCATGAGTACCAAGAAGTCTACGCACCCTATATGGTTAACGCTGCTTCCATGCGCGGCACAGGCCAGTTGCCGAAGTTTGAAGAGGACCTATTTAAAGTTCCCCGCCAAATGGGTGGTGAAGATGAGGGTGGCGAAGCAAAAACAGAAAACTTCTACCTAATACCAACAGCAGAAGTGCCGGTGACCAATCTAGTTCGCGATGAAATCGTGAACGCCGATAACTTACCAATGAAGTTTGTAGCTCACACACCATGCTTTCGCTCAGAAGCGGGTAGCTATGGTCGTGATGTGCGCGGCATGATTCGTCAGCATCAGTTTGACAAGGTAGAGTTGGTGCAGATCACCAAACCAGAAGATTCTATGCAAGCCTTGGAAGATCTCACAGGACATGCGGAAAGAATCCTAGAACTTCTGGAGCTGCCTTATAGAAAAGTATTGCTCTGCACGGGCGATATGGGCTTTGGTAGCACTAAGACCTATGACTTAGAGGTTTGGGTGCCTTCACAAAATGCTTATAGAGAAATTAGCTCATGCTCAAGCATGGGTGATTTCCAAGCGCGCCGCATGCAAGCTAGATTTAAAGCTGGCCAAGGCAAGCCAGAGTTGGTGCACACCTTAAATGGCTCAGGCTTAGCAGTGGGTAGAGCATTGGTAGCTCTGTTGGAGAACAAGCAGCTGGTGGATGGCTGCATTGCTATTCCGAAAGCGCTGCAACCATACTTGGGCGGCTTAGAAGTGCTCAAGCCTATTTAATGTTTTCGCAAATGCATAAGCTCTCATTATTTCTAGCTCTCATCTGTGCGGTATTGATTTCTCCTGTTGTTTTAGCAACTGAAAAAACCTATCGATGCGAGGTTTTGAGTGACGCCTACATTAAAAGTAATGGAGAGTTAGATATCGTTAAAGACAGCCCCAGAATTGGTCAAGAATTTGCAGTGGTCAAGAAAACCGGGGAAGTAGTTGGTGATGTGATGGATTCTTTAGGGAAACCAAAAGTCATCGCATCTGGAAGTAACGGTAATGCTTACAAAGTCATCTGGACGCAAAAGTCTGCAGGTAAGAATGGCGCCTTTGTGGACTATCTCAGCATAGAAGGCTTTGCAAAAGATGGTAAGAAGCCTTTTGGATTCTTTTCTGGCGCACTGCTAATGACAGGCGTTTGCGACCAATAGATCAAAAAGCAGTAGGCAGAATCATCGTTTAAGTTTTATCTTAGACACACCGGAGAGGTGGCAGAGTGGTCGAATGTACCTGACTCGAAATCAGGCGTAGGGTCAAACCTACCGAGGGTTCGAATCCCTCCCTCTCCGCCAACTTCTTATGCAATCATTAATTGCATTTAAGGTATTTATTCTTCTTGGCATCCAGAAGATATCCATCAAATACTAGCAATGGATCAAACTGTTTTTCACCCAGAATCGCAAACCGAAACCCCTTAGGCGTCGCTTGGTTTGAGCCAAACCATGAGTAAGCGGTCATGTAACGAGCTGTCTTGCCATTGATTATTAGATCAACATCAGATGCAGTGCCATTCTTTTCTGGGTTAATCAGGCGATATTCAACAACGGTCTTGCCGTGACAGTACACAACACCTTCAGGCTTTTCTATGGCATTACTTAGGCCGGGCTGAAGTGCGAGCAATAACATTACGTATAGATACATTAATTTCTTCATCAATTTATTTCCTGAGATTAATTTGTAAGCTGGGTTTGATGTCATCCAAGCATGCTTGCGCATTTGCATTGTTCATCACGGCATTTCGGTATCCCACATAGTAGAGCGACCAGATGGCATAACAACGCGCCTCGATTTCATCATATCCAAAGTGGGTTAGGGCATCAGTAATGGGTTTAATCATTTGCATCACCTGTCCAATGATTAACGCTTCATACTTCCCTGACCATAGCCATCCAAATGCAGCGCCTTCTTTACGAATAGTCTTAATGGCTACATCCTGCTTGTATAGATCCAATAAATAGCTCTCGATAAAAACAACTGGATCCTTGTGCTTTGAAGATGAAAAAGGTTTGATCTTTTTAATAACTTCTTCATTCACTTGAAAAATGACTTCTGCCAATAGGTCCTGTTTGTCTAGACCAAGTCGATATACCTGTATTGGGCTCATACATGCCGCTTCAGCGATTTCTCGCATCCCAACCTTCTCAAAACCGCGACTTTCAAAAAGGCGATGAGCTACATCGACTACTTGCTTAAGGCGTAGTTGATTCTTTTCGCTTCTGGTTGATGTTGGGTCAGTCATTTTGCTTAAAAGGGCGGGGTCTGTATGTAATAATTATGCCTATATTTGATAACATGTTAACAAAATGAAGAACTTGAAGAGAATTTTCTTTGGCTTAGCGGCAATCATCGCCCTGGCTTCTTGTACTACCTATCGCTACGAATACATTGCGCCACCAACTGAGCATGGCAAAACCTGCGCAATGCAATGTATGACCACTAAGCAGGTTTGTTACAACAGCATGCAGCAGCAGGCTCAGAACAGCACAAACAACTGTCAGCAACAAAACCATTTGAACTATCAGGCTTGCGTCAATCGCGCTCAAAGCCATGATGATGTGAAAAAGTGCAACCCTAATGGCATGTACTGCCAAGCGCATGCCAACAATTGGCAGTGCGATGAATCCTATAGACAGTGTTTTGCTGCTTGTGGCGGAACGGTTAATGTATTTAAAAACGAGTAATCAATGCCATCAAAAATTACCCCATTTGTTATTAAGTTTTGTATTTTTCTTGGAGGGCTAGGTGCATTTAATGCTGCCTTTGCACAATGCTCTACCAGTGGCGACCCAGTTTCCATTACGGGAACAAATTGCCCAAACGTAGCTATAACCACCAATAAGTCGGAAGTAACTGTTCAATCTGGGGCTTATGTTGGAACCACTGCTTGGCTTCCAAATCCTGCGCTGTTAATTCAGAATGCAAATGTTGAAAATCTAAACAATTCAAGCCTAATTCAGGGTCAAACCACTAATACAAGCGGTATTCAGGTGGATGGCACAGCGGTTGTAAAAAATCTCAACAATGCAGCTCAAATTAATGGCGCTCTATATGCCATTCAACTTACCGGCTCTGGAAGTATTACAACAATAAATAACACCGGCTCCATTTACAACAATGGGAATAATGCGATCGCCCAAGGTATCTTTATGTCAACGGCCGGCGGATCGACATCCATTGGCACTATCAATAATTCTGGTGCTATTAATGGTTCCGCTGGCGCAATTTATCTTGATACGGCATCTGGTTCAAATACTGCATCGATAGGAACTATTAACAATAGCGGCTCGATAAATGGTGGACAGGATGCCGGCATCCTTGTTGGCACAGGCAATACTATCAATGTTATTAACAATAATTCTGGTGGAGATATTCGCGCTGGCGCTTGTAATGGACTTACTTGCTATAACTCAATTCGAAACTGGGGCACCATAAATGAAATTAATAACTTGGGCAATATCGCTGGCAGTACGGGCTTTGGCTTTACAGGTTACGGCATAGAAAATAATGGTCTCATTAAGACAATTAATAATGCGCAGTCAAATCTGACTTATACCGGCGTATTGCCAACTAACTACAACATCATTATTAATAGCGCTAGTAATTACGGCAAAACTACTTTTTCAAATGTCTCAGGTGGCCCACTAACCTTTGGCTTTGGTTCTGGTTCAGCGATTAGTCGATCAGGCACTTATGCGGATGTATTAAGTGGGCTTACAGCTCAAAATTTAGCAAATACATCCGGCTCTCTTGGTGGCGGCATTGTATTGACGCAATGGGTCTTATCAAATTCTTCTGGCACGAATTGGAGCTTAACTACAACGCCTGGCACTCCTGTGGCCCCATCCGTTCCAAATAGTTTTGCTGCAACGAAACTAGCGGCAGCCTTAACGGTTGCATATTCAGCAGCTGCGAGTGGGGGCTCAAATCCAACACTCTCCAATGGAACAAGTTTGGCTGGTGCTGTTCAGGGTCTAACGACCAGCCAGGTTAATCAGTTAGTCAACGTTCACGCAGAAGGTTACTCATCCAACATGACTATTGGTCTTGAGCAAATGAGTCATATCACTAATACAGTGATGGATCGCATTCATGCACCAATGGCTGCTTCACCTTCAACCAAGGTTTATCAGGATGATGAGGGAAGGTATGTTTGGGCTGATGCTGCTGCAGTCAAAGGTACAGTCAATAATTACAACAACCTTGCAGGATTTGGTTACAACTTGTACGACCTCATTATTGGTGGGGATATCAAGCGCTCTAAAGAGGGTGGTTTTGGTGTGTTTGCCGGCACCGGCTCCACTTCAATGACTGAGAGTCAGCAAGTAACTCAAAATTTCAACACTACAAACTTCTATGCTGGTTTGTATGGTGCACGTAATTTTGATGCTCAAGTGAAGTTATCTGGCGCCTTGGGTTACATGTATGGCAATACCAATGCAAACCGTAGCGCTCCTAATGTTGGATTATTTACAGGCGGCAATGCAACTAGCTCTTACAAAACAAACGGTATGTATGCGGCGGCAAAATTAGCCAAAGCCTATCAAGCTGAAAACTTTACCGTTTCTCCGTTTGTAGGTGCATCCTACTCTCAGTTAAGGATGGGCGGTGCTAGTGAGCAGGGCGGTAATGACTTTAACTTTGCTATTAGCTCTGCATCTGCATATACAGCAGTTACTTTTGCGGGATTGGATTTTGTTTATCCATTACTTAAGGGTACGAACGATCCACTGTCATTAATCGGTTTCTATAAGCTGGGTTATGACTGGTATGCCAATAGCAATTCGGCTCATTCAATTAAGGCTACAAGCCCAACTTATGGTGCCTTCACTCAGGTTGGCGCCAATATGGGTCCAGTCTCTAATATGGTGGGCCTAGGCATTCAGGGCGGCATTACCAAGGATGTATCTGCCCGTATCGGTGCAGTTGCTTCTTACAACACCTACGGTCATGAATACGGTGGTGGGGCAGAAGTTCGATTTAAGTTCTAAGTCTTGTTGGGGAGTCTCTTTATGAAAGAGACTTGGCTTTTGGGGCTCGACTTTTTTGACCGCTTAGCTTCAAGTCTAAATAGCGCTCTGGACTCAATGCAAGCTCGAGAACATGGGTAATTTGGTTACCTATGGGCTGTTAGCACAAACTGTTCGCATGCAATGGCGAGAGAATTACACTTCATCTCCCATAAGTATGTTTTCACTTTACAGTTGAAATATGACACCTTTATGTGAGTTTTATGACATTTCATAGGCTGAAATGATCTCAACTGTTCTTTTAAGGTTTTGGCTGATTCATGTTTTGTCTTAGCAGAATAGGGGTAAAGCTAAAGGGCTGCTCAGCCTTGGGGTCTACTTTTATCTCTACTGCCTGTACTTGATCGGCCCCCATAATCTGTAAGCGTAGAACGTTCTCGAGAATATGTTTTTGATCGACTGTTTTTAAGGGTTGATCAAGAATCAGCCGGTGACTATCCCCGTGAATTAATAGCACAGGCTTTTTGTATTCTTTTGCATTTTTGCTTAGAGCATGTAATGTGTCGCGATAGCCACTATCTTCACTGACTGCTTGAGCTGCCGTATAAAACGTATCGGCCTGATAAGCAAAAATGATACCTAAATATCCTTTGCTTGAGGCAAGTTCAAAAGCACCTTTTATCCAATCTAAGTTGGCCTGGTTGCGCTCATAGTACTCACTCTTTGCGCGCTCATCACGCTCAAAGTTATTGTTAGAGCCGGGGATATGTATGCTTACAAATAAAAATTGATTCTTTACCCAATAGGAATTTTCAACAAACTTCTGATAACGTGGGTCTGTATCGGCTTGTCTAATAAGGTCTAACTGACGTTTGCCAAAACTCTTATGAGTATTAAAAAAGATGGCTCTAAGATTATTTAAGCGCTCAATCGGATCGTAAGACCCCGCTAGCGGCCGATGGCAATCGGTCCATTCATTATCACCAACGCTGTAGATCAGCGGAGAAGTGAATTGATTAAAGTAGGTCTTGACCTTTTGATTGTATTCATCGCTACAAGGGGTAGATCCCGATTTTGTATCGCCAATAAAGATGCTGAAACTCGGATTCTTCTTATTGATTTCCGAAATCAGTCTTTCATAACGAACGTAATCCTCTGGGAGCTTGTAGGGCATATCACCTAAGGCTATGAACCTGAAGGGCTCAGATGATTGAGCCAAAACCCCAAAAGAGCAGACCAGGAAAATGCTGGCGACGAGTGTCTTAATAAAGTGAGTATTCATTTATACGAAGTAGGCGCTTCATCCAATGCCTTAATTTCGAGCTCCCCAAATATATAGGACTCAGAATTAATTTTTCTCCATCCTAGGTCGCAGTAAACATCTTCATAGCTTTTGGAAAACTTGCGGCTGCTTTGATAAAAGATGTCAGTTAATTCGTCTTGCTCATCTTCTTGGACAGTATCGGAGAAGTAAATAACTTTTTCTTCCCCATAAGTTTTTTCTAATGCTCCGCCTGGGATATCTTCTATACAAATCCCAATATTGGGGTCATAAGCCTTAAGGAAGACCGGTTTGATTGTGGTGATAACTGATCCTAGTTTCCAGACTGTGCCGCATTTAATTTCTTTATTTTCTTGTTGGAAAATATTGCGCTCTACTAATGAGCCCATCTCCAGAGGAATGATTTGATAGTGCATGCTTGACTCCAATTGAACTGCATTATGAGTTAGCCTAAGTTTGCTACGATATTGTGACAATTTGATTTTTCATGAAAATGGGGCATTTAGAACCTCCAGGTAATGCCCGCTTCAGTGCGTGTTGCGCCAGACTCTTGAGCGCCTATGGTAGCCCCGAAGCTTTGAGCAGTTCTCATATATGAAAGCCCTAAATCAACACTCTCATTGATTGAAAAAATAGCAGCAACCAAGGAGTAGTAGCTTAGGTATTGATCGTTGACTGGTGGATTTGTTGTGGCGCCTACATCCAAGGCTATGCGTACGTTTGGAGCCACCGTCCAGACGGGAGCAAGTGATAAAAGAAAGATGTCTGTTCTGCTATTGTCGGCTGCGTGCCCAATGCTGTAATTAGTATTGTATGGAGATCGCATGTACATAGCATTGAAGTGGAGTTCTACGCCATCCCAGTATTTTGAGGCAATAAAGTTAGCGCCATAATTGAATGCAGCCAAACCAAGGCCCTCTACTTGCTGTTGTTTGCTCGCGGGCAAAACTACCGTAGGTTTAATGGCAAAAGCATAACCAAGCTGTTCGTCTTCAAAAAAACGCCATTTACTAGCGAATACATAGTTTGAAAGTCTTGAGTAATTTCCGCTGGGACTGCTGTAATAGGTTGTTGATATAGACGCCTCAACTGTGTCGCTTAGACCTCTCGTATATGTAAATGGAAAGGCTTTTGCATCTGCGTTGCCCGTGTACTCTTCGCCAGGCGTAATAATATCCGACTGTTGTGACCCACCATGCCGATTAATAGAGAAAAAATATTGCTCTATCTGATTGCCATCTGACCTAACCGTACCTGCATCATCTGTATTTAAGGGTTCAAATGCAAAGACTAATACTGGAATCAGTAGGAGAGCAAGGCCTAAACTTTTCATGAGAATCTTGCTGGTCTATCGATAAAGGAAACCATTTATATAGAGTAATTTCATGTCATTTTGATGTCACGTGGGTGTCTTACACTTTCGCGATGACTACAGAAGTAATTTCAAAACCCTTTCCTGTTGCTGGTGTTGTATTTGCTTGGGCAATGCCTTCATCTGGCAACGGCTATGAAATTCCTTTATTTGAGATTACTGATGCGCTCGAAAACCCTGATATTTCTATATGGCTACATCTCAATTTATCTAACTCGCAGATCCAGAGATGGCTTGAAAATACACCGCTAATTCCTGAGCGCGTAGTAGAGATGATTCAAGAGGGCGTCAACCTTAGTCGCTTAGAGCGCATTGAAAAGCTGAATGACTGTCTCTTGATGGTGATGAATGACTTTCAGCAAGAGTTTGGAGATGAGGGGCTTGACTCTAGCTTGGGAACCCTCTGGGCGATTGTTACACCAAGATTAATGATCTCATTGCGCAACAACCCACTGAGAACGACCGACAAATTACGATATGACCTCAGAAGCGGCCAGTTAAATCCCGTCTCCGCTATTGAGCTATTTCATGAACTGCTTGATTTGCGCGCAGAACAATTGCGTACTTTATTAACGCATCTTTCGGCCGACATGGATGAGCTTGAAGAGAATCTGCTAAAGGGCAGGGAGTTTCCTGAACATGAAAGCTTAGGCAGAATCCGCATTCAATGCAGCCGTCTGCGCAGGCAATTTTCACCAGAATTAATCGCTTTACACCGCCTGCTAAAGCGTTTGCCGTATTGGTTTAGTGATGAGGATAAGAATGGTCTAAATGATGATTTAGATTTACTTACTTATTTGGTGCAGGAGATTTCCAGTCTTTATGACAGGGCGAAGGTGCTTCAAGATGAACAGGCTGCCCATGTCGCTGAATTCAATGCCAAGAATTTACAAGTCCTCTCCGTGATGACGGTCATTTTCTTGCCGATGACCTTGATCTCAGGGATTATGGGAATGAATATGGAGGATTTGCCTGGTTTAAAAGGGTCTTTCTATGAGGTGATGATTGTTATGTCTATCGCTGGTGCTGCAGTCTATGCGTCTTTGAAGTTAAAAAGAATCATTTAATTCACCATCTTCAGCATTTCCCCAAGGCTTGAAGTGACTTTCCTCCCAATGGATTCGGATTCCTTAAGATATTGATTTATAAAGATTATTTTCTATATTTTCTCTATGTCATGAAACCGTCATAGTGAAAACGTATCTTCCTACTATCGCAATGTTGCGTTATTTCAATATTAGGAACAATCACATGAAATCTTTTTTGAAAAAAGCACTAGTTATTAGCGCTATTTCACTTGCTCCAGCAGCTTTTGCTGTGGATATGACAGGTGCAGGCGCAACATTCCCATACCCAATTTACGCAAAGTGGGCTGAAGCCTTCAAAGCTAAGACTGGTTCTAACTTGAACTATCAGTCTATCGGTTCATCTGGCGGTATTAAGCAAATCAAAGCAAAAACTGTGGATTTCGGTGCAACTGATAACCCAGTGAAATTTGATGACTTAGAAAAAGACGGCATGGTTCAGTTCCCTGCCATCATCGGTGGTGTGGTTCCAGTGATTAACGTTGAAGGCGTAAAGCCGTATGAACTCAAGTTATCACCAGATACTTTGTCTGATATTTTCCAGGGCGTTATTACTAATTGGAACGACAAGCGTATTGTCTTGAACAACCCAGGTATGAAGATGCCTGACTTGGCAATCACTGTAGTTCATCGTGCTGATGGTTCTGGTACTACTGCAATTTTTACTAACTACTTAGCTAAAGTAAGTCAAAACTGGAAAGATGCTGTTGGTGAAGGTGCTGCAGTTAAGTGGCCTGCGGTTTCTTCTGTTGGCGGCAAAGGTAACGAGGGTGTTGCCGCAAACGTATCACGTGTTAAAGGTGCGATCGGTTACGTTGAATATGCATACGCCAAGAAAAACAAAATGACCAGCGTATCTTTGAAGAACAAAGATGGTCAATTTGTGCAGCCTGATGATGTTACTTTCGCCGCAGCTGCTGCTGGTACTGATTGGGCAAAGATTCCTGGTATGGGTACATTCATTACCAATGCTTCTGGTGCTAAGTCATGGCCAATCACTGGCGCCTCTTTCATCTTGCTTTACAAGAATCCTGAGAACAAAGCTAATGCAGCTGAAGTAATCAAATTCTTCGACTTTGCATTCAAAGATGGCAAGAAATTGGCGGAAGATTTAGATTACGTTCCAATGCCAGATGTTACTACTGACTTTATTCGCAAGAACGTATTCTCAAAAGTAGTAACTAAGTAATATTTGGAACTGACATTTTTAGTTTCTTACATAGCGGCTCCACCAATGGTGGGGCTGCTTTTAATTTAAATAAGCTCAAATATGATTGAATCATCTCAGTCGCACTCAGCGCCAACGCCGCAGGCTCTACGGATTGCTAAGTTACAGCGTATTCAAGACTTTTTATTTCACGGCATTACACAATTTTTTGCGCTGTCAGTGCTGATTGCTCTGGTAGGCATCATCATTTCATTGATTATTAATGCTTGGCCAGCGCTAGACAAATTTGGAATTGGATTTTTCTTTACCAAAGAGTGGGACATTGTTAATGGTGAGTTTGGTGGATTAATTGCAATTTACGGTACCTTGGTTACATCCTTAATTGCACTTCTGATCGCAGTCCCATTAAGTTTTGGTATTGCAGTTTTCTTAACTGAGTTATGTCCAGGGCCACTACGCAGACCACTAGGTACTGCGGTTGAGTTACTCGCTGCTGTACCTTCGATTATTTATGGAATGTTTGGCCTTTTTATATTTGCGCCACTTTTCGGGGAATATATTCAGCCAGCTTTGGCAGCCACCCTTGGACAAATTCCTGGCTTAGGAATTTTGTTCTCAGGCGCATTTAATGGTATTGGTATCTTGTGTGCAGGCCTTATTTTGGCGATGATGATTCTGCCTTTCATTGCATCTGTCATGCGCGATGTATTTGAAATCGTTCCACCAGTTCTGAAGGAGTCTGCTTACGGAATTGGCTGCACTACCTGGGAAGTGGTTAAGAATGTTGTGCTTCCATACACCAAGGCTGGTGTTATTGGTGGCGTGATGCTTGGGTTGGGTAGGGCGCTTGGAGAAACAATGGCTGTCACCTTTGTAATCGGAAATGCTCATCGCCTTTCAGCGTCTTTGTTTGCCCCTGGAAATTCAATTGCATCGACATTAGCAAACGAGTTTGGTGAGGCTGAGCTTGGCCCACATTACTCTTCCTTGTTTGCTCTTGGCCTTGCTCTATTCATGATTACATTCGTCGTTTTAGCGATCGCTAAGTGGATGTTGATGAATATGGAGAAAAAGCAAGGACTTAAAACATGAACGGTATTTCAAATATCAATCCCTCAATTTTTGCTAGACGCAAGCGTGCCAATAAGATTGGCTTAGTGCTCTCTACTGGGGCTATGGCTCTCGGTATGATTTTCTTGTTATGGATCTTGAGTGTTCTATTTATTAAGGGATTTTCATCTATTAATTTAGATGTCTTTCTGAATAGCACGCCCGCTCCTGGCTCTGAAGGTGGTGGCTTAGCTAATGCCATCGTCGGCAGCCTCATGATTGTGACAAGCTGTACCTTGATTAGTACTCCTATTGGCGTATTGGCTGGCTTGTACCTTTCTGAGTATGGTGATAGAAGCAAAGTTGCTTCTATCACACGCTTTGTTACAGACATCATGCTTTCAGCTCCTTCCATTGTGATCGGTCTATTTGTGTATGCAATCGTGGTAGCCCAGGTTCGTCACTTCTCAGGATGGGCCGGAACAATTGCCTTGGCCTTAATTGCAATTCCAGTGGTAGTTCGTACTACTGAAAACATGCTGCGCTTAGTTCCTGGAAGTCTTCGTGAGGCAGCCTATGCTCTTGGTACGCCTAAATGGAAAGTGGCATTCATGATCACTTTAAGAGCGGCGCAAAGTGGTGTTATCACTGGCATCTTATTGGCGCTTGCACGCGTTAGCGGTGAAACAGCGCCTTTATTATTTACAGCGTTAAACAACCAATTTTTCTCAACTAATATGAATGCGCCAATGGCAAACTTGCCTGTGGTGATTTTCCAGTTTGCGATGAGTCCATATGACAATTGGGTTGATTTGGCATGGGCAGCAGCGTTATTAATTACATTTGCCGTTCTTGGCTTAAATATATTAGCGCGAGTCGTATTCCGTGAGAAGGTGCAAGCATGATGAGCAATATGAACACAATGTTTGACTTAAATAAGATCGATAGTCAAGGGGGTAGAGTGGATACAACAAATCAACAACCAGCGCAGGCAGCTATCAATGCGCTTGAAGTCAGAAATCTGAATTTCTTTTATGGCTCCTTTCAGGGCTTAAAAGATATTAATTTGGATATTGAGCAAGGTAAAGTTACAGCCTTTATTGGCCCTTCAGGTTGCGGTAAGTCTACTTTGTTACGCACCTTGAATCGTATGTACGATCTCTATCCTGGTCAGCGTGCCGAAGGTGAAATCAATTTCTATGGTCAGAATATTCTTGAGCCAGGACAGGATTTAAACCTGCTGCGTTCACGTATTGGTATGGTTTTTCAAAAGCCAACCCCATTTCCAATGTCGATTTATGAAAATATTGCCTTTGGTGTTCGTCTCTATGAAAAGCTATCACGCTCTGAGATGGATGAGCGCGTTGAGTGGGCGCTTAATAAAGCTGCGTTATGGAATGAAGCTAAAGACAAGTTAAACCAAAGTGGTTTATCTCTATCTGGCGGACAACAACAGCGCTTATGTATTGCGCGTGGTGTTGCGGTAAAGCCTTCAGTCATTTTGCTAGACGAACCAACCTCTGCTTTGGATCCAATTTCAACTGGAAAAATTGAAGAGTTGATTAATGAACTCAAACATGAGTACACGATTGCAATCGTTACTCATAATATGCAACAGGCCGCCCGTGTATCTGACTACACTGCCTATATGTATCTTGGTAGCTTGGTCGAGTATGGTAAAACTGACGAAATATTTATTAAGCCTAAGCGCAAAGAAACAGAAGACTATATAACCGGCCGCTTCGGTTAATTGGAGACACTAAATGCCAGATAAACACTTATCATCACAATTTGATGCTGACCTCAATTCACTTTCAAGCCGTTTGCTTGAAATGGGCGGACTGGTTGAGTCACAAATTGCTACAGCGATGCGTGCTTTTACGCAAATGGACATTGATACTTGCAACATCGTAATTGATAACGAAAAGCTAGTTAATGATCTTGAGATTCAGATTGATTTAGCCTGCACGGAAGTCATTGCACGTCGTCAACCTACGGCCCGCGATCTTCGTTTGGTGATGGCAGTATCTAAAGCGATTACTAATCTAGAGCGTGCAGGTGATGAGGCGGAACGCGTTGCTAAGCGCACAAAACGCTTGATTGAATCTGGCGCGCCACACAATATTAATGTTGCCGAAATTCGCCTGTCAGGGCAAATGGCGATCAATTTATTGCGCCGTAGCTTAGACGCATTCGCCAGACTAGATACAGTTGCAGCAGCAGAAGTTGTAGCTGAGGATCGTCAGATTGATGAAGAATTCAGAGGCTTCGTTCGTAAACTTATTACTTACATGTCTGAAGACCCGCACACGATTAGTACCGGCCTAGATATGCTAACTATTGCCAAGGCAATCGAGCGTATTGGTGATCATGCTAAGAATATTGCTGAATTTGTAATCTACATTGCAAAAGGTTCTGATGTTCGTCACATTCCGCATGCAGATTTGGTGCGCGAAGCTACTAAAGAATAAATCGACCTATCCAAATGACTCACCGCATACTAATAGTTGAAGATGAGCCATCGATTGCGGAGCTAATCGCAATTAATTTGACCCATGCTGGTTATGAGGTTGAACGTGCAATGCAAACTGATATTGCTCAAGGCATTCTGAAAGATCGCCTACCAAGTCTGATTATTTTGGACTGGATGCTGCCTGGAAAGTCAGGTGTTCAGTTTGCTAAAGAGCTTAGGGCAAATGAGCGCACAAGAGGCTTGCCTATTTTGATGTTGACGGCTAAAAGCGAAGAGGCCGATAAGGTAATGGGCCTAGACTCGGGGGCGGATGACTATGTCACCAAGCCTTTTTCACCCAAAGAGTTAATTGCTCGGGTTAAAGCGCTGCTGCGTAGACAGACTCCGACAGAAGATACCGGACCCCTTACGGTTGGTCCATTGAAACTGGACCCAAGTTCCCATAGGGTCTTAGCAATCTGGCCTAATTCAGACCCTAAGCCAATCTCCCTAGGCCCTACGGAATATAGACTTCTGCAATATTTCATGGCCAATCCAGAGCGAGTGCATTCCCGAACAAGCCTGCTGGATAATGTTTGGGGTAACGAGGTTTATATTGAAGAGCGCACTGTGGATGTCCATATCAAGCGCTTGAGAGCTGCATTAAGTGCTGTAGATTGTGACCGCTTCATTGAGACGGTTCGGGGCAGCGGGTACCGTATCACTAAGATGCCAACCGAAGTCTAAAGCCGATTTTCCAGGCTTTTTACGGCCATTTCAAGGTTGTCCTTGAGATGGTCTAACATTGCAATATGATTTCTGCCTTAACCCGCTTTTTCTTTCTTATTTGCCTCGCATTTATAGTCGCATTAATAGTCCTTTATAACTGGGGCGCACAATGGGCTATCTTCTCGGCGATTGCGCTGCTATCTATCCCTCTGGTGTACTCCTACATCAATCTAGCCCGCCTGGAAAAAAGTATTCAATCGGACTCACTGGAGAGCATGTCTTTACCCAGCGGCTTTTGGGAAGAAGTTTTATTTAGGTTGCAGCGATTAGTCAAAGCTTTGAAGCAAAAGATGCGAACTGTTGAGCAGCAGCATAATCGTTTCATTGAGGCTTTTCAGGCATCCCCTAACGGCATTTTGATGTTAGATGAAAACGATCAAATTGAATGGTGCAATGCGATTTCAGAACGTTTTTTTGGGCTGAACTTCAAGCGAGATGTAATGCAGCGAATTAACTTCCTCATTCGTCGTCCAGAATTCATTCAATACATCAATAAGCGTAACTTTGATGAACCCTTGCTTCTCGAAAGAATGGGGCCGAGTAGTAGCCTGAGTCTCATGTTGCAATTATTTCCATTCGGTAACCAGCGCCACTTATTACTAGTTCAAAACGTCACCGACCTTCAAAAAGCAGATGCAATGCGACGAGATTTCGTTGCAAACGTTTCGCATGAGATGAGAACGCCTATCACTGTCCTCATGGGGTTTTTGGAGACAGTCCAAACCTTAGATCTTGAGAAGGGTCAACGTGATCAGTACTTTGACATGATGATGTCTCAAGCTCAACGCATGAAAAGTTTGGTTGAGGATTTATTAACCCTCGCCAATTTAGAGGCCAATTCATTGCCTGCGGCGAGCAAAGTCATTAATCCTGAAATGTTGATGGCTTTAATTAGAAATGATGCTGAAGCCTTGTCTCAAGGTAGACACAGTTTTAGTTTTGAAGTGCTCAATCAATGCTCCATATTGGGAGATGAAAGAGAAATACTCTCTGCATTTAGTAATTTGGTTTCAAATGCAATTCGTTATACCCCAGACATTGGTTCGATCAATGTGAAGTGGGATATTAATGCTGAAGGGTTTGGTGAGTTTTCTGTAACAGATACTGGTCCTGGTATCGCCTCTGAGCATCTCTCAAGACTCACTGAACGTTTTTATCGTGTCGATAGGAGTCGTTCAAGGGATACAGGTGGAACAGGATTGGGTTTGGCAATTGTTAAACATATTGCAAGTCGCCATCAAGCTCAACTCATTATTGAAAGTACGCCAGGCAAGGGCAGTACTTTCATACTGCGCTTTCCAAAAGAGCGGATTGCGCCCTAAGATTTAATCTTTTTTCTTTTTCTTCTTCTTTTTAGACTCTTTAGGAAGTTTTTCAGTTTTGCCGCCGGCGTATAGGCACCAAACTTTGATTTCTTCAAAAAGCTCTACAAGATCCTCGTGAGGAAGACTTTTCAGGTCCACCAGGCCAATAGCACCACTTTCCTGTAGCTGTTTTACTGCATCTGCGTATCTATATTCACTCATGGCATTTGATTGTCATTGTTGGGATGACTAATGCTAGCAAAGTAATATGACAAAACTGCATTTTTTGACTGTTTAAGTGGGTTTTAGTCAGGATCCCCCGAAATTTCGGAGCCTCTTTTGACGCCACTGAGCTGAGCAACCAGCCTTTCCAGCGGTCCACCAAGGGCTAAAGTAACCAAAATAGCCCCTAAAGAGAGCCCCCCAAGCGCAAATTGTCCGGCTCCAAAGGCTGCCCCAATGAGGGCGCATGCCCAAAGGCTGGCGGCAGTAGTAAGGCCGTGGACTCTTTGAGACCGTTGCTCATGAATAATGACTCCGGCACCCAAAAATCCTAATCCAGTAATCAGGCCCTGAAGGACGCGACTCACTGATTGAGCATCGTCTTGCACAAAGTCGCTGATGAGCATTACGGCTGTTGCAGCGCCAATGGCTACTAAAGAGTGTGTGCGAATTCCAGCTGATTTATGGTGCAACCAGCGATTGAGCCCAAGAATAGCTCCGACTAATAAAGCTAAAGCCAGGCGAAGTGCAATAGTTCCGTAGAGATTCCAATCGAGCATGTCATTTCCTTATTGGATATGCATTGATGTATCACTCAGTGTATCTCAGCCACATCATTCGGTCACAAAAGCGTCTTCACCTTGTCACTTGCCGCGTGAATAATTGAGTTGCAGTAAGAATCACATCTCTACAAGATAGAGTTGTGCAAAAAAATCTTTCACCATAAGGATGCAACATGAAAAAATTAATATTACGTATGTGGCAAGCATGGAATGAAGCGAAAGCTGCTTATGTCAATCGTTATGCAAGACATCAACTAGGAAGTTAGTCATCATAGTGACACAACCTTAAATTACATTGAATTGTCGGGGAGTATCCGGCCAAGATAAAGTGTATGTTTCCTTCACAACCCAGCACGTGCTGGGTTTTTTCTTGCCTAGGTTGTTAATAAAAGTGAAATAAATAAAGCCTAGGATGTCGATATTCATTATTTCTTAGAAAGAAAATCTCATGAATCACAAGCTCACTAAATATTTATCGGATGTATTTAGAAATGAAGTGCAAGAGAAATCCTTCGTAGGTTCGAAAGAATGTGACCCTAAGGGCACTTCATTAAGAGATCCAAAAATAAATCATTTTCTACTGGATAGAAAATATACATTGCGACTTGACGAAATCATTTGAAATCACCAGCTGATGACTCGACCTTACAACATTCTCTTTCTCTGTACTGGTAATTCAGCGCGTTCAATTTTGGGGGAGGCGCTTGCCACTACGCTTAGTCATGGGCGCTTTATTGGATATTCTGCAGGCTCGCAGCCAAAATTATTTGTACATCCAATCGCATTAAAACTTGCAAGGGAGATGGGTTATCCGCTTGAATTGCTGAGAAGCAAAACATGGGATGAGTTTGGCCGACAAGATGCTCCTCATATGGATTTCATCATCACCGTTTGCGATTCTGCTGCTGGCGAAGAGTGCCCATATTGGCCTGGCCATCCTACAACTGCTCATTGGGGGTTCATGGACCCAGCTGCGGTCGATGGCAGCGAGCATGATATGTGGGATGCTTTTAGAAAAGTTGAAATGGGTTTACGTAACCGTATTGAACTGCTGATTGATCTCCCAGTAGAAAAATTAGATCATTTGCAGATTAAAGAAGAATTGCATTCTATTCATCATCGATTTAACTAGGAATAGACCGTCTCAGCCTGTGGTATTTCCCTAATTTGAGTCCATTATTTATATAGGCGTTAATATCGTTGGGTATACCCTTTAGCTAGGTAACCCATGCCCTCCCAGAAGAAACCACAATTTGCTGTTTTGAGATCGGTAGAGTCCTTTAAGGACCCGCGTCCAAGTATCAAGAGGCGTATGGCAGATGGCAAGGCATTACGCAAGGTGGTGAGTATTGCAGACCAAGGGATATATACGCCCCCTAAAAATCGCATTGATCCTATACAAATATTAGAGGCGCAAGCCAAACAACGTATCGAATCTTTGATTCCAATTCGTTATGAACGCATGTTGCAATCGCCCTTTGCTTTTTATCGTGGCGGTGCCGCCATCATGGCGCAAGACCTTGCTAATCAGCCGACCACTAATATCACTGTCCAGCTTTGTGGTGATATGCACGTATCCAATTTTGGATTATTTGGTACCGCTGAGCACCGCTTGGTATTTGGTATTAATGATTTTGATGAGACTTTGCCGGGAAGCTGGGAGTGGGATATCAAACGTTTGGTTGCTAGTGCATTAATTGCCTCAGATAGCATGGGTGGCAATAAAGCATTGGGTAAAAAATTGGTTTATCAGATTACATCTGAATATCAAAAGCGTATTGAGCAATACGCAAAAATGCCGTATTTAGATTTGGCACAGGAGTTTATCGGCGAAAAAGATATTCGCAAGCACTTTAGTAAAGAGCACCAGAAGAAATTGGATGTGTATTTAAGGGAAACTAAAGGGCAGGGCAATATACAAGTGCTAGAGAGCTTGACGACTTTAGTGGGGAAGAATCGAAAAATTATCAACAGGCCCCCATTGATTGAGCATTTTAAAAAAGATGCCTACGGCACCTCTCTGATATCTTTAATTGATAAAGCCTTACTTAATTACGCCAGTAGCCTGCTGGCTGATAGGAAAATACTATTTCAGCGCTATTCCTTAAAAGATTTTGCCCGAAAGGTTGTGGGGGTTGGTAGCGTCGGTACTAATTGTATGGTTTTATATTTCGAGGGCGATAGTGGGGAGGACCCTTTATTTCTTCAATATAAGGAAGCCCAGCGATCTGTCTTAAGTCCATATCTTGGTGAATCCATCTATCGCGATATGGGGCAGAGAGTGGTAGCGGGTCAACGTTTATTGCAGGGTGCGCCCGATATCTTTTTAAACTACGGGGCAGTTCAATACGATATCAATAAAAGCCAGGGCTTCTATCTGCGTCAATTACGAGATATGAAGGGCGGTATTGGAGTTGGCAGCGGTGGAGTGACTTTAAAAACATTCCCAGACTATGCAAAGTTATTTGGCTGGGCTCTGGCCTTGGGTCATGCACGTTCCGGTGATGCCGCCATGATTGCGGGATATTGTGGTCAATCTGATGGGTTAAATGAGGCTTTATATGCTTTTGCAAAGTCTTATGCAAAGCAGAATATGAAAGATTATGAGCAGTTTTGTAAAGCTGTCAAATCTGGAAAATTGAAAGCAGCAAAGAAAAAAACAGCTTTGTAAGACAGGTAATATCAAGGGTCATCAGAATGTCATGAATTTGGGAGATATTGTAATTTGCCCAAATTTTTTGACTATTTTTACTTCATGATAAGTCTCCATTCTTTTAAATCGTTCGCCCTCATTCTGCTGGGATCAATTGCTGGCTTTGCGCATGCTGCTGCTATCTATCCAATCGATCAAGCGAGTATTTTGGCAGGTTCAAAATTTGATATCAAGATTGAGTTCAATCAGGTTGCTATCCCTAGCGATGTCATCATTGAATTAAATGGATTACCAATTAATAAATTAGTCTCCAGTAAATCTGAATTTATCTCTGATGAAAATGGCAAAGGTAGTGCGGTAATTTATCGAGATGTGCAATTGCCAAAAGCAGGCAAGTACGAACTAGTGGCGCGTACTGCGCAAGAAAAGTTAAAAGTGACTTGGGATGTTTACGCTAGCGGTCCGCGAAAAGTAAAGAACGTGATCTTATTTGTTGGTGATGGAATGACGATCGCCAATCGAACTGCTGCCCGCGTTTTATCAAAAGGTATCAGCGAAGGAAAATACCAAGGTCGATTGGCTTTCGATAACATGCCCAGTACTGCAATGATTGGGACTTCTGGTTCAGATTCTTTAATCACTGATTCTGCTAACTCCATGAGCGCCTACACCACTGGACATAAGACCGCTGTTAATGCAATGGGTGTCTATGTATCTCGTGCTAGCGATAACTTATCGCATCCTAAAGTAGAAACCATTACTGAACTTATAAAGCGCAATACCAAAATGTCAGTTGGTATCGTGTCAGACGCGGAATTGCAGGATGCTACTCCTGGAGCAATGGTTGCACATACACGCCGTCGAGCTGACAAGCAGTACATTGCAGATCAACTGCTGAAAAGTGGCGCAGAAGTCATTTTAGGTGGTGGGTCAGCCTATTTTTATCCGCAATCGATAAAGGGTTCGAAACGTAAAGACGATAAGAATTTAGTGGATATATTCAAAGCTGATGGATATCAGCTCGCTTTTACAAAGCAAGAGTTGGTAGCGGCTGCTGAAAATAAGAGCACTAGGAAGTTGTTTGGTGTTTTTCATCCGGGCAATATGGATGGGTCTTTAGATCGTCTCTTTCTCAAAAAGAATACCGTTGCTCAATACCCAAGTCAGCCTGATCTCACCGAAATGACTCAGTCTGCAATTGAAGTGCTGTCTCGAAACCCAAATGGATTCTTTCTGATGGTGGAGGCTGCTTTAATTGATAAGTTCAACCATCCACTCGATTGGGAGAGAGCGGCGTTTGACACCATCATGCTAAGTAATGCAGTGCAAATAGCCAAAGACTTTGCAAAAAAGAATCCAGATACATTAATTATTGTGACGCCTGATCACACTCATAGCGGCTCCATCAGCGGGGTAGTACATGATGATAAACCTGGGCCATTGCGTGAAAAAGTAGGCGTCTATGCAGCTGCTGGATATCCTAATTATCCTAAGGCTGATGTGCAAGGCTACCCAAGTCAAATTGACGTTTCTAAGCGCCTCGCATTCTTCTATGGCAATTATCCGGATCACTACGAGACTTTGCACCCAAAGCTGGATGGTACGTTTGTGCCTGCAGTAAAAGATGATTCTGGAAAATTTGTGGCGAATTCTAAATACATTCAATTGCAGGAAGATGCAATTCATGTGGGCGGAAATTTGCCATCACATCATGAGGTGGGAGTACATACTGCCGATGATGCCGTGTTAAATGCAATCGGCCCTGGATCAGACAAATTTAAAGGGTTCATGGATAACACTGAGGTATTTAAGGTGATGGTAGAGTCATTGGGTCTTAGCTCAAAACAATAAATCGCTCTATGGAATTTACGAACAACATTAACTATGTATCGTTAACCGATACTGCAATCAGCCTAACGGCTGCTTTTTTCTTTGGCGGATTAATCGGGCTAGAGCGTCAATATCGCCAACGAACTGCTGGTTTAAGAACGAATATTTTGGTGGCTATCGGGGCGGCGATCTTTGTGGATGCTGCCAATAGACTTACGGGTCATGAAGGCGCCGTCCATGTCATGGCCTATGTGGTTTCAGGTATCGGCTTTCTGGGGGCGGGCGTCATCATGCGCGAAGAGGGCAATGTCCGAGGGATTAATACGGCGGCTACTTTATGGGCTTCTGGCGCTGTAGGTGCTTGTGCTGGAGCCGACTTGATTTTAGAGGCTGGGTTGGCAACCATATTTGTATTAGCAGCCAATACTCTTTTGCGACCTGTAGTGACCTTTATCAACCGCCAGCCTCTAGATACCATCTCCGTTGAAGTGACAAACTCGGTTTACATCATTACCCCAAAGCATGCGCAAAAACAGGCGCTTAAGCAATTCATCAAGACTTTAGAGGGGGCCGGTTATCAAACGCAAGATGTTGAAGTACATCAATTCGGTAGCGATGATGTCGAGATTCAGGCGGTATTAACTGCCTCAGCCGTAGATGGGGATGAAATGGATCGTCTGATTGCAAAAATTGCCGATCAAGAATTTGTCTCCCAGGCTTTCTGGAGCCCAAGTACAACCGATTGATGCTCTTTGGTTTTCAATTTAATTTGACATACTATTGACACAATTTTGCTTCAGTATTTCATTGTGAATAAGACTATCCAATATCCGCAAGCTACTGTGACTTGCCCTCATTGCCAGACCTCTGAGATCATTACTTCCGAAGAGGGTGCCCAGCATTTTTATCGTTGCAGATCATGCAGTGCAATTTTGAAGCCTAAATCAGGGGATTGCTGTATTTTATGCAGCTTTGGTAACCGCGATTGTTCTAGTTCAGAGCAAAATTTAGCAGCTTAGACCAAGGTTCCGCGCCCTATATACAGGGCATTGCTGTGCATTTCATGAATATGTCATTGTTTTTACATAAAATAGACATAATTAGTGCAGCAATCAATATTGAGGAACATTTTGGCAAGTAATCCCGTAGATCCTTTAATAAACTCCGCAGAGCTTGTTGCTGCTGTCGATTTAGGATCCAATAGCTTTCGTATGTTAGTTGCTCAGGCGGTAAACACCCCCTCGGGTACCCAGTTGCGCCCCATAGATACGCTCCGCGAAACTGTTCGTTTGGCAGCCGGCCTTACTGAAAATAAATTGCTTGGCAACGATGCCTACCAGCGCGGCTTAGTTGCTATTAGACGATTTGGAGAGCGCATCCGGGGGTTTGATCCTTCCAATGTTCGAGCGGTTGCTACCAATACTTTGCGGGTTGCAAAAAATGCTCCGCAATTTGTAGAGGATGCGCAGGCTGCATTGGGATTTCCAATTGAAGTGATTGCGGGTGTCGAAGAGGCGCGTTTGATTTATATCGGAGCTGCGCATGAGGTTCAGGCTGTTCAGGGCAACAGGTTGGTCATCGATATCGGTGGAGGCTCTACAGAATTTATTATTGGCAAAGGTTATGAGCCAAAGTTAATGGAGAGCCTCTATATTGGCTGTGTGTCACATAGTTTGCGTTTTTTCCCTAAAGGGAATATTGATGCGCATGCCTTTAAAGAGGCTGAGTTGGCAGCTCGTCGTGAAATACAAGTCATTTCAGGTGCTTATTTAAAAAGCGGCTGGAAGCAAGTTATTGGATCCTCTGGAACTGCCAGGGCTTTAGCTGATTTGATTGCAAGCAATAACTTCAATAGACATGATGATGGTTTAACCATGGGTCGCGTCAACGGAACAAGTGGGCTTATCACTCGCGAAGGCTTGAAGAATCTTAAAAAGCATCTCCTGAAGTATGAACATGTAAATCAGGTTGAACTTGAGGGATTGAAGGATGATAGAAGGGCCGTATGGCCTGGAGGTTTAGCGATTATGCTGGCCGCCTTCGATGAATTAGGTATCGAAGAAATGGAAGTGACAGACGCTGCTTTACGTAGCGGTGTTTTATACGATTTGCTTGGCCGTTCTCAACACCATGACATGCGCTATGTCACTGTAGAGCAATTTATGCAACGATATGCAGTCGATCGTGAGCAAGCAGATAGGGTGGGTAAGTTAGCAGCAGATTTTCTTCAGCAACTACCTAAACCTCAATCTGAAAGTAGGGCAGACAATGTCGCCTTATTACAATGGGCCGCCAATCTCCATGAAATTGGATTATCAATCTCCCATAACGGATATCACAAGCACTCTGCCTATATAGCGGGTAATGCAGATATGCCTGGTTTTTCTAAGAATGACCAGGCAAGGCTTGCAGCGCTATTGATCGGGCATACCGGTAAGCTTGGTAAGTTAGCCAATAATCATGGCTTTGAAGACTGGCGTATGCTTTTTTGTTTACGTTTGGCTCAAGTGCTCTGCCGTGGACGAAGTGATATCAGCCTCCCTAAGGTAAAAGTTTCTGAGCATGATGGCTCGTATTTGGTGAGCCTGTCAAAAGAGTGGGCTGCCGAACATCCTCTGACTGAATTTAGTCTTTTAAAAGAGGCTGCAGAGTGGGAGAGAGTTGGTCGTTCTTACCAAGTGAGCTTTAAGTAAGTTTTTCCATTAAGCATAAAACGCCACTTCGATTTGAAGTGGCTTTTTGTTTAGCTCATGCTGCGCATAATTTATAAGCCTAAGAAGTGCTTCGCATATCGTGGGTTGATTTCAGACAGTCGCAGCATTGTTAATAGATCAGCGGTATTAAAGTCTGGATCCCAAGCAGGGGCGCTACAAATTTTAGCGCCAAGCTTGAGGTAACCCTTAATCAAAGGGGGAGGCTGTACATCCAAGCCACCATTAAGCTTATCTAAAGGCAATGGCAAGCGTGGGAAGGCATGGAACTCTGTAGGCGCCATTTGATCATTGCTAAGTGAGTTATAAAGACTCGCTGCAAAGTGTCCACCATCAGCCATGGGGATGCTGGCGCATCCCAACATGATTTCGTAGCCATTCTTTTGCATGTATTGAGCCAAGCCACTCCATAGGGCCATGATCACAGCGCCAGAGCGGTAGTCTTGATGAACGCAAGACCTGCCTAATTCAACTAATTTAGGACGTAGATGGTCAATACGAGATAAGTCAAATTCAGAATCAGAGTAGAGGCGACCAATTTCTTGAGCCTTGTGCGGGGGAAGTACACGGTAGGTACCTACGACCTTTAGACTGTCTTGATCGCGAATTAATAGATGGTCGCAATAGGCATCAAATTCATCAACATCAAGACCGTCTACATTATTTGGAAGGTTAGCCCCCATTTCTTCAGCAAAGACTTTGTAGCGCAATCTTTGCGCCTCTTTAATTTCGCCTGGAGTGCTAGCCCAAACAATCTGAAATGCAGGTTTTTTCGGTTTATCAATCTGTACCGCAGGAGCTATTATCGGCTCTCTGAGCTCAGATCTAGTTTTGGTAACAAATTTCTTTCCAAATAATTTTTTAGCAATTTTTTTAGAAAGTTTTGTGAATGCATTCGACTTTTTTCTTTTGAGCGCTTTAATTTTCTTAGGGGCGAAAATCTCAAATGAGCCGATTGGGTTAGGGATATCAGACATGGCTGGCCTCAGTAAATGAATGGTATTGGGAGTGGTGCATTTAAATCTTGAAAATCAAAGGAGTGCAAACTGCGGTCCAAAGAAGAGCAGCTACAAATAGGGCAAGCATGACGGCAGCACTGCCAAAGTCTTTAGCTCTTTTGGAAAGATCGTGGTGGTCAAATGAAATACGGTCAATTGCCGCTTCTACGCTAGAGTTCAACAACTCAATTACAAGAACCATGACCAATGAGGCGATCAGCAGTGACTTTTCTAGGAGTGTTATTGGTAAAACAAAGGCAATCGGAGTTAGTAAAGCAAGTAAGGTGAGCTCTTGTCTAAAAGCACTTTCTTCTTGGAATGCATAAACTAGACCGCACCACGAGTTTTTAGCTGCATGCCACGCTCTAGTAAGGCCTCTGTTGCCCTTGTGAGGGTTTTGGTCTACGTGGTACGGAGAATTCACTATCTGCTTTCTTTATGCTAATGCTGTTAAGTGAACTTCTGGCGTTGGCACAGGCTTTAGGTGCTGAGCAAACTGCTCAGAAGCCGCACGCCAGGAAAATTTCTCAGCATGGGCGCGTGCAACTTCGCGAGGAATCTTGAGTGCCTGCATACAAGCCTCTCGTAGATCTTCATTCATTGCACCTGAATTTGAATTTCCTAGTACATCAATAGGGCCCGTGACTGGATAAGCTGCCACAGGCGTACCGCATGCCATTGCTTCCAATAAAACTAGACCAAACGTATCGGTCTTGCTTGGAAATACAAATACATCTGCAGCTGCATACACTTTTGCTAGCTCATGCTGTTGTAATACACCCAGATAGTTCACTTCTGGATATTTTTCTTTTATTCCGGCCATAGCTGGCCCGTCTCCCACCACCCATTTTGAGCCTGGTAAATCAATTTCCAAAAATGCATTGATATTCTTTTCGACCGCTACACGTCCTACGTATAAGAAAATAGGGTGTGCTGTGTTTAATGCTTTTGATTCTTGTATCTTGAAAATATCAAGATCAACACCTCTTGACCACAGCACAACATTCTTGAGTCCGTACTTTTCAAGGTCATCCTTAACTACAATCGTTGGCGCCATTACCGCCATTGATGGACCATGAAACCAGCGAATAAAGGCATAGGTAATTGCCAATGGAATACCTGTACGTGCCTTAACGTACTCAGGAAAACGGGTGTGATATGCGGTAGAAAAAGGCAAGCGATTTTTGACTGCATATGCACGTGCCGATAAGCCTAATGGACCTTCAGTTGCAATATGCATGGCATCAGGCGCAAACTCTTTAATTCGACGTGCTACCTCTTTGCCCGGAAAGAGAGATAAGGCGATATCAGGATAGGTTGGGCATGGAATGGATTTAAAACCTGTTGGGGTGATCATCTCCACTTCATGACCCATGGCAATTAATTCTGCGCGGGTTTGTTTGAGAGTCCGAACAACACCGTTCACCTGTGGATCCCATGCATCGGTAATGATCATAATTTTCATAGCGCAGCCTCTTTGATAAGTGTTTGAACGGCAGGTTGAAGGGTAATTTGAGGGGCTTCAATTGGCTCACCTTTAATGTGTGTCCAATGAATAATTTTGAGTTCGCCAGTGTGTGTTTCAACAAGGGCGGTGAGGCTTTCGACCCAATCACCATCGTTGCAGTACAACAAGCCATCGATCTCACGGATTTCTGCTTTGTGAATATGTCCGCAAACAACACCATCACAGCCTCTTAGGCGAGCTTCTCTCGCCATAATGTGCTCAAAGTCGGCGATATAGCTGACTGCGTTTTTTACCTGGTGCTTGAGGTATTGAGATAAAGACCAATATTGCAATCCCATCTTGGCGCGGAGCATGTTGAAGTAGCGGTTGACGTAAAGAATGAACGAATACAAGGTGTCGCCAACATATGCCAGCCACTTGGCGTATTGCATCACTCCATCAAATTGATCGCCATGAGTTACCCATAGCTTTCTGCCATCGACCGTTGTATGAATTACTTCTTCAACAACCTTGACATCACCAAACGAAAGTCCAAAGAATTGTCTGGCGCTTTCATCATGATTGCCGGGGACATAGATAACTTCACTGCCTTTGCGAGCCTTACGCAGGAGTTTTTGTACTACGTCATTGTGTGATTGGGGCCAGTAGAATGACTTCTTAAGTCTCCAGCCATCAATAATGTCGCCTACTAGATAGAATTTCTCAGCCTCGTTATGCTTTAGAAAATCGAGAAGGTAGTTTGCCTGACACCCTGATGTTCCCAGGTGTACATCTGAAATCCAGATAGCTTTGTAATGCATCATGAAACAGTATTAAGCCAATAGAGTGTGAAAGCAGCATGACAGTTCTGAGGCAGTTTTGTGACGATGCAATAATTATTGGAATTTGATTTATATTGCTAATCCATATGAGCAAGAAATATCCCCTAAATCAATCTCGAAATACATCAATGGCTTGGTGTTGGGTTCTGGTATGGGCTCACGTGATTGCTGGCTTGGCTACTTTATCTTTTCAGTTTCCCTTCGCGGATCAAAAAAAGAAAAATAAGCTGATTCAGGCTTGGTCAAAAAGATTGCTAAATATTTTTGGCATCGAGCTAAGACTAAAAAATCAATCCATTCTTCCTGATTCACCATTTCTATTGGCGTCAAATCACATCTCATGGATGGATATCCATGCAATTAATGCCTTTAAGCCTATCCGGTTCGTAGCAAAATCCGATGTAGAAGGTTGGCCTATATTTGGATGGATGGCAAAGCAATTGGGTACGGTATTTATCAAGCGAGACAATTCCCGACATGGCAAGCATATTGCAGGAGAGGTTGCTAAGGTTCTTAAAACTCAGTCTGTCTGCATCTTTCCGGAGGGTACTTCCACAGCAGGGACGAGTGTTTTGCCATTTAAGCCTAATTTATTTGAATCGGCGGTGATTGCTGATGCGCCCGTCTATTCCTTGGCGATTGCCTATTATTCGTCAGTAACCGGCGAAAGAAGTGATGTTGCAGCTTTTGTGGGTGAAATGGGGTTGTTGGAGTCTATGGCTATGATTTTGCGCAATCGCCAGTTGATTGCGCAGCTAACCTTTATACCCCCCTCTGGATCCGCTCCAGAAAGATCTAATGATCGAAAGTGGTTAGCTTTGCACAGCCAAGAGACTATTTCTGATCATTTAAAGGTCGAACTGCGCTCGATGTAATAAATATGTCATCATTTCTCACTATAAATGCACTATAGGGAGTTGAAGCTAATGACATCAAAGCATAAGGAAATGGCCGAGTGGTATCGCCGTGCTCAAGAAGAGATTCTTGACAGCATGGATGAAGAGCTTGAAATGGAGCTCGATGATGATCGTCTATCGCCTGATGGTAGTGAGAGCTCCCAAATCCCCCGTAATGTTTACTTCAAAGAGCTTTTTAGGCTTCAGGGTGAGTTGGTAAAGCTACAAGACTGGGTTGTAGAGAATAAGCTCAAGGTTGCGGTTCTATTTGAAGGTCGTGATTCTGCAGGTAAGGGCGGCGCTATTAAACGGATTACCCAGCGTCTTAATCCCCGCGTGTGCAAGGTAGTTGCTTTACCGGCACCCAATGAACGTGAAAAGACACAGTGGTATTTCCAGAGATATATTTCCCATTTACCCGCAGGCGGCGAGATCGTTTTATTTGATCGTAGTTGGTACAACCGTGCTGGTGTAGAGAGGGTGATGGGGTTCTGTACCGATTACGAATACGAGGAATTTTTAAGAACGGTTCCTGATCTTGAGCGCATGATGATTAGCTCAGGCATTATCTTAATTAAATACTGGTTCTCTATTTCTGATGATGAACAGTACAACCGCTTCATGATGCGTATTCATGATCCACTCAAGCAGTGGAAATTAAGCCCAATGGATTTAGAGGCAAGAAGGCTATGGGAGGCCTATACCAAGGCCAAAGAGACAATGCTTGAGCGCACGCATATTCCAGAGGCGCCGTGGTGGGTAGTTGCTGCCAATGATAAGAAAAAGGCCCGCTTAAACTGTATTACCCATTTGCTAAATCAAATTCCCTATAAAGAAATTGATCATCCTCTGATTACATTGCCTGCACGCGTACATAATCCAGATTATTTAAGGGGCCCAGTACCTCCAGAAATGTACGTGCCTGAAGTCTTCTAAAGAATTTTATTTTTCGAGTTTAGATAAATCGCCATCCCATTTAAAGGCGATTTCTTTATCTGTCTTCAAAAGAGCCTTATCTTTTCCTGGGTAAGAAACTCTAGAGAGTAAATCTCGAATTAAATTTAAGTGAGTCAGTTTCTTGTCGTTAGCTTTAACGATTGTCCAGGGCGCAGCTTTGGGGCTAGTTTTTTCTAGCATTTCATCTCTACATTTGCTGTAGGCATTCCAATTTTTCTGCGCTTGCTGATCAATAGGGCTAATCTTCCACTGCTTTAGAGGATCATTTTCCCTAGCTTTAAGACGCAAAGCCTGCTCTTTCTTGGAAATGTCTAGATAGTATTTCAGGATAGTGATGTCTGAGCGCACTAGGATGGATTCAAAGTCATTTACGGTTTCTATGAAATTAACGTATTGAGCTTTGGTGCAGAAATTCATAACGCGTTCAACGCCAGCACGGTTATACCAACTGCGGTTGAATAGGACGAACTCACCTTGTTTTGGTAGTTGCGCCACATACCTCTGAAAGTACCACTCTGCAGATTCGCTATCCGATGGTTTGCCAAGCGCAACAATACGAGTTTCACGTGGGCTCAGATGTTCTGTGATGGCTTTAATAGTTCCATCTTTGCCTGCTGTATCTCGACCCTCTAATATGACTAGGATCTGATCACCATTTTTGATGAGGCTGTTTTGCAGCTTCACCAACTCAATTTGCAATTGGCGAAGTTCAGAGTCGTAACTAGAATCCTCTAGCTTTTCTTTGTTTTTGTGACCCATTAACTTGCTTCGGTATTGACCACGGGCTTTTTAGCGGCAGCTCTTTTAGCCGGCGCCTTTTTGGTAGGAGCCTTCTTTGCAGCAACCTTCTTCACTGGGGCCTTCTTTGCAGGCGCTTTTTTTGCTGCAGTTGATTTCTTGGCGGGGGCCTTCTTATCGGCCACCTTTTTCTCCAGCTTGTCCAAAGCTTTTGCCAGCTTATCGATGAGCTTTTCTCTATCGGACTCTAATTTATCGAGTTTTTTCAATAGTTGCTTCACTAGTTTCTTTTGGCTCATGTTTTTCCTTATTTTGATTTATGGACTATTAAGCCCATCCTACGTTTTAAATCTATCAATTTCAAGCAAATATGACACTTTTATGACGGTTCTCTAATCTTTACTTTAGCGTGCCCTAGAATAGAGTGACTTTTAAATCTTGAGGCATTCTTTAAAATGATTCGTTACTTAGTTGCTCTTCTTGGTCTTCTGTTGGCAGCTTGCTCAACTCCTCAGAGTGAATTCGGTGTCTATCAACAATCGGATGGAACGATTGGAGTGCATGCACCCAAGACGGCTAAAGAGACTGAAGCTCAGGAAGCGGCTCTTGTGGAGTGCAGGAAGCAGGGCAAAAGAACTGTGACGATTCTAGAAAGCAGAAAAACGGTCAATGACCGTTTTCCCATAACTTATATCTACCTTTGCAGATAGTGGCGGATAGTTAGTCCGCCATTAACAGTTGCTCAATTAGCTAAGAAGCCACTTCTTAATCGACTTATTTACACACATAGCATCTAAAGCAAGACCGAAGAACTCGGATCCATTGGTAACCATGCTTTCAATCGCTTCCACTTTGCCAGACTTAATGCCACGCAAATAGGTTGCTGCACGATAGCGCAAGAAATGCTCGGTTTCGCCTTCTTCGTTCTCAGTTGGGCATATTTCTAGGCTGCCATAACGAGTCTCTGGGTTGATGTTCAGAACAGCAAGGCTCAAAGCTCCAACCAATTTCTCAGGAACTGGAATAGGTACATAAGAGTAGAGGGAGATCATCATTTCTTCTTCATCGACTTCAATGATGTGATCAATATCCAGTACGTCTTTTTCAGTTAATTCGGTCTCGCCAGAGTCGCCACCACCAAAAGTAGATTCAAACTGCAGCATTGCAGTATTGCTTCCTTTGGAGATCTCAATCATGTCAGGGTAGCCAAGCAAGCCTTTCCACCAGTACATCAATGAGAAGGTGCATGGTTTTACTTCAACCAAGCCCTTGTTCGTAGACTTCGCAAAATACAAGCCGTAAAACTCATCATCTTGCTCTAGACCGTATTGATCTACCTTGGGCGCTTTAGATGAAGCTTGTTTTACTGCCTTCTTGGCAACTTTTTTTGCTGCTGGCTTTTTAGCCGCAGGTTTCTTTGTCGTTGTTTTCTTAGCTGCTACTTTTTTAGTGGCAGGTTTCTTTGCAGCGACTTTCTTCGCTGCTGGTTTTTTCACTACCTTTTTCACTGTCTTTTTAGCTGCTACTTTTTTAGCAGCAACTTTCTTGACAACTTTTTTTGCAGGGGCTTTTGTTACCACCTTAGTAGCTACTTTCTTTTTTGCTGGAGACTTCTTTGTAGCCATGGTCTATTACCCTTCTTTTGGTAGTTATTGTGCTTAATGCACTAGCTGATATTACTGCAATTTCCATAGGGAATTCGCCTTTCCTATATGGGGTTTTTCCGGCAGATTACAAGGGGAGGGGGTAAAACAAAAAGATCATCATGGGCATTGTTCTTGGAATGCAGGATTGCTAAACTGATCTCAGGCAGTTTTCTATAACCCTTATATCAAGAGGATCTATGTTTCCTGAATATCGTGAACTCATTACCAAGTTGAAAACGTCAGATCGTCACTTCCTGCACTTATTTGATAAGCACAATAATTTGGACCAGAAGATCCAAAGAATGGAGGCTCATACAGAGCCAAGCACCCAAGAAGAGATTGAGATTTTGAAGAAGGAAAAGCTTTTGCTAAAGGACCAGATATACACAGTTCTTAAAAAGGCGAGCTCTTAAGTCATTTCTGCTGAAAAAGCCTAGATTGAAACTGGATCTAGGCTTTCTTCAAGAAGCAAGCTTTGAGCAGCATATTGCCGGCTTCTGTTTTGCAATCCACTTCGTGGTCGCCAGAGACTAAACGAATACCTTTGATTTTGGTGCCAACCTTGAGGGTTGTGGATGAGCCCTTAACCTTTAAATCTTTAATGAGGGTCACAGTATCGCCATCTGCCAAAAGATTGCCATTGGCGTCTTTGACGATCAATCCCGCCTCTATTTCTTCTGCGGCAGCAGCCATAGGCCATTCATGACCACACTGGGCGCAAACGTAATTCTCCCCATCGGGATAGGTCATATCTTCCTGGCAGGCAGGGCAATTTGGCAAATTATCTGTACTCATAGGCGTATTTTAGTCTAGGGGTGGTTGAGGACGGTCGATTGCCTGGATCGCTTTAGAATGGTTGGGTGAACAAAGCCCTGAAGATTTCCTTAATCGCTTTTATAGCTATCCTGGCTGTTGCAGGGTTGGGCGCCTGGTACGCAGCTGCTTTTATTAATCCGACGCAATTAACTAAGCTCCTTAGTTCATCGGTCAAGGATGCTACAGGTCGGGAACTCAAGATTACTGGACCAGTTAGCCTTAATCTTTTCCCATCCATTAGTGTGAAGGCCGAACAGGTTTCATTGAGTAATGCATCTTGGGCAAGTAATCCCAACATGCTGACATTCAAGCAAATTGAGTTGGATATTAGATTGTTCCCACTGCTCAAGGGTAGCGTTGAAATTAGCAGAATAGGTGTTACAGGTTTAGAGGCTAACCTACAAGCTAATAAGAGTGGAGAGGGTAACTGGAATTTGACTCCGCCAGTCTTAACTAACAATGATTCGGCAACCCAAGCCCCAGGCAATACAGCAAGCAACGATTCTGCGGATAGCACATTTGTTTCTATTAAGACGCTGGACATTGTTGATGCCATCATCCGCTATCAAGACGGCAATCAGGCTGCAAAAGTCATTCATCTCCCGAAGCTAACTTTGGGTAGTAGAGAAGGAAGGTCGACGATTCTGTTGGATGTTCAGTACGAAAAATATAGCCTGAATCTAAAAGGTTCAACGGGTTCCTTGCGTAATGCTTACTTTGCTTGGGATCAGTCTCCGGTAAGTATGGATCTGGATTTGGATCTCACCTTAAATGGGAAAACACTCGCTATTAAGGGTGACATTGACAAGAAGCCTCAGGTTTTACCGACATTCAATATTCAGTTGAATTCCAAATCCTTTGATTTGGCTCCATTGGCCGGGTCTGCCGCCGTTGCCAGCAAGGCTGGAAGCGCTTCAACTGCGACTTCCCATAAACCGCAAGGTAATTATTTCTTCTCGGACGAGAAATTGCCTTTCGATTTACTGCCCTTGGCAGATGGAGTAGTCAACGTCAACATTGCTGAGCTGGGTGTTCCAGGGCAGGCTCCATTTTCGAACTTTAAAACAACACTGCAATTTAAGAAAAACAATATTGATGCAAATGATTTAAGTTTCAATGTTGGCAAGGGAAGTGCGCAGGCACAAATTTCTGTTGCCAGTTTTGATGGTTTAGCTCCAAAAGTATCTATCAAGGGACTTGCTAAAGACTTTAGCTTGGAGCAGATAGTCGCAAGTGCTGATTCGAGCGCTAAAGTTTCTGGGGGCGCCACTCACATAGCCTGGAACCTTAAGGGTAGCGGAGTAAGTCCACATCAATTGGTCAGTCGCGCTAATGGCGCTATTCAGATTTCAGTTGGGCAGGGAAAATTAGATTCGAAGTTTATTAATAAGGGCGGAGACTTTGTTGTTTCAGTTTTTGACGCAATCAATCCAATGCGAAAAAAATCTAACCAAACTATTTTGGAATGTGCTGTTGCCTATCTACCGGTCAACAATGGGATGGTCAATATTCAGGATTCGGTTGGCGTTGAAACAGATCGTTTAGACGTTACGCTATCTGGATCAGTCAACCTTGCCAGTGAGGCCCTCAATATCAGCATCAATCCAAGAGAAAAAACAGGACTGACAACTGGTTTAGATCTTGGGGGCTTGGTAAAAATTGAAGGCACCCTACAAAATCCAAAAGCTGGGGTCAACAAAGAAGGGGTGGTCAATAGTGCCGTCTCGATTGGATTAGGCTTTTTGACTGGCGGCATCAGTATTGCTGCCGAGAATGCTAAATCTTTGGCGACCAAGTCGCAGCCTTGTAAAACGGCGCTGCATTCTTGGTCGGATATTTATTCAGCGAGCAAATAAGAGAAACAAAGCTCGGAAAATATTTCTTAGAAAACTAAGCCGCTAACAAAGAGGCTGAATAAAGAAATAAAGATGCTGGCAAAAAATGCAGTCCAGAAGCTGGAAATCGTAAAGCCACTCACTACAGCAGAGACAAGCATCAACACTAAGGCATTAATCACGAGCAGGAAGAGGCCCATCGTGACTACAGTTAGCGGAAGTGTGAAAAGAACCAATAATGGCTTAACAATTGCGTTGGCAAAACCCAGAAGTAGGGCGGCAATAATTAAAGAGCCACCATCCGCAAAGCGTAAGCCACTAAAAATGTAGCTAGCTACCCAAAGGGATAAAGAAGTTAAGCCCCATTGGACTAAAAATAGCGTTAAGTTACTCATCATTTCCTTTTTAAATTGAGTCTATGTTGGAATACATATTATCAGCATCTCAGGCTGCAGCCTTGTGTTTTATAGGTTTAATCTGCTTGAAGTGAACTTGAATTTGAGAGTTAGTCGCTTTTGCGAACTTGGCTAAAGTGCGCATGGAGGGTAGGCTGGTGCCACTTTCCAGTCTTGCGATTGCAGATTGAGAGGTTTCCATAAGGGCCGCTAATTCCTCCTGGGAAAGACCACTTTTCATTCTGGCTTCTATGATTTCTTTTGCGATCTCAAATTCAATTTGAGTTTCTTCAAATGCTTTTTTATACGCCGGTTCTTTTAGCCAGCGCTTATGTAGGGTTGATATCTTAGTCATAGTAATTTGGCGCTTTTCGCTCTCTGTGTTGCGGTAAGGATGGCTTGCGGTGGTGTTTTTTGTGATTTCTTAATAAATGCATGCAAGAGCACAATTCTTTTACCTGTCGCATAAATATAAATTCCCCTGGCTATACCATCTCTCCCCGAGGCTCTAATTTCCCATAATTTATCTCCCAGACTTTTGATGTGAGGCATACCAACCTGTCTGGGGCCAAAAGCTTCTAATAAATTACAAACCCTCACAATGCGACTGCGTATATCGCTTGGAAGTGTCTCTAACTCCTTATCTACATCAGTATTTAGTGTCTCTACAATCCATTCAGTCATCAATAGATTATATCAATATTGATATATATCAAAAATGATATTACATGAGACTTAAGAAATCAAGGGGTATTTTTGTGGATTTGTATTAATAGTGCGGAGGAATTTCATCCTTCAAGCTACCGCCTCCGCCACCACCGCTACTAGCCTGCTCTTTGATGGCTTTGAGTTCGCGATACAGAAATTCAATTTGCTGCTGCTGTTTATAAACTGTCTCATTGAGTTTCTCGATGAGATCTTCGGTAAAGCTCAGTTTGATTTCGAGATTGGTGATGCGTTCTTCAGACATATGTATGTGACTTTCTTATTCGGAGATGAGTTCAAAGCGCCCATCTTCCATTTCTGTCTTAGGTCTAATCCAGAAATCATGAGATTGCATCGATTCATAAACATAAGCAGGCTCGAGGGTGGCCTCTACATTGGCAAGAAAGACAACCCTATAAAAGCCACCAGTCTTAATGTGCCTGAGTTTGCTACCTGGTTTAAATAAGCCGTCATCAGGGTCAGCCATTTTTGGTTTGCTCATATCATTATTATCAATCAAGTATCTTGTAATCGGCGGTAATGAGAACTTGTGCCGCCACTGCTTTATTTGCAAATCGAAGCACTTCATTATCTTTGCTAATGAGAGTGCAGGGCTTTGCGGTAAAGGCAAGATCCAAAAAGACCTGATCATCAGGGTCTTGGCATGCCCAGGGTGACTTCATTAGATCCTTGTCGTCCAGTACTCTAGCTAAGCCTTGCCATTGAAGAAAGATCTGCTCTTGTTGTGCTTGGTCTAATGAAAATAATGGTCGGGCAATGACGTCCGAAAATTCTTCTAAGGTCGCTGGTGTTGCCAGAGCATCTATCTTACCTTCAATGAGCGCTTGCTTTAAGTGCAGCACTCTAAAGTCATTAAAGACAAATAGATCTAACAAGACATTGGTATCAAAAACCACTACCTTCATATCTGAGGCCTATTGATTGTTGCGCCAAATCTCTGGGGTAATAGTCACTTGACCTTGGTCGGATGAAACATATGCTTCGCCATCTTGAATGTTGACATGAATGACCATGCTGCGCTCAACCAATTTATTTAAATCTTCAGCCTGTTCCGCCGGAATAGAAATCACTTGCAAGTTACGGGCGCGAGTTAGCTTATTAGCAATGCCATCCCACCAGATTTTGCTTGTGTGACCACCATAGCAATAGACAACCACTTGATCTGCGCGACCACAGGCTTTCAAAATACGACGCTCATCGGGTTGACCAATTTCAATCCAAAGCTTAATGGCGTCAGTGAGGTCCTTGATCCAAAGATCGGGCTCGTCGGTGTCACTCAGGCCCTTTGTGAAGACCAAGTCTTCGTGCGCCTGTAATGCAAAAGCGATGATCCGGATCATCATCCGCTGCTCTGTCTCGGAGGGGTGCTTAGCTATGGTTAAAGAGTGACTGCCGTAGTAATGACGGTCAGAATCTGCGACATGAAGGTCGGCTTTGTGGATAGTTGCGCGTAGAGCCATAACGCATTATCGCCTTTATGTGCGATCTCCTGGCCTGATTGAGTCCATAACCAGTATTATTTGGTCTATGGCTTCTTCGGGGGCTAAAAAGGCCTTAAATCACTGTGTATCGTAAAACTCCATGATCCGTATTACTGAATTGCGTCTACCTATCGACCATGCTCCTGAAGCCGTGGAGCAGGCGATTCTGAAACGCTTGGATTTGAATGCTAAAGACTTAATAGCCTTTGAGGTTTTTAAGCGAAGTTACGATGCAAGAAAAAACGTTGCCTTATCTTTTATCTACACCGTAGATTTATCCGTAAAGAATGAAGATGCTCTCCTGAAGAAATTTGCAGGCGATATTCATATTAGGCTATCCCCAGATACGAGTTACCACTTTGTAGCCAAAGCGCCCGAATCCATCGACTCCGGAAAAGTGCTGCGCCCAGTAGTAATCGGTTTTGGCCCCTGTGGAATTTTTGCTGCCTTGGTGCTAGCACAAATGGGCTTTAAGCCAATTGTTTTAGAGCGCGGTAAAAAAGTACGCGAGCGCACTCAAGATACTTGGGGCCTATGGCGCAAAAATAAACTTAATCCAGAGTCGAATGTTCAGTTTGGCGAGGGTGGAGCGGGTACGTTCTCGGATGGCAAGTTGTATAGCCAGATTAAAGATTCTAAGTTTTACGGTCGCAAAGTCATTCATGAGTTTGTGAAGGCCGGAGCGCCAGAAGAAATCACGTATGTAGCCAAGCCTCACATCGGTACCTTCCGCCTGGTTGGCGTAGTGGAAAAGATGCGCCAAGAAATTATTGATCTAGGCGGTGAGATACGGTTTACCCAAAAGGTAATTGGCTTTGATATTCAGAATGAGCAAATCACCGGGGTCAAGATAGAAGGGCAGCCAGATTTGCCTGCGAGTCATGTGATTTTGGCTTTAGGACATAGCGCGCGCGATACCTTTGAGGCTTTGCATCATGCTGGTGTCTATATGGAAGCCAAGCCATTCTCAGTAGGCTTTCGAATTGAGCATCCGCAGTCACTGATTGATAGAGCGCGCCTCGGTCCTCATGCAGGTAATGAGCTGATTGGCGCCGCAGACTATAAGTTGGTTCATCACGCTAAAAATGGTCGTTCGGTCTACAGCTTCTGTATGTGCCCTGGCGGAACGGTGGTTGCCGCAACCTCAGAACCTAATCGAGTTGTCACCAACGGCATGAGTCAATACTCGCGTAATGAACGCAATGCGAATGCCGGCATCGTTGTGGGAATTACTCCAGATGATTACCCTGGTGGCCCATTGGCAGGTATTGAGTTTCAGAGAGCGATCGAGTCTAAGGCTTTTGAGTTGGGTGGCGGTACGTATGAAGCGCCCGGTCAGTTGATCGGTGATTTTTTAGAAGGCAAGCCCTCCACTGAATTCGGCAGTGTTTTGCCATCCTATAAACCAGGCGTTCATCTAACGGATCTTGCTGATAGTTTGCCTGCCTATGCCATTGAGGCCATTCGAGAGGCGATACCGGCATTTGAGAAACAAATCAAAGGTTTCTCAATGAAAGACGCTGTATTGACTGGAGTCGAGACGCGCACCTCCTCCCCTTTACGAATTACACGCGGCACTAACTATCAAAGTCTCAACATCAAGGGGCTTTATCCAGCAGGCGAGGGTGCAGGTTATGCGGGAGGAATCTTGTCTGCAGGTGTCGATGGGATTAAAGTAGCGGAAGCGGTAGCTCTAGACTATTTGTCAAAGTAACTCCATATAAGCCCTCCATGACCTCTGTAGCAAATTCATCTTCAACCCAAGAGAAAGAAGTTTTATTTCATCCTGAGTTGTTGAAAAAGTTTGATATCAATGGACCTCGCTATACGTCTTATCCCAGTGCCGATCGCTTTCATAATGAATTCTCCGAGGCTGATTATTTAGGTGCGCTAGAGCGTGTAGCGAGAGTGGATGAACCTCTTTCCCTATATTTCCATTTGCCGTTCTGCCCCAATATTTGTTACTACTGTGGTTGCAACAAAATTATTACCAAAGATCATGGGCGCAGCGCTAAGTACATTAAGTACCTAGCTAAAGAAATGGCTATGGTGACTAAAGCCATGGGCGCCCAGAATAAGATCCCAATCACGCAATTACATTGGGGTGGTGGTACGCCCACCTTCCTCTCTCATGAAGAGATGATTGAGCTGATGCAGCACACTCGCGAGCATTTTGAGTTATTACCTGGCGGTGAGTATTCCATTGAGATTGACCCCAGGCGCGTTACCGAAAAGGACATCGCACTTTTAGCGGAGTTGGGCTTTAACCGCATTAGTTTAGGTGTACAGGATTTCAACTTAGCAGTGCAAGAGGCCGTGCATCGCGTACAAACAATTGAAGAAACTCAAGCGGTCATGGATTGGTCCAGAAAATATGGATTTAAATCGCGCAGCGTGGATTTAATCTACGGACTTCCTAAACAAACGCCTGCAACCTTTAAAGAAACTGTAGACGCGGTATTGGCAATGAATCCCGATCGCCTGTCGGTCTATAACTATGCACATCTGCCACACATCTTTAAGCCTCAACGTCGAATTGCTGAAGCAGACTTACCGCCAGCGGCCGACAAGTTGGATATTCTTTCCAATACGATTGAGCGTCTAGGTGAAGCTGGCTACGTCTTTATTGGGATGGACCATTTTGCTAAGCCCGATGATGAATTAGCGATCGCTCAAAAAGAGGGCAAGCTCCACCGTAATTTCCAAGGTTACTCAACCCAAGCAGAGTGCGATCTTTTGGCCTTTGGCATCTCTTCTATCGGCAAGGTGGATGATTGCTATTCGCAAAACGTGCGAACCCTTGATGAATATTACGAGGCACTCGATCATGGACATTTGCCAGTGCTACGTGGCTTAAGGCTTGATCAGGATGACCTAATGCGGCGCGAGTTAATTGGCGAACTGATGTGCCAATTCGCGTTGGATACCAAGTCCTTTGCCAAATCACACCAGATTGACTTCCAGGCTTACTTCAAAACTGAGATTGAAGAGTTAAAACATCTAGGCGAGGCCGGCCTTCTGGATTGGGAAGGCGAAACGATATTGGTTCCCACAAAGGGGCGCCTATTGGCTAGACGAGTCGCCATGACTTTTGATCGACACCTTAGGGAATCACAAGCAAAAGGAACTTACTCGAAGGTTCTATAGGGTAACTCTCTAGTCATTTGATCTAGATCAAATAAGCGTTAAAACTGTGTTGCTTTTTAGCATTCAAAAAATTCTCAAGCGCTTTCCATTTGATTTACATCAAATTCTCCCATTGGTATCAATTCGAAAATAGTTTCATCGAAATTGATAACAAAAAGGGAAACCATCATGCGTATTAAGTCACTCCTAGCAGCTATGGCTGCAGTAGCATCCTTAGCTCCAATCGCCGCACAAGCTCAAGCGGAAGAAAATCCTTGGATGGTGCGTGTACGCGCAGTAGATTTATTGTTCCAAAATGGTCAAACAAGCACTGTTGCGGATCTCAATGTTAAGGCTAAAAATCAAGTTATTCCTGAGTTTGACGTTTCCTACTTCTTTACTAAAAATATTGCTGCTGAATTAGTGTTGACATGGCCGCAACAGGTAAACATTACTGCAGGTCCTGGCAATACCAATATTGGTAAAGTTTCAGCGTTGCCACCTTCATTGCTAGCTCAATACCACTTTACTGATCTAGGCGCTTTCAAGCCTTACGTTGGTCTTGGCGTTAACTACACCATCTTCGGTAATCGCCAAAATTTCCCAGCTCTTGGAAATGCTGTGCAAGTTGACAACTCTAGTGTTGGTGTAGTTGGTCAAATCGGTATGGACTACATGTTTGATAAAAACTGGGGCTTAAACGTTGACGTGAAATACGCGACTATGAGCACCAATGTAACTACAGTTCAAGGTGGAACAAATCTTGGTAAGTTGACATTGAATCCATGGATGCCTGCTGTTGGTGTGACTTACAAGTTCTAAGAATTCAGTTCTTAGGTCTTGAGATAGGGCTCCTTAGGGGCCCTATTTTTTTATCTTCAATTTACCGAACTAAGTCATCGATGAGTTTTTCAAAAGAAGCTTCATTAAAAACAGAGTTATCGAATCGATGCAATAAAGCGTGTGTAGGCGGTTCAGTTCTGCGATTTGCATATTGATCCCAATGTGCCAGCTTCCACTCATCTCTGGGATCAGCGCGTTTCTCCATGCGTTTTTTGGCTTCAGACTCGTCTAAATCAATCCAGGCAATCTGAATATTCGTTTGCGGTGGCACACCTAGGGTTTGTGCATCAAACATTCTGCCACTCTGAATCTCTCTCGAGAATGGCCCAACCAGAATGACATTTACCCCTAAGAGTAAATTTTCTCTTGCGATATCAATAAGTCCTTGGTATTCCCAATCACGGAGATTTTCAAGATAGAAGGGGCTATCGCGATCATTGGGGTTTTGGGTGGTGAGTTGCATGACATGAGCGCTAAAGGCGCCATAGGCAGTGTCCTTGTCGAGAAAGAAAAAATCTTCCCCGGTTTTCTCAATAATCAAAGGCAAAGCTTTTTTTGCCAAAGTAGACTTGCCAGTGCCCGCATGACCGGCGAATAGGATGAGGCGGGGCGCAGAAGGAGTTAATTTGCAGACCATATAGAGCTAGTCTCGCAGAAATTGACCAAAATATCTCGTCTTTTGGGGAAGTGACGATAATGTCGCCATGGCTTTAATCGTACTCACTGATGCAAAACTGGCTTTTGGCCACGTTGACCTCCTCGCAAACACTGCTTTTTCACTGGAATCCGGTGAACGTGTTGGCTTAATTGGCCGTAATGGCACCGGCAAATCTTCCTTGCTGAAGATCTTGGCTGGCATCGAAAAAATGGATGATGGCCTCCTGCAATATCAGCAGGGTCTGCGCATTGCTTACGTCCCTCAAGAACCTATTTTTGAGGCTGAGGAAACTGTTTTTGATGCAGTGTCCAAGGGTGTGGCGCAAGCGAAAGCTTTGCGCGAAGAATATGAGGCGCTCAGCGTCGGCGAGTGGGATGACGCTTCCCATCATCGCCTAGATGAAGTGCAATCCCAGCTGGAAGCTTTAAGCGGCTGGAACTGGGAGCAGCGCGTTCATGAAACTCTAGATCGCCTCCATCTAGAAGCTGATTTGAAAATCAATACGCTTTCTGGCGGTACCAAAAAGCGGGTCGCTCTGGCGCGCGCTTTAGTAGAGATGCCAGACGTACTCTTGCTAGACGAACCAACCAACCATTTGGATTTGGATTCGATTGCTTGGCTAGAAGAGCTGCTGAAGGAATATCAAGGCTCAGTTATCTTGATTACCCATGATCGCGCCTTCTTAGATAACGTCTGCACACAAATTGTTGAGCTTGATCGCGGTATTCTGCGCAGCTACCCTGGAAACTTTACTCAGTATGAAGTTCTTAAGGAGCAAGAGCTTAATTCTGAATCCCTAGCCAATGCTCGCGCAGATAAATTGTTAGCGCAGGAAGAGGTTTGGATACGCAAGGGGGTTGAGGCTCGTCGCACGCGAAGTGTTGCCAGAATTGCACGCCTCGAAAAATTGCGTAGTAGCCGTGCCGAACGCCGAGATGCTATGGGGCAGGTGAAGTTAGCAGTTTCGTCTGGCGACCGTAGTGGCAAGATTGTGGCGGATCTGCAAAACGTCAGCAAGACTTATGATCGTCCGATTGTGAAAGACTTCACGGCAACGATTTTGCGTGGCGATAAGGTTGGTTTATTAGGTCCTAATGGCGCCGGCAAGACAACCTTACTCAAATTGATTTTAGGAACCATTGCACCAGACTCGGGCACAGCAACGATGGGCACTCGTATTGAGGTTGCCTATTTTGATCAAATGCGCGAAGGTCTAGATCTCAATGCTTCATTAGAAGATTACATTAGTCCAGGTAGCGAGTGGATTGAAATCAATGGCAATAAAAAACACGTTAAGAGTTATCTCAGTGATTTCTTATTTGCACCCGAGAGAACCAATTCACCCGTAAGCACCTTATCTGGTGGCGAGCGTAACCGCTTATTGCTAGCCCGTCTGTTTGCTAGGCCAGCCAATGTATTGGTATTGGATGAACCAACCAACGACTTAGATATTGATACTCTGGATTTGCTTGAGCAGCTCTTGCAAGATTACAAAGGAACTGTTTTCTTGGTCAGTCACGATCGTTACTTCTTAGATAACGTAGTAACAAGCATCATTGCAAATGAAGGCGATGGCTTCTGGCGTGAATACGAAGGTGGCTATGAAGATTGGAAGATTCAGAAGGCACGTTCAGACAAGATCCGCGCTGCTAACGCCAGCTCTAAATCAGTAGAGAAGTCAGAAGTAAAGGCTGAAGTAAAGGTGGAAGCTAAGGTAGAGGCAAAGCCGGCAGCTAAAAGCGGCGTTCAAAAGCTCAACGGTAAAGAACGCCAAGAGTTAGAAACTTTGCCATTGCAGATCGAAGCACTGGAAACTGAGCAGGCTGATATTGGAATTGCTATGAGCAATCCAGATTTATATAAGAATGAGCCTGAGCTAGCGGCGAGCATGCAAGCGCGTTTGAGTGAAATTACTGCCGACTTAGATCAAAAGCTGCAGCGTTGGGAGCAACTATTAAGTCGATCTGAATCTTAAGTCGTCGCGAGTTTAATCGTCTTACTTTAAGCGAGCACGCAGTTGGGCGATTTCATCAAGCAGATCAAGTGCTAGGGCAACCCCAGGCACATTCAACTCAAGATCGTGTGTAAGGTGAGCTGCAGTTTTGGCTCTTCTCAATGAGTCACCACTAAAACGCCAATCTTCTGGCGATGATCCTGCCGGGCTTAGTACGCCCTCAGAAACCCAAGTCATGATGAGGTCTTCTGGTGTGCGTGAAGCATGTGAGAGCTCAACAATCGTCATGTGAACTTCGTTCTCAACAACTTCGCCTTCAATCCAAGTGATATTCGTTTGTGTCATATCTATCATCCCTTCAAGTGAGATCTAGGGTTGAAATCAAAAGCCTTCTCAAAGTTTTGATAGGCTTCTTTTTGAGCATCAGTTTGTGCTGGTGGTAGGGCAATCGTAGGGACAACGTATAAATCACCCGGTTCTGAACTGGGGATGCCTTTACCTTTGAGGCGCATCTTGCGACCTGCTAATGTTCCTGCTGGGATTTTTAATTCCAGAGTGCTGCCAGCTGGAGAAGGTACATTGACAGTCGTGCCTAAAGCTGCTTCCCATGGTGCCAAAGGAATGTCAATAAATACATCCTTACCATCTACGCGATAGATGGGGTTTGGATGAAAGTCGATTTCTAAATAGAGATCACCGGCAGGGCCTTCGCCCATACCAGGGCCACCTTGGCCAGAAAGGCGCAAGTTTTGCCCGGCTTTAATGCCTTTGGGGATACTGACGTCTAACTTGCGCTCTTGTGTGCTGACATGACCGCTCGCATCTTGTGTAGGCATGTGCAAGGCAATCGTACGCTTAGCGCCGTTGTAAGCATCTGCGAGATCAATCAAGATTTTGGCGTGGTGATCTTGGCCTTTGAAGTTCATTCCCTGACGACTATTGCCGCCGCGTCCACCTTGACGATGTTTGCCTCTACCAAAGAGAGATTCAAAAAATTCGCTTTGATCACCCTCAAAGCCGCCGCCATAACCTGGATGACCGCCACCAAAGCCAGCATCAGAATATTCAAAGCCTTCATTCCAATTAGGGGGAGGGGTGAAGTCTTGACCGTTCTTCCAGTTTTCGCCAAAGCGATCATAGGCTGCACGCTTTTCAGTGTCTTTTAAAACGGCATAGGCTTCACCGATTTGCTTGAACTGTTCTTCAGCGCCAGCTTCTTTGTTGACGTCCGGGTGGTATTTGCGTGCTAGCTTGCGATAGGCTGATTTGATTTCAGCTTCGGTAGCGCCGCGAGCAACGCCGAGAGTTTCGTAGTAATCCTTAAATTTCATAAGCCTGTTTCAGTATCGTTTCTGTCTGGGTTGAGCTAATAGGATTAATTCTACAGTTCTCTTAGCTCATTACCCCAATTTGCCAGGGGACAAATTCATAGTCGCCTAAACCGAGTAGCTCACTCTTGGAGGCCTCACCAGAGGCAGTCCTGAGAAATAACTCAAATATCTGTTGCCCCATCTCCTGGACAGAGATGGTGCCATCTAAAATCTCCCCACAGTTGATATCCATATCTTCGGTAAGGCGCTGGTACATGGGGGTATTTGTAGCCAATTTGATGCAGGGGGCAGGCTTGGAGCCAAACATAGAACCTCGGCCCGTAGTGAAGGCTATGAGGTTAGCGCCTCCGGCTATTTGTCCGGTGGCAGAGACTGGATCAAATCCGGGGGTGTCCATAAATACAAAACCTTTAGCTGTGACTGGCTCAGCGTACTTATAGACTTCCATCAGTGGACCTGTTCCACCTTTCATGGAGGAGCCTAGTGATTTTTCAAAGATATTTGCTAGACCACCAATTTGGTTGCCGGGGCTTACTTGCCCATTAATTTGCACATCTCTACCAACGGAGTATTCATCTTTCCACCAGCGAATGCGTCGAATAAGTTTTTCGCCTACCGCTTTACTTACTGCACGACGGGTGAGGGTGTGTTCTACACCATAAATCTCTGGTGTCTCAGACAGAATGCCTGTTCCACCGTGACGAGACAAGATGTCAATTGCTGCACCCAGGGCTGGATTGGCCGTGATGGAGGAGAAGCCATCCGATCCACCGCATTGCAGACCAACACATAAATGACTTACTGAAACAGTTTCACGCGTAGCTTTATTTGCTTCTGGTAATAATGCTTTGACTGCTTCAATGCCGGCTTCAATCGTTTTGCGAGTGCCACCTGTTTCTTGCATGATGAAAGTGTGCAAGTTGGTATTCGCCGTGAGGTCCTCTTGCTCCATCAAGCCCTTCAGTTGATTGCGCTCACAACCAAGACCGACAATCAGTGCAGCCGCTAGGTTAGGGTGCCGCGCGTAACCAGCCATCGTGCGACGCAGTAACTCCATGGGTTCACCGCTCATCTCCATGCCACAGCCAATGTCATGACTAAATGCCACTACGCCATCTACGTTAGGAAAATCTTTGAGTCGCTCCGGCGTAAACCAATCTGCAATCTTATTAACAACAGTTGCAGAGCAATTTACCGTAGAAAGGATGCCGATGAAATTACGCGTTCCCACTTTGCCACTGGGTCTGACATAGCCCTGAAAAGTAGCGCGTTCAGATTCTGGCAATAAGGACGTAGGCTTATATTCGCTTGCGTAAGCATAGTCACGATCAAACTCACGAAACTCAGTATTGTGGCTATGGACCATCGTGCCAGCTTCAATATCGGTATTAGCAAATCCTACGGTGACGTTGTACTTCAGGATAGGCTCGCCCTTGAGTATTTTCTTAGACGCGATTTTGTAACCAGCAGGAACTTGGCTACGGCTTGTGAAATGCTCACTCGGTACTTCAGCGCCAATAGCAACATCTACTCGTGCAACCACAATATTGTCATTGGGGTGTAGACGAATAATCGGGCCGGCCAGTTTCTTTCCAGAGGTTTCAATCATGATCTTTTGATTTTCTAGGTATTGAGCTGATCGTATATCTAGAGGCTCAAATATTTAATGACTCAAGTCAAATATCAGCACTTCTGCATCAACACCATCGCTGATCACTAGGGAAGATTCATCTTCAATAAACAGAGCATCGCCACCGACCAATTTTTGGCCGTTAATGGTAAGCATTCCACGGATGAGATGAGCGTAAGATTTTCTCTTGGGGTCTAGTTCGAGTGTTGTTGATTGAGGGCCGTTGAAAAGTCCGGCATAAATCGTGGCATCTGCATGAATTTTCACAGCGCCATCATTTCCGGTAGGGGAGGCGACGATGCGTAGCTTGCCATCTTTTTCAATTGCTGGAATCGTTTTTTGTTCATAGCTAGGATCAATCTCAGAAACGTTGGGTTCTATCCAGATTTGTAGAAAGTGGGTGGTTTGGTCTTTGTCGTGATTGAACTCGCTATGGGTCACACCGCTACCAGCACTCATGCGCTGTACATCCCCTGGGGGTATGGACTCAATGTTTCCCATGCTGTCTTGATGGGCTAATTCACCCGAGAGAACATAGCTAATAATTTCCATATTGCGATGGCCGTGTTTACCAAAGCCCATTCCGGCTGCAACACGATCCTCATTGATCACACGCAAGTTCCCCCAGCCCATAAATTGAGGGTCATGGTAGCCAGCGAAGGAAAAGGAGTGAAAGCTTTTTAGCCAGCCATGGTCGGCATAGCCACGATCTTGGGATTTTCTGAGATTTATCATGGTTTTAGGGTGTCCAAAAGCAAATTGAAAGAATCTGTATAAGGACATTATCATTAGCTTTAACGAATTTTGCAGATTGCTAGCTCATGGGAAGTTTTAAACAAGACATAAAAGATACCTACTTAGGTCTTTCTGAAAGCCTTCAGGAAAACTGGAGTGACTTCACCCAATTTCTAAAAGAGACTTGGCCCTTACTAACCCTTCTGCTCATAATTTTGATGGGTGTTTGGTGGTACGCGGATCCTCCGCCTCCAAGACATGTGCTCATGGCGACCGGAGCTCCGGGCGGATCTTATGAAGTATTGGGGAAAAAGTACGCTGACTTTTTCGCAAAGAAGGGGATTACTATTGAGCTAGTGCCCACCTTAGGTGCACAGGAAAATATTGATCGCTTGGCCGACCGCAATGATCCCGTTCAGGCCGGCTTTGTGCAGGCAGGTGTAGCGCATGCAAAGGATGTTAAAGGCATTGAATCCCTGGGAGCGATTGCTTACGATCCAATATGGTTTTTTTATCGCGGTTCAGAAATTAAGAATGGTGACCTCGAGGCACATACTGGACATTTCAAGTACTTCTCCTCAAAAACAATATCTATTGGCGTTAAAGGTGGTGGGACTTATGCCCAAGCATCCAAGATCCTTGATGTTTCAGGATTTGAACATCTTCCACAGTTTGTTTATTTGCCTGGTGAGGAGGCCGTCAAGGCTTTAAAAGCAGGAAAAATTGATGGCGCTTTCATCGTTGACTCCTTTGAGGCCCCCAATGTTCAGGAATTACTCAATGATCCTAGTTTGCATTTAATCACCTTTAAGCGTGCTGAGGCCTATGTCAAAGTTATCCCACATCTTCATATATTGAATGTCCCGCAGGGTTCTTTTAATTTAGCGCGCAATTTCCCTCCGTCTGATATGAAGCTGTTGGCTACAACAACCAATCTTTTGATTGATGATCGTATGCATCCAGCAATTCAATTTTTATTTTTAGAGGCTGCTAGAGAGATTAACGGAAGAGAGTCTTTCTTCTCTGAACGTGGTGAGTTTCCATCGTTCAAAGATTCAATGTTGCCTGAAAGTCCTGTCGCAGTGCATTACGAAAATAATAACTATCCCTTATTGAGTGCTTATTTTCCATTTTGGATTGCTGAGCTTATTAACCGTCTCGTGTTTGTATTACTGCCATTCTGCGTTTTGGGCTATCCACTTTTACAAGCTCTTCCTGGCTACCGCGCTAAGCGAATGCAAAATAAGATTAATCGCTTATACGGCTCGCTGAAAGCCTTGGAGCAAGAGTTGCTGAATGGCTTTAACGATGAGCAGCGCGAAGAGTATCTGAAGAGGTTAAATCTACTGGAGTATCAAGCGCTCAGAATCACAGTCTCTAGGCGGCTGTCGAGTGATTACTACACCTTGCGAACTAGCATCGATTACGTACGCAATTGCTTGAATAGAGGTGAGCACCCCTATGGATATGAGGATTTTGTTAGCAGTAGCCAGCCCATATAGACGCAAAGGTATGTTTGATATAGCTTAGGTATATGATCTAAAGAAATAAAAAATTACATAAGCTATGAGACCATACGATCACCCATCTAGAGCGTTGTTGCATGAAGAGGTGCATGCTAGACCTCCTATTCCATTGTGGCCAAACGAGAGGGTGATTTCACAATCCTTCTTGCTGGATGCAGCCTCTCGCCAACAGCAGATAGCTTGGGTACAAAAGCTAAGCCTTGCTTTAGGTTGCACTCCTAGTAGAGATGATCACTCATTTATGACGCTGCATTTAGCGCCAGAACCAGAGAGAGTTTTAGTGAAATGGGAGTTGCATGGTGAATTTGCAACCATTGCAGTTATTGTTCACAATAAGACTAAGGTTAAAGAACCATTGCTCAAGTCGAGGTTGGAAATTGAGCGTGATTTGGATTTGCTTTTTAAGGGATTGGGTTGCCCAACCATTTCTGAGGCTGGTGGACAAAGAATTTCTGCCTTGGATGTAGTGTTCGAACATCGCCCTCTGTTTACTGAGGCGCTAGAAGTATCTGAAATTTTTAGTGGCAACACTGTACTTGGCAGCTTTATTCTCTCAAGTAAGAAAGCGCAGCTATGGACTGACTTGCAGCTTGATGAAGATGGCTTCATTTCTTTCTTTATCCCTCATGATGTATTGGGCTCTAGACAACTGGGCCGAATAGCTAGGGGTTTAGCAGAGGCTGAAACTTACCGCATGGTTGCTATGGTCTCGTTTCCAGTAGCCAAAAGCCTGTCACTGCCTTTGAGAGAGGCGGAGTCAGAGTTGGCTGCAGTATCTGAAAAAATATCTAAACTGCAAGCAGAGTCGGGTGTAAATACTGAAAAAGATGGCTTATTTCTAGAGGAACTTTCTCGTTTAGCTTCCCGTATTGAGCAATGGATCTCTGGATACGGGCTACGCTTTACTGCGGCCGAGGCTTATAGTCAGCTACTATCCAAAAATTTACTGGAACTAAACGAAACCTCTATTCCGGGGGTGCAAACGTTGTCAGAGTTTATGGATCGACGTTTTCAGCCAGCCATGGGTACTTGTATCTGGACTCAACGACGCTTGCGCGAATTGTCTGATCGTATTTCAAGAACAACGCAAACTCTGAGAACCCGTATTGAGTTTGTAAATGAGCAGCAAACGCAAAAGTTATTAGCCAGTATGGATCAGCGCGCAAGACTGCAACTCAGACTTCAAGAAACAGTAGAAAGTTTGTCGGTGCTGGTGTTAACTTACTATGCCGTAGGCTTATTGGTTTACATCATGAAGGGTGGAAAAGAAGCTGGATTGGCTATTCATCCTGAGATTATTGCTGCAATTGCTGCCCCAATCATTGCCATTAGCTTCTTGGTGATAAGTCGGCGCAGACGCCGCAGGCAAAAGTCATAATTGACCTATGAAATAAAAAAGAGACCCGAAGGTCTCTTTTTTATTAGCAGCGAAGGCCTTAGCTTCTTAACCCAAGCTATCTGCCCAGATATTGTGAGCCCAGCCCCAAGCATAGACTCCCTCAAGGGTGGATGGAGCAGGGGATAGACCGCCAGATCCAGGAACCGTTTTGAAAGTCTTTTCTGCCGCGTTGTATTGGTGGACGCTAGCAACGTGGACAACTTCCTTGGAATTAACAAAGCTATAGCAAGTGTTTGTTAATACCGGCGCTGGGTTAACTTCCCAACCGCTGAGTTCTGCGACGATAGCTGCAGCAGCTACTTTGGCATGTTGGTTGGCCATATGTCCAGACTTCGGCATTGCTGGCGCAATCTGAATCGCATCGCCTAAGACGTGAATGTCTTTACGTGCAGTGGATTCAAAATTGAGGAAGTTCACATTCGCCCAACGACCATTGGAATTTGCTAAGCCAGTCTTGATAGCAATTTCACCAGCGGCCATTTGTGGCAAGACATTGAGTACATCTGCCTTCACATCATCCTCAACTTCGAGTTTAAGTGTTCTGGTTTTGGCATCTACGCCAACCACATTACTCTTAGGTCGGTACTCAATGATTCCAGCGTACTGCTCAGCCCAAACTTTTTTGAACAAGGCGCCCTTAGAGGTGACGTCTTGGTTTGCATCCAAGATCAGTACCTTGCCACGCGGGTTGTTTTGTTTCAGATAGTTAGCTACCTGGCAAGCACGCTCGTATGGTCCAGGAGGGCAGCGATACGGGGCTTCTGGAATGCTGATCGCAAAGGTGCCACCTTCACGCATTGCTGCAATTTGCTTATGTAGTGCAACTGTTTCTGGTCCAGCCTTCCAGGCTTGCAGAGTAACGCCATCTTTATTAGCTTGTGCAAGACCTTCAATACTTTTGAAGTTAAGTGATACACCTGGAGATACAACCGCTTTGTCATAACGCAAAGTTTTCCCAGAGGCTAGTTTTACGATTTTCTTGTCTGGGTCAATACTGCTCACGCTATCTTGAATAATCTTAATGCCATGACGTTTACTGAGTGTGTCATATGGTGAAGTGATTTCAGCCAGAGTGCGTGAACCACCAATCACTAGGTTAGACATTGGGCAAGAAATGAAAGAGGTGTTAGGCTCAATCAATGTGACCTTGGCTGTGTTGTTGGAAAACAAGCGAAGATATTTAGCGGCAGTAGCGCCGCCATATCCGCCACCAATCACCAGAATTTCTGCTTTTTGTAAATTAGCACGTGCTTGTCCAGAGAAGCCAGCCAATAAGCCAATTGCTGCTGCGCCTTGGCCAATAAAGTGTCTGCGATCCATGATGGGCTTCCTTATTATTTCTTGCCAAGTTGATTGGCGATGGTTTCGAGTTGCTCGTCGGTATAGCCTTTAGCTAACTGCGGCATGATGGTGCCTTCACGTGCGCCAGACTTAAATGCTTTCATTTGAGTCAGAATTTGTTCGCTGGTGAGGTTGTTTATCAATGGCATACCGCCATCAACTACACCCTTGCCATCGGTTCCATGACAATTGGCGCAGGTGGCTGCAAGGCCACGTTTATATAGATTGCTGGCATCGGCATTCTGCGCGAGGGCAGCGCCACTCCACTGGCTAATACCAATATAAATAGATGCTAGGATTGCGGGTTTTAAATACCTTGCTCGCATATGGCGGTTCTCCGTTCGGATTATTTCTAAGTAATAAGTTGTAAATTCGTTTGTAGGTATCTTAATCAAGAAACTCTTAAAAACTGATATTCACATCAGATTCGTTTTTCATAAGCTCATTCAAAAATACAGGCATTAGCAGTTTTATAGGGCTTTCCTGCAAGCCCTATAAACTATAGCTATGCGTGGCTCATTTTCTTACCGTTCTGCCGTATTAATCCTACTTTTAGGTGTATTTACCTATCTTTACGGCCTAGATAGTCGTTTTGCCCCTAAAAACGGTGATGAGTATCCTTATATGCACATTGTGCGGATGACGGCAGATGCAGGGCAGTGGTTGCCTTTGCAGTCTGAAATGGATGGCATCAAAAACACCAAGCCTCCGCTTATTTTTTGGCAGGGTATCGCTAGCACCTATTGGGCATCCGATTGGACTTTGGCTAATCTGCGCTGGCCTAGTGTTTTATATACCAGCTTAACTGCTTTCTTCTTATTTTTGGCAGTACGTCGGTTTAGCGGTAAAACACAAACAGGATTATTGGCCGCGGTAGTCTGGCTATCTTTTTTTGCAACTTATCGCTATGGTCGCCCATTCTTGGCTGACCCTCCCGAGGTCTTCTGGATATCGTTACCATTTTTTGCAATCTTATATTGGGGTAAGGGCGCTTTTGAATCCAAATTCTTTTTCCCTTTGATGGCGGGAATATGTTTTGGCTTTGCATTGTTTGCAAAATCCTTTGCATATATCGTGCCAGCTTCTTTTGCCTTAGGTCTTTACTACTGGCGCTGGCGGCAGTGGAGTATTCCGCAAGTTTTGTTACGGGATCTCTATAAGTTATTCCTCATTGCCGTCCTTGCCTTGGGCGTATTTGCCTTATGGTTTGCCATGGACCCATATCCTGAGGCAGTTTGGAGGGAGTTTGTCCTTGGTGAGAATGCTGGCAAGTTTGCTGCGCGCCAATCTAGTTACTTCATGGATTTACTTCGTGGTGGCGACAGTATTTGGTTGCTGTTACTGACCACCATTGCAAATGCTGGCTTATTTAGTTTTGTGCTGATATCCGCTTTGATGCAATGCTGGCGTGCACGTCGTTTTCTGACTCTAGAAGAAGTGTTGTTATTGCTATTAATCGCAGCATTCTTCATTGTGTTTAGTTTGCCCAGTCAGCGCTCGGGGCGCTACTTACTCCCAGTGATGCCGGCATTTGCCGCATTGATTGCTTTGTATTGGGATAGGTTACCTTTATGGGGATTCCGAATTGCCTTGCTACTGCAGTTGCTGGTCATATCACTATTGATATGGATTGGCGGAAATCTGCAGTTTTCCCAGTTCATGGGTGATGCTGGTCAGTGGTCTTATTCCTATTGCCACTGGATTTTGATGGCAGCGAGTTTACTAGTCGTCTTGATTGGTTTGTTTAGGCGCAGCCAAACCAAAGTACTAGCATTAGCGGCTTGCTTTCTGGTTTATTGCGCTTTGACGAGCAGTCTAGCGCCCTTAGAAGGGCGTTTGGGGCGCTATTCCACCGAGACTATTACCCAGACACAAGGTAAGGACGTTTGGATTCCTTGCGACTACCGCGCTAAAGATGAGGAGTATCGCCTGCTCTTACCAGGCGCAAAGTTGCATGGTTACTTAGCCAAAGACGCTGCTGATATCAACGGACTGACTGCTAGCTATCCTCTGGTAGCGGTGCATTCGCCTCTTGGTGTTGCGCCTACCTTATGTGAATCTTGTCAGATTGTTGGACAAAGAATGGAGATGCGGGCACGCCACTCTAATGAAGAAATTGCGGAGATGTTGGCGGGACAAATTGGCAAACACTTATTTATAAATGAGTATTTGATTGCTACTCCAGCTGCTATGCCAGATTTATCAAACCTGAAGGATGTTTGTAGATGAGCCGTATTGTTGCCCTCTGTTTTTTATTGCTTGCTGCTGTATTGGGCTTTCTACATATCGATAGTCGTCCTGTTTGGGCGCCATTTGTAGTGTCCGCTTTTCCTCAAACGGAGGAGGTGGCAGATGAGACTGTAACTACAACAGCCAAGACCAAGGCCCCGTCCAAGGCTATTGCACCAGCAGCACAGGCGAATTGGTTGCCCGATACCGGAGCTCCATCGGTTCACGCGGCTTCATTAATTGCTTTAAAAGATGGCGCAGTTCGAGCATTCTGGTTCGCAGGCAGTCGTGAGGGTGCTGCGGATGTTTCGATCTATAGCTCGGTATACGATTCGCATTCCGCTAACTGGAGCGCACCTACCGTTGTGATGGATCGAGTTAGCGCCGAGAAAGGTTTGTCGCGCTATATCGCTAAGTTAGGTAACCCTGTACCAAGTAGATTGCCCGATGGAAGGTTGCAACTATTTTTTGTGACTGTTTCTATTGGTGGTTGGGCGGGAAGCTCAATCTCTGCGATTACTTCGGATGATGAGGGATTGACGTGGAGTCATCCACAGCGATTGATCGCTTCTCCGTTATTGAACTTAAGTACCCTCGTGAAATCTCCGAGCGTCTCATTCACTGATGGCTTGTTGGGTTTGCCTGCCTATCATGAGTGGGTAGGGCGCTTCGGTGAGTTTTTGAGGGTAGATGCCGGGCGCATAATCGATAAACGTCGTATGAGCTCTGGCCGTAGTGCAATTCAGCCGCTGGTGTTTGTGAGCGACGCTCAAGATGCTAGCGCTTATTTCCGACAAACGCGTAGCTCTGGATTGCCAAAGCAAATTCCGGTTAGTAGTACGCAAAATGCGGGCCAAAGCTGGCAACAGGCTGAGGACTTGGCAATTGCCAATCCTAATTCCGCAGTGGCAGGCATAACCCTTAAGAACGGCACTCGCATCTTGGCTTTAAATAATATTGAGTACGGTCGCCATCGATTAGTTTTAATGATGAGCAGTCCCAAGTCGGGTCAATGGCAAACCGTTGAGGTATTGGAGGATGACGAAGCCTTGCCGGATGCACAGCGGAAAGAGTTTTCATATCCATACATGATTACCGTTGATGGCGATGATGCCCATTTGGCATACACCTGGGATCGTAAAAAAATTCGCCATCGTTATTTTTCGGGTGCTTGGCTAAAACATGCCTTAAGTAAGATGCAGGCTCAAGCACAAGAGACAGAAGCGCAGCGTTCGGAGGTTCAGCAATGAATTCATTAATGCAAGTTTTGTCTTTGATTGAGCTATCCATCACGACCGCGGTTATTTGTATTTGGGTGTTACAAAAATTCTCCCCAAATCCTTTTCCATTCGCCGTAAAGCTTTTCTTGGTTCTGTTAATCGGCAATGTATTGTTCTGGCCGCTAGGTTTAGGCATGGAATTGCCCTTGGTAGCTTATGTACGTGGAGTAACTGGAGATCTTAGTATTGTCTTAACTCTATTGCTGTGGAGTTCTTTGTTGCCTTCAAGCAAGCCGACACCTATGGCGTTTAAGTTTGCTGTTGCCATCGTTGCCTTCTGCTTTTATCCATTTGCCCTGGGATTGGGAATGATTGATCCCTACGCATGGGGATATGGCTCTATTGCATTCTTAATAGCGGTTCTAGTATTCGCAGTAGTTTGTGCATTAACCAATTGGACTAAGGGTGTTTGGATTATTGCGATTGCCATCATTGCTTGGGCGGCTCAATGGCATGAATCTAGCAATCTTTGGGATTATTTGCTCGATCCGTTCCTCGCGATTTGGGCTTTGATTGCCTTTTTTGGAATGCTCTACAGAAGGCGCCGCGATAAGGCCCGCTCTGGATACTTATTTAGACCGGGTTAAGATTGGTTGGCGACTCGCTAGACCATCCGAGTATTTATTAAGAAATAAAATATCAAGAAACAAAAAAGCCAGCATTGCGCTGGCTTTTTTGTTTGATGCTATTAATGCTTAGTCTGGGATGTTCGCTTTACGAATCACTGGACCCCAAACGTTGATCTCTTTCTCAAGATGATCTTTCAAGCCTTTGGCAGAAACCTTGTCTGCTGGAACGATGTCAATATTGGCATCTTCTAAACGCTTCTTCACATCAGGATTATTCAAGGCTTTCTTCAAAGCAGCATTGATCTTATCCAGAATTGGCTGTGGAGTGCCTTTTGGCGCATAAACACCGTGCCAAACTTTAACTTCGAAGCCTTTGAGGCCTTGTTCGTTCAAAGTTGGAACATTCGGAATCGCTGGCAAACGCTTCATGGTGGTTGTGCCGAAAGCCTTTACACGACCATCCTTGATGTACGGAATAGTCTGAGTTGTTTGGTCGCACAAGAGGTCAACCTGACCACCCAAAAGATCTGTCAATGCAGGACCGGTTCCTTTGTAAGGAATGTTGGTGAGTTTTACGCCCAAACGGCTTTGGAACAACAGGCCGCATAACTGTGACACTGCACCTGGACCAGCATTTGCCATAGTCACTTTTGAACCATTAGCGCGGATGTAAGCCTCAAGTTCTTTAAAGTTATTTGCTGGCAAATCTTTTTTACCCAACAACACCATTGGTACGTCAGCAACTTGGCCAACGTATTCAAAGCTAGTCATTGGATCGTATGGGAGCTTGTCATACAAGGCGTTAGCAGTAGCCATGCCCATGTGGTGAATGTAAATGGTGTAGCCGTCTGGTGCAGCACGCGCCACTTTGGTAGAGGCGATTGTGCCGCCAGCACCTGGAACGTTCTCAACAACCACAGTTTGGCCAAGGGCTTGACCCATTGGCACTGCAATTAAACGAGCGATAGAGTCGGTAGGGCCACCAGCTGCAAATGGAACGACCAACTGAATTGATTTAGTAGGCCAATCTTTTTGCGCAAGAGCGCTAGTACTTAGAAATGCGCCAGCGGTTAATGCTGCAGCAATTCCTGAAAATAAAAATTTCTTCACTTTCACTTTGATCTCCATGTTGTTGTTATGTTTGTCAATTTTGCCACTTATAAAGGGCTTTTGTGTTGAAAGACCCTAGTGTTTACCAGTAATTGCTAGGGTTCTCTGGGCTAATAACACTACTGGCCTATCAATCATGCGACCATCCAGCTTTACGGCACCGCCTTTAGAGGCTTTATCTGCATCAATCACTCGCTGGGCCCATGCCAGTTCTTCTTCTGTGGGTGTAAACGCAGCAATGACGATGCCTACCTGCTTAGGATGAATGCAGAGTTTTCCGCCAAACCCCATGCGTTTTGCGCGTTCTGCATCTTCTGCAATGCGCTCAACATCATCGGTAGAGGGCGTAACCCCATCAATTGGAGGGGCAATTTGTGCCAGGCGAGAGGCTAAAACAATTTGATAGCGAGCAGTTTGCAGCTCGGTTTCTTGACGGTCGCAAACCATACCAAGGTCAGCCTGTAAATCCAAGTTACCCAAGGCGAGACGAATGACTTGGTTTGCGTTAGCGATTTCTTTCAGTTGATCCAGGCCGACTGCAGTCTCAATCATCGGAATGATGGCGGTGTTGGGTAATATCAAAGCGGCGCCATTAATTTGATCGAGCGATTCGCTTTTAGGAATGAGTAGGCATGCTACTTGCAGTTCTTGCGCAAGAATGAGATCGGCTGCATAAAACTTGCTACCTGGTGAGTTCGTGCGAATCACCAAACGTTTCTTTTGCTCGGCACTAAAGTTAGGCCAAGCAGCGCGAATGGCATCGCGCGCGCTTACTTTATCTTCCTCAGCAACAGCATCTTCAAGATCTAATACAACACCACTGGCACCGCTATCAAGTGCTTTTACAAAACGCTCAGGGCGAGTGCCTGGAACAAATAAAAAGTTGGTGCTAAATCCTAAAGGTGTATCAAGTGGGTTCATAGGTTGGTATGTGCTTAATTCGAGGGAAGTAGAAAGCCTATCTTGGCTTGTTTGCGGATATTCCACAAGAGATCAATTGCTTTATTCATCTCGGCAGGGCTGGCGCCACCGCTGAAGGCAGCTAGACGCATCGCTTTGTCGGTAATTTCTGCGCGAGACAGGGTATTGCCAGGATCGCCCTTAGGCTCGTCTACACGACCATCCAATACTTGCCCATTCTTTAAATGCACTTTGACTTTACCGATCCAGCGTTGTGGATAGGCACCATCTACTTCGGGATCTAGAGTCATCGTAACGCGCTCGCGGAATGCGCAGATCTCATCATCATGAAAGTGTTTGTCAAATTCTTGAAGGCCGGCAAATTGATAATGAGCAACTAAAGCCAAGACTGTGCCCATAGAAAACTTAGATTGATGCACGGTAGCCGGATCAGTGACTGGTCCCAAAACATCAATAGCGCCCTGATGAACTAAAGTCTCGACCTTGGCGATATCGCTAGGGGATAACTTATTAGCCAACATCACTTGCAATAAAGCATCTGCAGCAGGGTGAGTATGGCGGCATGAGGCGTAGTACTTAAAACTGGTTTCTGCTAAAGCCCAGCGACTGCCCAAACGATCTACGAGCTTACTTGGATCGCTATCGCTGGACATGCCAGCAGCGAGTCCTTGCTTGCCCTCAAGGATATGTTCAGCGCCCGTAAAGCCAGCTTGCGCAATATAAGCTGACATTAATCCGGTAGAGGCTGCATGTGCTGTATGTAGTTGTTTGGAGTCGGCCGCATCGCGTAGGAATTCCCAAAGACCAGCTGACTGTGTGCCCGCTGAACCAAAGGCGTTGAGCATTTGCTCCGGAGAAAGTTTTAAAAGTCTGCCAACTGCTGCAGCCGCCGCTAGAGTGCCAGCGGTGCCAGTGGTGTGAAACACTTTGTAATGAGAGCGACCTAGAAATTCACCAACGCGAATACCAACTTCATAGCCCGCTACTGCAGCAACCAATAATTCTTCGCCAGATGCACCAAGTGCTTGTGCACAAGCAAGTACCGGCGGAAATACTACCGTCGCCGGATGAAAGACTGAGCCATTGTGCACATCATCTTGTTCTGCAACATGGGATGCTGCCGCATTTGCCATTGCCGCTAAAAAGGGGCTGGAGGTTTTGCGTGAAACCAAAATCTCAGATGGGCCAGCGTGTGCCGTATCAAACCCACCCATGTTCTGCGCAAATTGGGTAATAAGCTCAACCGGGCGTGAGCCTTTGCCGGCAATGGCAGAGCCAAACCAATCTACCAATAAATCTTCGGCACGGTTCATGACATCGTTAGGGATGTCTGCAGCCTTGAGATTGGCTGCAAAGCTGGCGAGCTCACGGGAGAGGTGTTGAGTGGTCATAAATAAATAGTGTTTGATTAAGCTAGTACGGCAGTGGCTTGCATCGTGAGCCAACCTTCATGATCTTGCGCCCAAATCGAAATCGTTTTTCCGCTTGGATCTTTTTCCAAATCAGGCTTGGCATTCACTTTAAAAATGTTGATGTCAAAAGTCGGGCGAATGGCGCGGAACTCAAAAGTCTTGAGCTTGCAGCCTGGAATACTTTGACGCACTAGATCAACTAATAAGGTTGCAATCAAAGGGCCGTGCACGATTAAACCTGGATAGCCTTCAACCTCAGTGACATATTTGCGATCGTAGTGAATGCGATGACCATTAAATGTCAACGCTGAGTAGCGAAACAGCAATACATCATCTGGCGTAATTGTTTTACTCCATTTAGCATCTGTTGGTGCAGGAGTAGGGGCTACAGGCTTATCGTCTGGTCCAGGAGCATCGCGATATACGATGTCATGTTCTTCTATGATTGCTAAGCCATTTTGATTGGAGATCTTGTGGTTAACCAAAACGAAAATCAAATCACCAGTGCGACCTGCTTTATGAGTGACAGACTCAATTGTGGAAACTCGTTCAATTTCATCGCCAACAGCTAATGGTTTTAGCCATTCAATACGACTACCTGCCCACATGCGACGTGGCAATGGAACGGGAGGTAAAAAACCGCCGCGTTTTGGATGACCATCTGGGCCGATTTCAGATTCGCGGGCATGAGGCAAGAAGTACAGCCAGTGCCACAGCTCAGGCAAAAACGTGCCTTTATTTGGCGCGGGATCTTCGCGATCCAAGGTAGCCGAGAGGGCGCGCACTGGCGCTGATGTAACTGTGTCTTGTAATGACTCCGTTTTACCGAGCCATTCTTGAAGGTGGGTGATAGTTTGGGGTTCGATTCGCATAACTTCCATTATGCCAATCTTAGGGAAAACTCACCCCATCAAGATGGAGATGTAATGAAAGAGTAATCCAGCCAAGGCAGATCCGCCCAGTACGGTGAGAACACCCTTTTGAAATTTAAATAAGGCTAATCCAGCCAAGAGGCAGATCAAGATCGAGATCCAAGAAATCGAGCCACCAATGCCCCTTGGCAAAAAGACGTGATAAGCAAAAAAGAGACCTAGATTAGCGATGACACCAACAACAGCTGCAGTGATGGCGGTCAGCGGAGCTGTAAAGCCCAGCTTGCCGTGAGTTGATTCAATGAGTGGTCCACCAACCAGGATAAAAAAGAAGGAAGGTAAGAAAGTAAACCAAGTAGCAACGCATGCACCCAGCGCACCAAACCAAAAAGGATTGCTAGCGCCTATCAAGTGTTGAATATGTCCAGCAAGGTAACCAACAAAAGCGACCACCATGATGAGTGGGCCCGGCGTAGTTTCACCAAGCGCCAAACCATCAATCATTTGGTTAGCGCTGAGCCAATGGAAGTGATCAACGGCGCCTTGATAAACGTAGGGAAGTACTGCGTATGCACCACCAAACGTCAGAAAGGCAGCTTTAGTAAAGAACCAGGCTATTTGCGGATATAAAGTTTTCCAGCCGAAGAGTAAGGCTAGAGCGCCTATAGGTAGCAGCCAACAACCCAGAGCAATCAAAGAGTGGCGAATTGTTTTTTGATAACTAAATTGCGCATGCTCAGGGGTTGGGGTGTGATCATCAATAATCGCACTGCCATACCCACTAGCCTCTTTGCTGCCGTGCGTATTTTTTTGTTGAAAAGATTCTGGATATTTTTTGCCACCCCAATATCCAACCGCTGCAGCAATCGCCACGATGATCGGAAAGGCAAGATTCAGAATGAAGATGGCTAAGAAAGAACCTAAAGCAATCCATTGCAACGCTTGGTTATGAATGGTGCGTTTACCAATACGTACCGCAGCATGCAAGACTATTGCAGTGACAGCGGGCTTGATGCCAAAAAAGATCGCCGCAATCCAAGGAACCTGCCCAAAGGTGAGATACACCCAGGATAGGCCAATCAATATGAATAAAGAAGGCAACACAAAGAGCGTTCCCGCCAGAATGCCGCCCCAGCTGCGGTGCATCAGCCAGCCTATATAGGTCACCAGCTGTTGAGCCTCAGGCCCGGGAAGGAGCATGCAATAGTTCAGCGCATGTAAAAAGCGCCGCTCAGAAATCCAGCGACGCTTTTCAACTAACTCTTGGTGTAGAACGGCGATTTGTCCTGCCGGCCCACCAAAACTAATGAAGCCCAGCTTGGCCCAAAACTTCAGGGCCTCGCGTAGTGGAACATTCAAACTTCGTCCATTCCGCCAACTACTTGGCTAAAGCCGTTATCAACATAAATGATTTCAGCAGTAATGCCATTTGCTAAATCAGACAACAAGAATGCTGCAGTGTTGCCTACATCATCAATGGTGACATTGCGACGCAGTGGTGCAGTTTGTTCAACCGCTTCCAAAATTTTGCCAAAGCCTTTAATGCCAGATGCTGCCAAAGTTTTAATTGGACCAGCAGAAATACCGTTGGCACGAATACCTTTAGGGCCAACTGAGCCAGCGAGGTAGCGCACGGAAGCTTCAAGAGAAGCTTTAGCTAAACCCATGGTGTTGTAGTTGGGAACATTCTTCATCGAGCCCAAATAAGTCAGGGTGAGTAAAGAGGATTTATCGCGCAACATAGGTAATGCCTCTTTTGCCATTGCTGGGAAGCTATATGCTGAAATGTCATGAGCAATCTTGAAGCCTTCACGAGAGAGGCCCTCTAAAAAATCACCGGCAATAGCTTCGCGCGGTGCAAAGCCAATGGCATGAACAAAACCGTCAAACTGAGGCCAGGATTTAGCCAAATCCTTGAAAAGGGCGCTAATTTGCTCATCGCTGCCCACATCACAGTCAAAAATCAGGTCGGTATTGAATTCTTTTGCAAAATCAACGATGCGGTCCTTAAAGCGTTCACCCACGTAGGTAAACGCTAGTTCAGCGCCTTCGCGGTGGCAAGCCTTGGCAATGCCATAGGCGATAGAGCGGTTTGAGAGGAGGCCGGTAATGAGGATTTTTTTGCCGGAGAGAAAGCCCATGTTGTGTCCTTTGCTTCAAATATGATTAGCTATCTACAATTGTTGCATATATGCCCACCCTAAAACCCATTCGCCAAATTGCCCATTTCTTGCTGCTAGCGCTGCTAGTAGGGCTAGGAGTCAATTCGGCCATGGCAGGACAGGGCATTGCGCAATACGGTAAACCCAAGTATCCCGATGGATTCGCCCATTTTGATTACGTGAATCCGAACGCCCCGCGGGGTGGGACCTTGGTATTGCCCAATCCGGGGCAAAGAACCAGTTTCGATAAATTCAATCCGTTTACTTTGCGTGGCATTACTGCCCCAGGTATTGATTTGATGTTTGAATCTTTGGCTGAGGGAAGTGCTGACGAGGTATCCAGTATTTACGGATTATTGGCTGACGATATTCAGGTGGCCAAAGATCACAAGTCAGTAACGTTTCATATTCGTTCAGAAGCAAAGTTTTCTGATGGTAGTCCAGTATTAGCTGCTGACGTTAAATACAGCTTTGATACTTTAATGAGTGGTAAAGCCCACCCACGCTACAAGACAACTTTTGCTGATATTAAAGAAGCAGTAGTTTTATCTGATCGCTCCATCCGCTTTGACTTTAAAAATGACAATGCAGAGTTGCCAATCTTAGCGGGCACCTTTCCAGTGTTCTCACGTAACTGGGGTAAGCGGCCTGATGGGTCGATGATCCCATTTGAGAAGCTTGCCTTTGAGGCGCCGATTGCAAGCGGCCCTTATTTGATTGAGTCTTTTAAAGCTGGCAAGTCGATTGTCTATAAAAAGAATCCAAACTATTGGGCCGATCAACTTAGCAAGCCACTCAACGTGCGCGTTGGTTTTTATAACTTTGATCGAGTGCTGTACAAGCTCTACAGTGATGATGCTGTCAGGTTAGAGGCCTTTAAAGCAGGGGAGTTTGATGCTCTAGTGGAGTATCGCGCCAAGATTTGGGCCAAAGGCTATGTTGGTTCAAAGTTTGATAAAGGTATTTTGCTGAAGAAGGCATTCCTCAATCACAACGGTGCTGGGATGCAGGGTTTTGCAATGAATGTGCGCCGCCCAATCTTTAAGGATGCGCGAGTTCGCGAAGCATTGGGATATGCCTTAGATTTTGAGTGGCTCAATCGTCAGATATTTTTTGATCAATACAGTCGTATCAATAGCTACTTTACGAATAGCGACTTAAGTGCCAATTTTGATGGCCCTCGTAAACCAACTGAAGCTGAGCTGAAATTACTTAAACCTCTGAAAGCTAAATATCCACAGTGGGTTCCGGATGCTGTCTTTGGTCCAATGCCTGCGGCACCATCAACCAAGCCGCCTGGAAGTTTGCGTCAGAACTTAAAGAAAGCGCGCGAGCTTCTCATGCATGCTGGATGGCAGTATCGCGATGGCGCATTGCGCAATGAAAAGGGTGAGCCATTTCGTTTTGAGATTGTGGAAGATGGTGGCTTCTTCTTGAGAGTCATTTCTGCGTATGTTCGTAACTTAGAGAAGTTGGGAGTGCAGGTTGATATTCGTACGAGCGACTTTGCCTTGCATCAAAAGCGTATGAACGAGTATGACTTTGATATGACCACCGTACGATTCCAGGATTCTCAAAACCCAGGCAACGAGCTCTGGGATCGCTTTGGTAGCCAAGCCGCCAAAGAAAAGGGTTCCGATAACGTGATTGGCGTGCAATCACCTGTAGTCGATGCCTTAATTGATGAAATTACCAAGGCGCAAAATCGTGAGCAGTTAAGAACTGCTACTAGAGCGCTTGATCGTGTCTTGTGGAATAGTTATTACGTAGTTCCTCAGTGGTACAACCCAACCCATCGCGTTGCCTTCCGTCACGAGATGCGCTACCCAGAGCCACCTTTGTACTATTCAGCTGAACTGTGGATCATGCAAAATTGGTGGAAAGAGGAGTCAAAATAATGCAGGATCAAATGCGCGCCTATATCTTCAAGCGTTTACTCTTGATGATCCCAACGATCTTGGGTGTATTAACTCTTACCTTTGCCGTAGTGCAATTTGTTCCGGGTGGTCCAGTAGAGCAAATGGTGTTGGAGTTAAAGGGCAAAGGTAGCGCAGCTACAGGTGGCTCAGAGTCATCGGGCTCTGGTGCAACCTATCGCGGTCGTCAAGGTGTCGATGCGCAACGCCTTGAAGAGGTGAAGGCCTTATATGGTTTTGATAAGCCACCTCTTGAGCGTTATTTCATGATGTTGGGCCGCTTTGCTAGATTCGATTTGGGTCAAAGTTATTACCAGCACGAAAGCGTTTGGCGTTTGGTGGTCTCAAAATTGCCGGTATCGATCAGCATCGGTTTGTGGACTTTCTTTATTACCTATTTAGTTTCTATTCCTTTGGGTATTGCTAAAGCGGTACGAGACGGCTCACGCTTTGACGCTATCACTAGCAGCATGATCCTTGTGGGTTATGCGATTCCAGGATTTGTGTTGGGCGTCTTATTGCTAGTGGTCTTTGGCGGGGGAAGTTTTTTACAGATCTTCCCGTTAAGAGGGTTAACTTCTGATAACTGGAGTGATCTTAGTCTCATTGGCAAGATCATGGATTACCTGTGGCATTTGGTGCTGCCGATTACTGCATCCGTTTTAGGAAGCTTTGCAGTGGTGACTATGTTGACCAAGAATTCATTCCTAGAGGAGATCCGTAAGCAGTACGTTCTGACTGCGCGCGCAAAAGGGCTTACAGAAAAGCAAGTTCTTTGGAAGCACGTCTTCCGCAATGCGCTGTTACCACTGGTAACGGGTTTCCCTGCAGCATTTATTGGCGCATTCTTTACAGGCTCCTTGTTGATAGAGACCTTGTTCTCCTTAGACGGGCTTGGCTTGCTTTCGTACGAGTCAGTGATGCGCCGTGACTATCCAGTTGTATTTGGTACTCTCTACTTATTCACCTTAATTGGTTTATTTACGAAGTTGATTTCTGATCTTTGCTATGTATACATCGACCCACGCATTCAGTTTGGTGCGGGAGGCGGTTCATGAATCGTTGGCAACGTTTTAAGAACAGTCGCATGGGCTACGCCAGTCTGTGGATCTTCATGGTGCTCTTCGGTTTGTCGATGTGCGCCGAGTTGATTGCCAATGACAAACCTTTGGTAGTTCGCTATGAAGGCTATTTTTATTTTCCGATCGTGAAGAGCCAACCAGAAACGGTATTTGGTGGAGACTTCGCCACGCCGACTGATTTCTTGGATCCAGATATTCGTCACAACATCACGAGCAACGGTAACTGGGCAATTTATCCACCGATTCACTATAGCTATGAGACGCTGAATTACTTCTCTAAGGTACCCAATCCAGCGCCTCCTTCTTGGGAGAACTGGTTAGGGACTGATGATCGCGGACGCGATGTTTTGGCGCGTTTGATCTATGGTTTTCGCTTATCCATTCTTTTTGGTTTAGCACTCACTATTGTTGGCGTCACTGTGGGCATCATTACTGGATCTTTGATGGGATTCTTTGGCGGTAAGTTTGATTTGATTTCTCAGCGACTGATTGAGATTTGGTCTGCTATGCCAGAGTTGTACTTGCTCATTATTTTTGCTTCGATCTTTAACCCCAGCGTTTCCTTGCTCATCATTTTGCTGGCAGCCTTTGGTTGGATGGGCTTATCGGATTACGTTCGTGCGGAATTCTTCCGTAACCGCGCCCTGGAGTATGTACGCGCAGCTAGAGCCTTGGGTTTAACAAATGTACAAATCATGTGGCGCCATATATTGCCCAATAGCTTGACGCCAGTAATTACCTTTTTGCCATTCCGCATGAGTGCAGCCATTCTTTCTTTAACGAGCTTGGATTTCCTAGGCTTAGGAGTGCCTCCGGGTACGCCAAGCTTGGGTGAACTGTTATCTCAAGGCAAGAGTAATCTCGATGCTTGGTGGATCTCCTTATCTACCTTTGTGGTCTTGGTAGCAACCTTACTGCTATTGACCTTTATGGGCGAGGCATTACGTAATGCATTTGATTCTCGTAAAGCAGGCTTGATGAGTGGAGGTCGCTCATGAGTTTGCTGCGCTATGAAGATCTGTGTATTTCTTTTGGAACAGGTCGCCGTGAAAAGTTTGCCGTCAATCATCTTGATTTAGAAATTGGCATAGGCGAACGTGTTGCCCTCGTCGGTGAGTCTGGTTCTGGTAAGACTCTGACTGCGCTTGCGCCACTGAGACTTGAGCCGGAAGGTGCGAAAGTTTCTGGAAAGATTCTCTGGAATAGAAAAGACGGGAAGGGCGAAGTAGATTTGCTATCCATGTCTATTCAGGACATTCGAGAGATTCGTGGCCGCGAAATTGCGATGGTGTTTCAGGAGCCGATGACGGCTTTGAATCCATTGTTTACTGTAGGCAATCAAATTATTGAAGCTGTACAGATTTATCAGCCTTTGATCTCTAAAGCAGATGCAATGGATGCCGCGGTTGATTTACTGCGCAAGACAGGCATCCCTGAGCCTGAGCGTCGTTTTCACTCCTATCCACATCAACTCTCTGGTGGCCAGAGACAGCGCGCCATGATTGCTATGGCTTTGGCATGCAAGCCACGCCTTCTCATTGCAGACGAACCTACAACAGCATTAGATGTGAGTTTGCGTTTACAGATTTTGGATCTACTCAAAGAGCTACAAGAGGAATCTAAAGATGATGGTGGCATGGGAATTTTATTGATTACTCATGACCTCAATCTAGTGAAACACTTTGCGCAGCGTGTGGCTGTCCTGAACCAGGGCAATCTGATGGAGTCTGGATCAACGAAGCAAGTGTTTGAGCATCCCGAAGATCCATATACTCGCGCTTTGGTAAACAGTGAGCCTGTGCGTGACTTGGCACCACTGATGCCATTGGCTCCAGTGTTATTAAAAACAGAAGAGTTGTCAGTAGCCTACCCAAGCTCTGAGTCAGCATCTTGGTTTAAAAAAGCACCACCACATAAAGTTCTGAAAAAAGTCAGCTTCTCGCTAAAGCAAGGTCAAACCATTGGTGTAATTGGCGAGTCTGGTTCTGGCAAGACAACACTAGGCATGGCCGTTCTGGGATTGTTGGGTGATTCAGCAGCGCAGGTATCTGGTGATGTTGATGTGCTTGGCAATGATTGGCAGAAACTCAAACCCGTGGAGAGAAGAGCGCTTCGCTCGAGCCTACAAGTGATCTTCCAGGACCCATTTGGATCGCTATCACCGCGCATGAATGTATTGCAGATTGTTTCAGAAGGTTTGGATGTGCACTTTCCAAAGCTGTCGACAGCAGAACGGGAAACTCGCGTGGTAGATATGCTCAAAGAGGTTGGTCTGGATCGTTCAGCGCTTCTGCGTTATCCCCATGAGTTTTCTGGTGGTCAGCGCCAACGTATTGCGATTGCACGTGCACTTATCCTTCGCCCCCAAATTTTGGTTCTAGATGAACCCACTTCCGCGCTAGATGTTTCTATTCAGAAACAGGTGCTCGCCTTATTGACTGAGCTGCAGAAAAAGTACAACTTAGCCTATCTGATGATTAGTCATGATTTGGCGGTTATTAGAGCTATGTCACACGAGGTCATGGTTCTTAAGGGCGGCAAAGTGGTGGAGTTCGGGGATACCGAAACCCTCATAAAGCATCCCCGCCAAACCTATACCAAAGAGCTTTTTGCAGCTGCAGAGCTAACTTAGGGGGCTTCTGAGGAGGGGGCAAACCCCTGCTAAATGGGCTAATTTGGTGCATTTGCCCTCATTTAGTGAAAATTAATCTTTATAAACAAGGACTTGGGTCTAAATTGAAGACTTGGTAAATTAAGGGTTCTTTGTTAAACTGATCTGATGTCATTGAAAAAAACAATGCTTTCTAAACTCCTGGGCTTTGGTCTAGGTGCATTCATTTGCGTATCCGCTTATGCGGCAGACCCTGTGGTCGAGCCAAATGCAGATGCAGCAGCAGCTGTGCCTAAAGAAAGCATGTTCCAAGCAGGGCGCTCATACATTGCCCGCGTTTCTGATCGATTGGCAGATACCGTTACAGGTAAATCAGAAGAGTTAATCAACCGCGCTATGGAAGTGATTGGCGTTCGTTATCGCTGGGATACAGAGCTGCCACAGTCCGGATTGGACGGTAGTAGTTTTGTTGGTTATGTCTTCAAAGACAAACTTGGATTTTTATTGCCACGTAAATCTACTCAGATGAGTCGTGTTGGCAAACCGATTACTCGTGAAGAGTTGCAACCAGGCGACCTCGTATTCTTCAACACCATGCGTTTAACTTTTTCTCACGTTGGCATTTACGTGGGCGATAACAAATTTATTCACTCACCTTCTAAAGGTACGAACGTCAGAGTGGATGATCTCGGTAGCCTCTACTGGGATAAACGTTTTGATGGTGCGCGCCGATTAGACGGTAGCGACAATCTCAATGATTCAGAGCGTCAAGAACTTCTCAACGAAGTAAAAAATCTTAAGCGTAAATCACGCAACCTCTAAGACAATAGGGCTGCTAAGCCTTAAACCTATTAGCTTTTCAGCTTTTCCTTAATGAGCGCCATTTGTTCTTGTGCTGCAGCTTCGCCTGCAAGAATGGCTGCGTTTCTGGATTTGAAATCCCCGCCACCCATTTGTTTTAATTGCGGCTGAATCACAATGTCAGCACTTTTTAATTCGTACTGATTGATACTTCGTTGCATGATGGAGATAGTTTGCTGTAAGACGCCAAGAGTTCCGCTGGCATCTTGATGAACCGGTTCAGAAGAAATGTTGACTGCAATCACTAAAGTTGCACCCATTTGTCTTGCATAGCTAACAGGTACTGGTGCCACTAAGCCACCATCTACATATTCTTTGCCGCTAATCACTGCTGGCTGAAAAACGCCTGGCACGCTGCAAGAGGCGCGAACTGCTAAACCGGTGTTGCCCGTTCTGAATAAAACACCTTTGCCTGACTGTAATTCCGTAGCAACAATGCCCAGGGGTATGCGCATTTGTTCAATGGATTTGTTTTGCACCTCTCGGTTCACCATATTTTGTAGGGCATCCCCTTTAATGAGCCCCCCAAAACGACCGGCAAAAGGAAGTCCCCAGTCAGCAATAGTGGCCTCATCTAGGTTGAGAGCCAAGCGATTGAGTTCGTTGCCAGTCGCCCCTGAGGCCAATAAGGTAGCAATCACGCTGCCAGCGCTGCTGCCAACAACAATGTCGGGTCTAATGCCTTGGGCTTCTAAAGCCTTAATAACGCCTACGTGAGCAAAGCCTCGTGCTGCTCCGGCCCCCAAAACCAAGCCAACGACCGGTTTTTTGCTACTCATAAGACTGCAGGAGCTCAAGCCCGCGCCCCCAAGAATGGTGCCCACACCAATTCCAAGGCTCAGGAGCTTGCGACGCTCCATATAGACAGGGGCATCAGATGTCAGAAAAGGGGGTTTGGTGTATTTCTTATGCATGTGGCTATTGTATTGAGCCTACCTTATAATGGGCGCAAGGTGAACGAAAAGGACTTCGTTTCAGCGCGGACATATTCCAATAAGAACTGATGAGATGGATTGCCCGTAGTCGCTAGAGAACACCAAAACCCATTACTAAATACATTTTTAAAGCCTAGTCAGGATGATTCCTGGTAGCCCGACTTTTATGGACGATCACAATAAGCGCGTAATTGAAACAGCCCTCCTGTGCGCACAGGAGCCACTCACCGTTGCTGATTTGTCTCGCCTGTTTGTTGAAGACATCACTACGGCAGATATCGATGAGGCATTGGTCGAGCTGCAACGTGCTTGGGACGACAAGGGTATGGAATTGGTTCATATCGCAACAGGTTGGCGCTTTCAGAGCCGTCTGTCTATGCGTGAGTACCTCGATCGCCTCACACCTGAGAAGCCACCTAAGTATTCACGTGCAGTTATGGAGACTTTGGCCATCATCGCTTATCGCCAGCCAGTGACTCGTGGTGAGATTGAAGAGATTCGTGGTGTAGCAGTTAGTAGTAATGTGATGAAGCAGTTAGAAGACCGCGGTTGGGTTGAGGTGATTGGCCATAAGGAAACTGTTGGACGTCCTGGTTTATACGCAACCACTAAACAATTTTTAGATGACCTCAGTCTGACCAATTTACAAAGCTTGCCAATTTTGGAAGACGCGGCGCCAATGGCGGCTGCAGAACAATTAGGTCAAGCGGTAATGGAATTTGATCCGTCTGCAACTGTAGAAACAGTCATCATTGATGGCGAAGAACAAGCAATTGAAGTAGAGGCTTTAGAAGTAACTGAAATCACAGTAGAAGAAACAGTGATTGAAGAGACTGAAGAACTTACAGAAGAAGTTACCCCTGAGTCTGAAGACAAACCAGACGAAACAAAATAATTATTAATGACTAGCTCTAACGAAAACGATTCATCCCCGGTAGTAAATCCATCGGCAACTCCATCAAATGCAGACTCTGCACCATCAAACGCTGATGGTCAGAAGACTGAGGGTGGAGAGCGCACAGAACGTGGTGATCGTCGCCCACGCCGTCAAGGCGCTGGTGGCAGTAAACACCCATTCAATAAAAAGCGCCCTTTTAATAAAGACCGGCCACGCCGCGAGGGTGGTGAAGGCAATGGTCCGCGTGAAGGCGGCAATCAATCTGCCAAATTAGCACCTAACCCAGCTGAGAGCGAAGCTTTATTTGCCTCAGTAGTATCTGGTGAGTTTGATGCAGCTTTAGACGCCCCAGAAGTTGAAGAAGTTAAAAATCCTGATGGTCTCAATGAGAGTGAAATCTCTCATCAAACTGGAGCAGAGCGTCGCGCACAACGTGCACAACGTTCGCGCGAAGATGAAGATCCAGATGCGCCAACAGAAGAAGAAATGAGTAGTTTGCAATTTGCAAACGTCGATGACTTGCCTTTGAGTTTGCGTGATGAAGTGTGGTCAGACCTTGATGGTTTAGATGACGATGCTGATGATGAAGACACCGTTAAGTTACATAAAGTATTAGCTGACGTTGGCATGGGATCACGGCGCGATATGGAAGACTTGATTATTCAAGGACGTGTTTCTGTAAACGGATTGCCAGCTCATATTGGTCAACGCATTGGACCAACAGATCAAGTACGAATTAATGGCAAGCCAGTTCATCGCAAGATTCAGACTAAGCCGCCGCGCGTGATCATGTATCACAAGCCTGCTGGTGAGATCGTCAGTCAATCCGATCCAGAAGGACGCCCAACCGTATTTGATCGTTTGCCAAAACCACGTCAAGGTCGCTGGATTGCAGTCGGTCGCTTGGACTTTAATACTGAAGGACTGTTGTTGTTTACTACTTCAGGTGAATTGGCGAATCGTTTGATGCATCCGCGTTATGGTGTCGAGCGCGAATACGCCGTTCGCATTTTGGGTGACCTGAGCCAAGAAAACACAGCGCTATTAAAGAGTGGCATTACGCTTGATGATGGCCAAGCAAAATTCTTACGCCTAGCAATGGGTGGTGGCGAAGGTGCTAACCGTTGGTATCACGTTGCATTAAACGAAGGCCGTAATCGAGAAGTGCGTCGTATGTTTGAGGCGGTTGGTCATGTGGTATCCCGTCTAATCCGAACTCGTTACGGCATTTTCTTATTGCCCCCACGCTTACGTCGTGGCAAATGGGAAGAGATTGAAGCTGGCGGCATCTATAACTTGATGAAGTCTGCGGGCTTAAAAATGCCTCAGCCACAAGATAAGGGTCGTAACCCTAATGCAAGTAGCCGTGATCGTCGCCCGATGGGTGAAGATTTTCAGCCTGATCCAATGCAAACCTCAGTTTCTTACTGGGGCTCCCGTGACGCTTTGACCCTTGCTAGCGGCCATAACGGCCTGACTCATCAGGGCAGAGGCGGCAAACCTGGTGGTGGCGGTGGCTCTGGTGATGGGCGCGGTCCTTTCCGGGGTCGTACCCAGGGCGGTAGACCTGGCCAGGGCGGTCAAGGTGGTCGCGGAGGCCAAGGCGGTCAGGGCGGCGGCCAAGGCCAAAACCGCAGTAAAGGCGCCAAAGTTCACCATGGACAGTCCGCATTTGTGACTGGGAACCCTCAAAGTCCTGGAAATGGCCCTAAACGAGGCGCACCAAAAGGGCGCAAACCCTTCAATAAAGGGCCTAGAAAACCGCGTAATCCGGGCGAAAGCTTCTGATTTGTATCGGTTTTCTGCCAAATAGGCTATAATTTTGGTCTTACAGCAGGATTCTGCTGTTTTTAGTGGTTACCGACTGATGTTGCGATCAACGTAAGTCGGCCTGTTCTGAATTTCGAGAATATGGGCTTTGAAGCCCATTTTTTTTTGCCATTTTGGTATGAAGGGGTGTCGTGAAGGATCAGCAGGTTATTTCTGCAGAGCTGGAAAACTTGGGTTATACGCTAGTTGAGATTGAGCGTGAAGCCGGAGGTTTGCTGCGCGTCACGATTGAAAACCCAGATTACGAGCGCTTGATTTCGGTGTTGGATTGCGAAAAGGTGAGTCATCAGTTGAGCTACACCTTGCCGGTTGAAAACATTCCATATGAGCGCTTAGAGATTTCATCTCCAGGATTGGATCGTCCGGTAAAAAGTGCCGCTGATTATGAGCGCTTCGCTGGAATGCAAGTGGATTTGAAGTTGCGTGTTGCTGTTTGCAATCGCAAGAATTTTCGTGGTGAGTTGCAAGGTTTGCTGAGTGGTGAATTGAATTCACCGGATGCAAAGTTTGGTTTGGTATTTGAGGGTGCTGATGGTCAGCCTTCTCAATTGGAGTTCTCTTTAGCCGAGGTCGATAAGACTCGGTTGGTCCCTGTTATTGATTTCAAAGGAAGAAAGTCATGAGCCGAGAAGTTCTCATGTTGGCAGACGCGCTAGCGCGTGAAAAGAACGTTGATCAAGCTATCGTTTTCGAGGCGTTGGAGATGGCTTTAGCCTCTGCAACCAAGAAGCGTTATGCCACAGAAGACGTGGATATCCGCGTTTCGATTGATCGCGAAACTGGTGAATACGAAACCTTCCGTCGCTGGTTGGTAGTTCCAAACGAAGCCGGTTTGCAAGAGCCTGATAAAGAGATTCTGCAATTTGAAGCTCAAGAGCAACTTGCTGACATGGAAGTTGGCGACTATATCGAAGAGCAAATCGAATCTTTAGCTTTCGGTCGTATCGGCGCACAAGCTGCCAAGCAAGTGATCTTGCAACGCATTCGTGATGCTGAGCGCGAGCAAATTTTGAACGACTACCTTGAGCGTGGCGAAAAAGTCATGACCGGTACCGTGAAGCGTGCAGACAAAAATGGTCTCATCATTGAATCTGGTCGGGTTGAAGCGTTGCTGCGCCGCGATCAAATGATTCCAAAAGAGAACTTGCGTTCTGGTGACCGCGTACGTGCTTACATCCTCAAAGTGGATCGTGAAGCTCGTGGCCCACAAATTGAACTCTCACGCACTTGCCCAGATTTCTTGATCAAGTTGTTTGAGAACGAAGTTCCAGAGATGGAGCAGGGCTTATTAGAGATCAAAGGCGCTGCCCGTGATCCTGGTATCCGCGCAAAGATTGCCGTCATTACTTATGACAAGCGTATCGACCCAATCGGTACTTGCGTTGGTGTTCGTGGCACACGCGTTACTGCAGTGCGTAACGAAGTGGCTGGCGAAGCAGTGGATATCGTGCTGTGGTCTGAAGACCCAGCGCAGTTTGTGATTGGTGCTTTGGCTCCAGCCCAAGTTTCTTCTATCGTAGTTGACGAAGAGCGTCACGCGATGGATGTTGTAGTTGACGAAGAGAACTTGGCAATCGCGATTGGCCGTAGCGGACAAAACGTTCGTTTGGCGAGCGATTTGACTGGTTGGCAGATCAACATCATGACTCCTGAAGAGTCTGCTGAGAAAACTGAGAAAGAAGCTTCTTCTGTGCGCCAATTGTTTATGGACAAATTGGACGTAGACCAAGAAGTAGCTGATATCTTGATTGAAGAAGGCTTCAACACATTGGAAGAAGTGGCTTACGTGCCATTGTCTGAAATGTTAGAAATCGATTCATTCGACGAAGACACTGTGAATGAGTTGCGTACTCGTGCTCGTGATTCCTTGTTAACGATGGAGTTAGCAAAAGAAGAGCGTATTGGCGAAGTTTCGCAAGACTTGCGTTCCCTAGAAGGAATGACTACAGAGTTGATTGCGAAGCTTGCTGACAATCAAGTACATACCCGTGACGACCTTGCTGAACTAGCTGTTGATGAGCTGGTTGAGGCGACACAAATTGACGAAGAAACTGCGAAAACGCTCATCATGAAAGCGCGCGAACATTGGTTTACTTCATGAGAGGAAGTAGTGCATGGCAACAACAGTAAAAGTACTCGCTAAAGAATTAAAACGTACCGCGCCAGACCTCTTGGAGCAGTTGAAGGCGGCCGGTATCGAAAAAGGTTCTGAGGACGAAAGCATTACCGAGAAGGACAAAACTGTCCTTCTCGAGCACTTACAAAAAGCGCATGGTAGCGCTGATACAGGCGCGCGCAAAAAGATTACTTTAATCAAGCGCGAAAGCTCAGAGATTCGTCAAGCAGACTCTGCTGGACGTACTCGTACTGTGCAAGTGGAAGTACGTAAAAAGCGCGTGCTCGTTAAGGCGGGTGACAAAGCTCCTGAGCCAGCGGTAGAAGAAGCTCCAGCGAAAGCGGCAGCAAAAGCTGCGCCAGCTAAACCCGTTATTTCTGAAGAAGAGTTAGAGAAGCGCGCAGCAGAGGCAACTCGCCAAGCTGAGTTGCTAGCTCGTCAAGAAGCGGAAATGAAAGCGGCTGAAGAGGCACGTCAAAAAGAAGTTGCCGCTCCAGTAGTGAAAGAAGTTGCTCCTGTAGATGAGGCTCCGGATGCTGCTGCAGCTGCTGCAGAGAAAAAGGCGACCGCTGACAAAGCTGCAAAAGACTTAGCTGCAACTAAAGAAAAAGAATTAGCTGACATTCGTGTACGTCGTGCTGCTGCTGAAGCGGAGGCTTTGGCAATTCGCGACATGATGAGTGCTCCTGCTCGTGTTCTGAAGGCACCAAGTGAAATTGCTGCTGAAGAAGCGAAAAAAGGTACTTTGCATAAGCCTGCTAAGGCTGAAGGCGCCGATGACAAGAAGAAGGCTGTTGCCAAAGTTGGCGGCAAGACTATTAAATCTTCTGAAACATCATCCACATGGCAAGAAGAAGGCGCTAAGAAACCTGGTGGCTTAAAAACTCGTGGTGATTCATCTGGTGGTGTTGGTGGTTGGCGTTCAGGTGGCGGTCGTAAGAAGCAGCGTCAAATCGCTGAAGCAAACGTCGACACAAACTTCCAAGTTCCTACTGAGCCAGTAGTGCGCGATGTTCATGTTCCAGAAACGATTACTGTTGCTGAGTTAGCTCATGCAATGGCAGTGAAGAGTGCAGAAGTGATTAAGTTATTGATGGGCATGGGCCAAATGGTCACCATCAACCAAGTGCTTGACCAAGATACTGCAATGATCATTGTCGAAGAAATGGGCCACAAAGCCTTCGCTGCGAAATTGGATGATCCAGATTTGGATCTCGGCACCGACGGTCATGATGCAGAGTTATTGCCACGTCCGCCAGTTGTAACGGTGATGGGTCACGTTGACCACGGTAAAACATCTTTGCTCGATAAGATTCGTGCAGCAAAAGTCGCTACTGGTGAAGCCGGTGGTATTACTCAGCACATTGGTGCGTACCACGTTGAAACTCCGCGCGGCATGATTACGTTCTTGGATACTCCGGGTCACGAAGCCTTTACGGCAATGCGTGCTCGTGGTGCTAAAGCAACCGATATCGTGATCTTGGTGGTGGCTGCTGATGATGGCGTGATGCCACAAACTAAAGAAGCGATTCACCATGCAGTAGCGGGTGGCGTACCTTTAGTAGTGGCAATCAATAAGATTGATAAACCAGAAGCAAATTCTGAGCGCGTTAAAACAGAATTGGTTGCTGAGCAGGTTGTTCCTGAAGAATACGGTGGCGATGTGCCATTTATTCCAGTGTCCGCTAAAACAGGTGAAGGCATTGATGCTTTGCTAGAGAACGTTCTCTTGCAAGCTGAAATTCTCGAGCTCAAGGCCCCTAAAGATGCGCCAGCCCAAGGTTTGGTCATTGAAGCGCGTTTGGACAAAGGTAAGGGACCTGTTGCAACCATCTTGGTTCAATCTGGAACACTCAAGCGTGGCGACATGTTGCTAGCTGGCTCTACATTTGGTCGTGTACGTGCGATGTTGGATGAAAACGGTAAGCCTTGTAATGAGGCTGGCCCATCCATTCCAGTGGAAATCCAAGGTTTGTCAGAAGTTCCCGCTGCAGGCGAGGCGGTACAAGTAGTTCCTGATGAGCGTAAAGCTCGTGAGATTGCATTGTTCCGTCAAGGCAAGTTCCGTGATGTGAAGTTGGCTAAACAGCAGGCATTCAAGCTTGAAACCATGATGGAAAACATGGAAGAAGGCGCAATTGAAGCTAAATTGTTACCGCTGATCATTAAGGCAGACGTTCAAGGCTCACAAGAAGCTTTGGCTCAATCATTAATGAAGCTTTCTACACCAGAGGTGAAGGTGCAAATCGTTCACGCTGCTGTGGGTGGCATTACTGAAACTGACGTTAACTTAGCGGTTGCTTCTAAGGCGGTTATTTTTGGATTCAACTCCCGCGCTGATGCAGCTGCTCGTAAGTTAGCCGAGAACAATGGCGTTGATATTCGTTATCACAACATTATTTATGACGCAGTAGATGAAGTGAAGTTAGCTCTGAGCGGTATGTTGACTCCAGATAAGAAAGAAGAAATCACCGGTCTCGTTGAGATTCGTCAAGTCTTCTTGGTATCTAAAGTTGGCGCAATTGCTGGTTGCTTGGTCGTTGACGGTATCGTTAAACGTACTTCAAGTGTTCGTCTCTTACGTGACAACGTGGTTGTTTGGACTGGTGAGCTTGATTCCCTCAAGCGCTTCAAAGATGACGCAAAAGAAGTTCGTGCCGGTGTTGAGTGTGGCTTGTCATTAAAAGGCTACAACGACATCAAAGAAGGCGATCAACTTGAGGTGTTTGAAGTAACTGAAGTTGCACGTTCACTCTAAGCAATATGCACAAGACTAGCCCGCATCGTAACCAGCGTCTCGCCGATCAAATTCAGCGAGACCTGGCCGAGCTCATTCCTCGTGAATTGCGCAGCCCAAGTTTGGGTTTGATTACTTTGCAAAGTATCGAGCTCACGCCTGACTTAGCGCATGCCAAAGTGTTTTTTACTGTTTTGGGTGCTGAGCCTGAGCATGCTTTAAAAGCACTCCAGGAAAAAGCAGGGTACTTACATTCATTGCTGTTTAAACGTTTGCACATTCATACAGTCCCTACATTGCATTTTCACTATGACAGCTCAGTTGAGCATGGCATAGAAATGTCTCGTTTGATCGATCAGGCAGTCGAGAGCGATCAAAAAGACGAGACTAAGTAATTCATGGCTATTAGAATCGACGGCGTAGTGCTGCTAGATAAACCCGCTGGAATGAGTTCGCAGGGCGCAGTTACAGCCGTCAAGCGTGCTTTTAACGCTGACAAAGCGGGACACACTGGTACTTTAGATCCGATGGCTACTGGTTTGCTGCCAATCTGCCTTGGTGAGGCTACTAAGTATTCCCAAGACTTACTCGAGGCAGATAAAACTTATATCGCCCAAGTGAAATTTGGTTCACGCACTGATACAGGTGATGCAGAAGGCCAAATTATTGAAGAGTTGCCTTTACCAGCATTCGCAAGTGATGTGGAAATGAAAGCCGCCTTAGATGCGTTACTACCTAAATTTACTGGTGCCATTTCTCAAGTGCCGCCAATGTATTCGGCTTTGAAACGTGATGGCAAGCCTCTTTACGAATATGCTCGTGCTGGTGTTGAATTAGAGCGTGCGCCACGTGACATCACTATTCACTCTATTCGCTGGACTAATATTAACTGGCCAGAAGCTACTCTAGAAGTGAGTTGTAGTAAGGGCACCTATATTCGTGTTCTGGCTGAAGATATTGGTAACGCCCTGGGTTGCGGTGCTCATTTAGTCGGCTTGCGCCGTACTGAAGTAGGGCACCTAACACTCGAACAGTCTTTTACGATCGAATCAATTCAAAGCGGCCTACAAAATACTGCTGACTATATATTGCCAGTAGACGCGCTCTTGCAAACATTGCCACACCTCACGGTGGATGAGCAACAAGCTAAGCGTCTGGAGATGGGGCAACGTGTTCCGCTCAATTTGCCTTCAATCGAGGCATTAGTTCGCATCTATCGCGCAACTGCTGCTCCCCATAACTTTATTGGTACTGCTGATTGGCGCTCTGGAGTTTTACATCCAAAACGTTTGATTTCGCAGGCACATTAAACATTATTTATAACCCTTTTACTTATCTTTAACTTTAGAAGCTTCACATGACTAAACGCGCACTTCGTAACATCGCCATCATCGCCCACGTTGACCACGGTAAAACTACTTTGGTTGACCAACTCTTGCGCCAATCTGGCACATTCCGCTCCAATGAAAAAATGACCGAACGCGTCATGGACTCAAACGACTTGGAAAAAGAGCGTGGTATTACTATTTTGTCTAAGAACTGTGCGGTTGAGTATGACGGCACACATATCAATATCGTTGATACCCCAGGACACGCGGACTTCGGTGGTGAAGTAGAGCGCGTACTCTCCATGGTTGACGGTGTATTGCTCTTGGTTGATGCGGTTGAAGGCCCAATGCCACAAACTCGTTTCGTAACCAAGAAAGCATTGGCTTTAGGTTTGAAGCCAATCGTTGTTATTAACAAAGTGGACCGCCCAGGTGCACGCACTGATTACGTTATCAATGCAACTTTTGAGTTGTTTGACAAATTAGGCGCTACTGAAGAGCAGTTGGACTTCCCAGTTGTATACGCTTCAGGCTTGAATGGCTACGCTGGCTTGACTGATGATGTTCGTGAAGGCGATATGCGCCCATTGTTTGACACAGTGTTAAAGCACGTTCCAGTTCGTGATGACAACCCAGAAGGTCCTTTGCAGTTGCAAATTACCTCTATTGAATACAGCACATACGTAGGTAAGATTGGTGTTGGCCGTGTTAACCGCGGAACTGTTAAGCCTTTGATGGACGTTGTATTCATGGATGGTCCTGATGGCGTACAACGCAAAGGCCGTATTAACCAAGTATTGAAATTCCGTGGTTTAGAGCGCGAAATTGTTGACGAAGCGCAAGCTGGCGACATTGTGTTGGTAAACGGTATTGAAGATTTGGCCATTGGAACAACAATCTGCGCACCAGATGTTCCAGAAGCATTGCCAATGCTCAAGATTGACGAGCCAACATTGACCATGAACTTCATGGTGAACACTAGCCCATTGGCTGGTCGTGAAGGCAAGTTCGTTACTAGCCGTCAGATTCGTGAGCGTCTTGACCGCGAATTGAAGTCAAACATGGCTTTGCGCGTTAAAGAAACTGATGATGACACTGTATTTGAAGTGTCTGGTCGTGGCGAATTGCATCTCACTATTTTGGTAGAAACAATGCGTCGTGAAGGCTACGAATTAGCAGTTTCTCGTCCACGCGTTGTTTTCCATGAAGAAGATGGCGTGAAGATGGAGCCGTACGAGAACCTCACTGTTGACGTTGAAGATACAACTCAAGGCGCCGTGATGGAAGACTTGGGCAAGCGTAAGGGTGAATTGCTCGACATGGTGAGCGACGGTAAAGGCCGTACACGTCTTGAGTACCGCATTCCTGCACGTGGTTTGATCGGCTTCCAAGGTGATTTCATGACCATGACTCGTGGCAATGGTTTGATGAGTCATACATTTGATTCATATGCACCAGCTAAAGACGGAATCTTGGGTGAGCGTCATAACGGCGTATTGATTAGCCAAGACGATGGTGAAGCAGTTGCATACGCATTGTGGAAGCTACAAGACCGCGGCCGTATGTTTGTGAGTCCTGGCGATCCTTTGTATGAAGGTATGGTCATTGGTATCCATAGTCGTGATAACGACTTGGTTGTGAACCCTATTAAAGGCAAGCAATTAACCAACGTTCGTGCATCCGGTACTGACGAAGCGGTTCGCTTAGTTACTCCAATCGCTATGAACCTGGAATACGCAGTTGAATTTATTGATGATGATGAGTTAGTTGAAGTAACGCCTAAGAGTATTCGTATTCGTAAGCGCTACCTCAAGGAGCATGAGCGTAAAAAAGCCTCACGCGAATAAGCTAGCTTAGCTGCATAACAAAAGTCACCTACGGGTGGCTTTTGTTCTTCAATCAATACTAATATTCCAAAAATAGAACGCATCCGAGTCAGAAAACTAAATAAATGCTGCCATCAATTGAACAACGTCTTGCCCAAGAACTTTCTGCAAAGCCCGCCCAAGTAGCAGCTGCCATCGCTTTGATGGATGAGGGTGCAACTGTGCCTTTTATCGCCCGGTATCGCAAAGAAGCAACTGGTGGCCTAGATGATGCACAGCTGCGCTTATTAGAGGAGCGTCTGAGTTACCTTCGTGAATTAGAGGACCGTCGCAAAACGATTGTTGCTTCAATTGAAGAGCAGGGCAAGATGACGCCAGAATTGCTGAAGGCGATCATGTTGGCAGAAGATAAGACCCGCTTAGAGGATTTGTATCTTCCTTATAAGCCTAAGCGAAGAACTAAGGCACAGATTGCTCTGGAAGCTGGCTTGGAGCCGCTAGCGAATGATTTGCTTGCCAACCCTAATTTAGACCCTGAAACAGAAGCCGCTAAATACATTAAAGAAGCATTTGACGTAGATGGGACTAATAACCCTGGGGTGCCTGATACCAAGGCTGCTCTCGAAGGTGCTCGCCAGATCCTGATGGAGCGTTTTGCTGAAGATGCCACACTAGTTCAGTCGCTTAGAGAGTATTTGCAAGACCATGGCGTAGTGGAGTCCAAGGTGATTGCCGGTAAAGAGCAAGAGGGTGAAAAGTTTGCAGACTACTTTGACTACTCTGAACCGATTAAGGCGATTCCTTCACATCGCGCTTTAGCTTTGTTTAGAGGTCGCCGTGAGCAAATGCTGATGGTGAGCTTGCGGTTAGATTCTGAAGAAGAGAAGCCTAAGTGGGATTCACCACACAATCCTTGTGAGAATCGTATTGCTAATCACTTCAAGATTAAAAATGATGGTCGTCCAGCTGATGCATGGTTAGCAGATACCGTGCGCTGGACTTGGCGCATCAAGTGCTCGTTACATCTAGAGTCTGAGTTAATGACTGCTTTGCGTGAGCGCTCAGAAACTGAGGCAATCAATGTGTTTGCCCGTAACCTCAAAGACCTGCTCTTGGCTGCTCCAGCTGGACCCAGGGTGACGATTGGCCTAGATCCTGGTGTGCGAACTGGTGTAAAGGTGGCAGTCGTTGATGCTACAGGCAAAGTAGTTGATACCGATGTGATCTATCCTCATCAGCCTAAGAATGATTGGGCAGGTTCATTGCATACCCTGGCTAAATTAGCCGAGAAACACAATGCGACTTTAATCTCTATTGGTAATGGCACTGCATCGCGCGAGACCGATAAATTGGCTCAAGAGCTGATTAAAGCAAAGCCTGAGTTAAAGCTGACCAAGATTGTTGTCTCTGAAGCGGGTGCTTCTGTTTACTCCGCATCTGAATATGCTTCGAAAGAATTACCAGGTATGGATGTTTCATTGCGTGGTGCAGTATCTATTGCTCGACGCTTACAAGACCCACTTGCAGAATTGGTCAAGATCGATCCTAAATCGATTGGTGTTGGTCAGTATCAGCATGATGTGATGCAAACCCAATTAGCCAAATCATTGGTTGCGGTTGTGGAGGACTGTGTAAACGCGGTTGGTGTTGATGTGAACACAGCCTCTGCGCCATTGCTGGCGAGGGTTTCAGGGCTAAGTACTACCGTAGCGGAAGGCATTGTGGCCTATCGCGATAGTAAGGGTGCGTTTAAGTCCAGAGCGGATCTTAAGAGCGTTCCTCGACTTGGAGACAAAACCTATGAGCAGGCTGCAGGTTTCTTGCGCATCATGAATGGCGATGATCCATTGGATGCCTCCGCAGTCCATCCAGAATCCTATCCATTGGTTGAAAAAATTCTGAAGGATATTAAGAAGGGTGTAAAAGAAGTGATCGGTGATGCAAGTTTATTGAAATCACTTTCACCAGAAAAGTATGCCGATGGTCAGTTCGGTGTGCCGACAGTAACCGACATCATTAAGGAGTTGGAAAAGCCTGGTCGCGATCCGCGTCCTGAATTTACTACTGCAACTTTTAAAGATGGCGTAGAAAAAATAAGCGATCTGAAGGCAGACATGATTCTGGAAGGTGTTGTTACCAACGTAGCGGCCTTTGGCGCCTTTGTAGACATTGGCGTACATCAGGATGGCTTGGTGCATATTTCAGCGCTCTCCAATACTTTTGTCAAAGATCCGCATAGCGTTGTTAAAGCAGGGCAGGTCGTGAAGGTTAAAGTGCTTGAAGTAGATGAAAAGCGCAAACGAATCGCCTTAACGATGCGCTTGAGTGATGAGGCGCCTAAGGCAGGCGCCAAGCCCGAACAAAGAGCCCCAAATCGCCCCAGAACAGCCGAGCCTAGAAAACCCCAAGAGGACAGAAGGCAAGCGCCCCCAATCAATAATGCGATGGCAGCGGCATTTGGTAAGCTCAAAAAGTAAAGAGCAAACCAATCTCAAACTAAGCATCAAAGTATTTACAGGCCCTAGCGGCCTGTAATATTGTTGTCATATATTTCTATATAATTGGAAATATGAAAAATACAGATGCTGTTCAGGCTTTCTTGGCTTTAGGCCAAGAATCTAGACTCAATGTCTTTCGCTTAATTGTTCAGCGGGGGGATGTTGGTCTAACACCAAGTCAAATCATTGAGAAATTGGGTATCCCGAACGCTACTTTGAGTTTTCATCTCAAGGAGCTAGTGCACGCAAATCTTTTATTGGTTGAGAGACAAAGTCGTAATTTGATTTATCGACCGAATGCCAAGCTCGTACAGAATCTCAGTGAATTTTTATTGGAAAACTGCTGTGGTGGGCAAGACTGCAGCACTGTCAAAGTAGTCAAAAGGTCTAAATCGATATGAAGCAATACAACATTCTTTTTCTTTGCACTCATAATTCAGCACGCTCAATTTTGGGTGAGGCATTAGCCTCTACACACCCAAGTGGCAAGTTAAGAGGCTTCTCAGCAGGCTCTACACCTGGAACCAGTGTTAATCCGATTGCGGCAGATATCGCTGTGGAGCTTGGTATGGACCGCGCCTTACTCAAATCCAAAAGCTGGGATGTTTTTGGCGAGCCGAATGCTCCTAAGATGGACTTCATTGTTACTGTTTGCGACAACGCTGCGGGTGAGGTCTGCCCATTCTGGCCTGGTAATCCAGTAACCGCACACTGGGGCTTTCCAGACCCATCCCAAGTCCAGGGTACCGATATTGAAAAGAGGGCTGCTTTTAATGAGGTGATGAACGGCCTCAAAAAGCGCATTGATATCTTGGCTGCAATGCCGTTAGACAAATTAGACTCCATGAGTCTTAAAAACATTCACGTACAGATATAAACAGCATCATGACTTCACTAACTAAAAAACTATCTTTTCTAGACCGCTATTTAACGGTTTGGATCTTTGCCGCGATGGCATTTGGAATTGGCTTGGGATACTTTTTTCCTGGGGTAGAGGGATTTATCAATTCATTTCAGGTGGGCAGCACTAATTACCCCATTGCGATTGGCTTGATTTTGATGATGTATCCCCCATTTGCAAAGGTGCGCTACGAAGACTTGCCGGATGTCTTTAGAGATAAGAAGATCTTTGCCATTGCCTTCTTAATGAATTGGATCATTGCTCCTGCATTCATGTTTATTCTGGCGATTACCTTTGTTCCCGATCAACCGGAGTACATGGCCGGTCTGATCTTGATTGGTATTGCACCATGTATTGCCATGGTTATTGTTTGGAATGACATTGCTAAAGGCTCCACAGAATATGCAGCTGGCTTGGTAGCATTTAATGCCATTTTTCAGGTTCTGTTCTTTAGCTTATATGCCTATTTCTTCTTAACAGTATTGCCACCATTCTTTGGATTGGCCGGCTCTAACGTCAGCATTACGATTGCAGAAATTGCCAAAACTGTCTTTATCTATTTAGGTATTCCTTGTATCGCTGGCTTGCTAACTAGGTACGTGGCACTCAAGTTTGTTTCTAAAGAGTGGTATCACGAACACTTTGTGCCAAAAATTGGGAAGATCACTTTAATCGCCTTGTTATTCACAATCGTGGTGATGTTTAGCTTAAAGGGCAAGTTAATCCTGCAGCTGCCTGGCGATGTGTTGACTATTTCAATTCCATTGCTCATTTACTTTGGCGTGATGTTTGTGATTACCTTTGTCATAACAACCAAGATGGGCATGGATTACAAGCGTTGCTGCACTTTATCCTTTACTGCTTCTAGTAATAACTTTGAGCTGGCTATAGCGGTTGCCATAGCTGTATTCGGCATTAATTCTGGTGCGGCATTTGCAGCGGTGATCGGTCCTCTTGTTGAGGTACCCATCATGATAGGCTTGGTTGCGGTTGCCTTATGGATAAAAGACCGATATTTCAAAGCTATTTGAGATTAATTTAAACTAAGCTCCTAAAGGCATTTTTCAGTGGAGCTTTATGAAGGTTAATTCAGAAGGGGTATCAGCATCGCGGGTCTATTTACCTGCTGATCAAGCCCATCCGAATTTACTCACTTTTTTTGTAAAGCAATTTCCTCATATTGCGGAAGAGGAATGGGCCTCTCGTTTCAGCGAAGGGCTTATTCTTGATCAAGAGGGCCATGCTCTATCCGCCAATGATCAATATCTCCCTAATACGCATTTAATCTACTTCAGAAGGCTGGAGCGCGAGCCAGAAATTCCCTTTCAAGAGAGTGTTCTGTACCAGGATGAGCATATTCTGGTTGCAGATAAACCCCACTTTTTGCCTGTGACGCCGAGCGGTCTTTATTTGCATCAAACCCTGCTTAATCGCCTAAAGAAATCAACAGGCATACAAACGCTAAGCCCCATTCATCGCATTGATCGAGATACCGCTGGTTTGGTAATCTTTTCGGTTAACCCGAATGAGCGGGCACAATACCAAAACCTATTCAGAGATAGAGTGGTGAAGAAGGTGTATGAGGCTATTGCGCCTTACTCAAAAGAGCTCGAACAAAAGCTTCCAATGACTTATCAAAGTCGTCTGGAGGAATCTGAGCACTTCTTGCAGATGCATGAAGTTCAGGGCGAACCAAATTCAGATACTCTGATTGAGGTTTTGGAGGTTAAGGCCCCATACGCGAGATATCGGTTAACACCAGGTAGCGGCAAAAAACATCAGCTTCGATGCCATCTAAATGCCCTCAGTATTCCCATTAAGAACGATCAGATCTACCCAGTTCTGACCCCTTATCAAGAATATGACTTGGACTTTTCTAAGCCTCTTCAGCTATTGGCCAAGGAGGTCTCATTCCAAGACCCTATTACTGGGCAGTCAAGGGTGTTTAGCAGTCAGCAAGAGCTGTTGATTTAAAAGAGTTAGTCTTAAGCGCTCTAGTTTTTTAAGACAGAAAAGCTCTGCGCTTGCGAGCGATGCCAATACAGTTCAAAAACTCGCGGTAAATTTAGGCTCGAATCAATGTGATCGGCCGTAAGCAGAAGTCCTGCTGGCATTTCTGGTAACAAGAAGGATAAAAGACGTACTTCATGTTTGTTGATACGTCGAATGATGTGTGGCGCATCAATCTCACCAGGGTGATGCAATCCTGCCGCCTCAACCAGCGCCTTTAATGTTTTTAGGGTTTCATTATGGAAATTAAATACGCGCTCGGCTTTGTTCGGAACTACTAGAGCCTTTTGGCGCAATGGATTTTGCGTGGTCACTCCGGTAGGGCAGTTTCCGGTATTGCAGACCTGTGCCTGAATGCACCCAATAGAGAACATAAACCCACGGGCGCTATTGCACCAGTCTGCGCCCAAGGCAAAGGCAACTGCCATATCAAATGCGCTAATAATTTTTCCGGCGCAACCAATCTTAATTTGATCGCGAAGATTCACGCCAACCAGCGTGTTGTGAACCAGGCGCAATCCTTCTTGCAGTGGTGTGCCAACGTGATTAGTGAATTCAACTGGTGATGCGCCTGTGCCACCTTCAGATCCATCCACCACAATGAAGTCAGGATAGATGCCGGTTTCTAGCATGGCTTTAACAATCCCAAACCACTCCCATGGGTGACCCACGCAGAATTTAAATCCAACTGGTTTTCCACCAGAAAGGTCGCGCAGTTTCTTAATAAAATGCATGAGCTCTAGCGGCGTAGAAAACGCGCTATGCGAAGCAGGGGAGATGCAAGCTTCACCTTCTTTAACGCCGCGCGCAGCAGCAATTTCGGCTGTTACCTTTGAGCCCGGCAGAATGCCGCCATGACCAGGCTTTGCACCCTGACTTAATTTCAGCTCAATCATTTTGACCTGAGGATCAACGGCATTCTCAGTATATTTTTCAGCATTAAATCTACCATCTGGATTGCGACAGCCAAAGTAGCCGGAGCCAATCTCCCAAATGAGGTCGCCACCATGGATGCGATGGTATTTAGAGATGGATCCCTCGCCAGTGTCATGTGCAAAACCACCTTTTTTGGCGCCAAGATTTAAGGCCATAACAGCATTAGCGCTTAGAGATCCAAAACTCATTGCTGAGATATTAAAAATACTGGCCGAATACTTTTGTTTACAGTCCTTACCGCCAATCTCAACTCGAAAGTTGTGACTCAGCAAGCGGGTAGGGGCTAGCGACTGGTTAATCCATTGATACCCCGGGGCCATCACATCTAAAGTTGTGCCGAACGGAATCTCGTCGGGCACAGCTTTGGCACGTGAATAAACTAAAGTGCGTTGCTCTTTAGAGAAGGGGGTTTCATCATTGTCGCCCTCAATAAAGTACTGGCGAATTTCTGGGCGAATAAATTCGAGCATGAAACGCAAATGTCCAATTACTGGATAGTTGCGCAGGATAGCCACTTTGGTTTGCAGGAGATCGTAAACGCCGACTAAAGTTAGAAATCCAAATATCAGCATGAATTGGTATGCTTGCCGATGGAGCTCTAGCGCTGCAAAACTAGCGATGGCCGCCAAAATACACAGTCCAAACGGAATGTATCTAATGGGCATGTATTTATTGGGTGAGATGGCCATAGTTAACCTAAATGTGAATAATTTCAGTATACGAATTTAATACTAATTCTATTCATTTGACTTAAATCAAGCGTATATGGCATTTATGGGGTCTGGCAGGAGTATTCTCAAAGGGTAGTCATTATTAATAATAGGAAGAATATGTCATTAAATCACGCAGTTATTTGGATTGACCATCAAGAAGCGCATGTTATGTTTTTGAGCGAGCAGGCCAGCGAGGCTGAAGTTATTCGTAGCAAAACCACTCATGCTCATTTGCATCACAAGGGCGGTGAAGTGGGTAGCGGCAAACTTGCTCTAGATTCCAAGTATTTGCATTCAGTAATTAATGCCGTAAATGAATCCAAGGAAATTTTGATTCTCGGACCAGGCTCTGCAAAATTAGAATTAATTAAGCATGCTCATAAACATGACGCTAAGATTGCTGAAAATATTGTTGGCGTAGAAACTGTTGATCATCCTACTGATAAAGAGATTCTTGCTTATGCACGCAAGTTTTTCTACAAAGTAGATCAGATGCTGTAAATCTAGATATATAGGAAAATGCAAATGACTAAAGAAGCTTTGGGACCAGACGGTCTGCCGGGACACGATTATTTTCTTGATGCGGTAAATCATATTGATGAGGCAGTTGCCAACAATACGATTGCTGCAGGCGCAGCTAAAGGGATTATTTTTAGTCTGGTTGAAACGCTGGGTGCGATGGTTGGTGATCCTGATCTACCAAATCATCTCAAGTCTGGTTATATGGGCGCTTTAGATCTTGCGGTAGAGCTAGAGGCAAAGTTGGCCAAGCTGAAATAAGTAAGCGCCATATCTCTACTAAGTAGTGTTAAGGGCAACTTCGGTTGCCCTTATGCATTAAAGTGGCTCAATAGCGCTTCAATGTCCTTTGGTGGATATAGCGTGTGCTGTTGCAGATCCCATTGTCCGAAATAGGATGGTGGCATTTTGTTCCTCACTGCAAATCCGGCAGCTATTAAATTGCTCATATCGGTATTTCGCCACAATATTGCCAGCTTGATCAGTAATCGTTGTTTCCATGATTGCCCCTCCGGATCCAACCACACCGTTGGTGTCTAGCTTAGATTCGGCGCTATTTGGAAGTCGAACGTTTACGAGTGTAATTTGCATTGTTAGGCCAGTGCTTGCCTTTGGGTTTAGTAGACCGTGCTCCGCTAGCACTTCATTGATCATGGCCTCAAACTTGAACTGGTCATACCCTCGCTTTTTCAGCCAAGACATATCCTCCTTTACCTTGTCTGAATTAATCAGGGTAAAGCTAGCGATCTGGTTGTCTTTTGAGATTATGGTTTTTTGAACTTCCACCCTAGTGTCAAAATTTTGAAACTTACTCTCACCAGAATTGCCATGCCAGTAACTCCTATTGCCATCAGCGTTTATGCAGCCAGCAAGAAGTATGAATAGCGATAGGGTAAGGTAGCTGGTAAATGTCATTAAGGTCTCGAATGGGGTTCTATTTTTAACAATAAATTATGTTACACCAGGCAAATCCAGCTAAATCCAATGCTGGAAGGGTTTTTATCAAGGGCTCCAGCCCGATATAATCCTTTGATCCGAACTTGAGCGCTCTAAGGCGCATGAGTTTTTGGTATTGAAAGCTCTACAAATAAAGAATGAACGATCGAATCTCTAACAAAAGACTAGCAGTCGCTCCCATGATGGAGTGGACTGATCGTCATTGCCGTTCTTTCCATCGCACGCTATCTAAACAAGCTGTTCTCTACACCGAGATGGTTACCACTGGAGCGTTGTTGCATGGGGATGTGCCGCGTCATTTGGATTACTCACAAGACCAGCATCTGGTAGTGCTTCAACTTGGAGGCTCCGAGCCTTCTGATTTGGCTAAATCAGCAGAGCTAGCTCAGCAGTGGGGTTACGATGAAATCGATTTGAATTGCGGCTGTCCTTCTGAGCGTGTTCAGCGCGGCGCTTTTGGCGCTTGCTTAATGGCAGAACCTAATTTAGTCGCTGACTGTGTCAAAGCAATGAGGAATGCCGTTGATATTCCGATATCTGTAAAACATCGCCTAGGCTTAGATTCGATGGATGCATCCAGCTCAAAAGAAGATTATCAATTTGCTCTGAACTTCATTCTTGCTGTTGCTGATGCTGGCGCTAGTCAAGTCACCATTCATGCGCGCAATGCCGTGCTCAAAGGCTTATCCCCAAAAGAGAATCGTAGCAAGCCACCATTACATTACGAAGTGGCCGCACAACTTCGCTTAGATGCGCAAAAGCAATTTCCTAATTTAAAAGTCTTGCTCAATGGCGGTTTAGAAACTAACGAACAAATTGCTGGTCATTGGGATGACTTTGATGGTTTTATGGTGGGAAGGGCAGCCTATCATTTTCCTGCTCTTCTTTTGGGTTGGGATGACATGATCAACACAGATGGTGACGCTGCTGGATATCTCTTTAGTGAAACTGAATGGCATCGCATACAAATTGCATTGGTTAAGCAGGTTCACGCCTGGTTTGAGGAATGCCAGGCTAAAGGTAAACCTTTCTATATAGGCGCTTTCACTAGACATATTTTGGGCCTTGCTCATGGCAGGGCAGGTTCCCGCTATTGGCGTCAACGACTCTCAGATCACCACGCCTTAGCCAAGGTGCAGAGCAAAGCGGCAATCACAGACTTTTTCATAGATGCTAGTCTGTGCCTTGGGGATTGGGCTGCTTTTGAGTTCGAAAGCGCCTAGATAAGCCCGAAATACTGTGTTTTTGACAGGTTTTTGGCTGAAAAGCTATAATATGACCTCTACAACGGCGGACGTAGCTCAGTTGGTAGAGTCCCAGATTGTGATTCTGGTTGTCGCGGGTTCGAGCCCCGTCGTTCGCCCCATCTAGACCTTAAATTCAATGCATTCTCTTAACCCCTTAGAATGCAACTAGATGCAGTTAGCCAATCAAACCTTCTATCTTTCCATTCTGATAGTCCTTTTAGGGCTTATGGCTGGTTTCATATCGCGCCAAGACGGATACCGAACTGCTAAGTTTATTCTTTACTGGCCTCTCAGTATTTTGTTTCTATCGACTTCAATGGGGTCATTTTTTATCGCCTCATGGGGAAGTAAATTCTTTCTATCTTTAGCTAATATCTCATTAATTGGTGGCGTTATTTGTATTAGCCTCCTGTTTAGATCTTGGCGCGAACCAATTACTCGTAATGTAAGGTTGATTGCAGGTGGAGCATTCATTCTCTCCTCTGGTATTTACCTCTATCTTTTATTTAACGGCACAACGAATAGCCGTATCTATTTGCTAAATAGCATTTTGATTCTTGCTTCCTGCTGGCAGCTCCTGGAGTTGGTTAAATTAGTTGGGCGTAAAGTAAAGGCTTATCAAATTAAAGTTCTGATGGGTATTGAGATCGCCGAGATCATTGTGCGCCTCATGCGATCGGCCCATTTGTACTTCTATACAGAAGCAAATCTGGGCAGTCTTTATCAAGAGGGGGCGATGGGGTTCTCTCTCAGGGTCGCCTCGATTCTGCTATTGGTCATGACCTGCGTCTTAATTACGAACTATTACCTAGAGATACTTTGGCAAGAGCAGCGCAATAACGTCCGGTCAATTGAGAGCGGTATGCTCCAGAGTCTCAATGCCTTATCTATGGTGAGGGATAACGAAACTGGTAACCATATTCTGAGAACTCAGAGCTATGTCAAAAAATTGGCGCAGCGCTTAAAGGAGATGGGTATTTACGTTTCTGAATTATCCGAGAATGCAATTGAGCGAATGACTAAGGCAGCTCCATTGCATGATATAGGTAAGGTGGGAATTCCGGACGGCATATTAAAGAAAGAGGGCAGCCTCACACCAGAGGAGTGGGCTGTAATGCAAACTCATGCAGAGTTGGGTGAAAACGTATTAAATGCTGCCAAGCTTGATGATAATAAGCATGTAAAAGTTTTAGATGTAGCTATTCAGATTGCTGGATCGCATCATGAAAATTGGGATGGCAGTGGCTACCCAAGAGGCTTAAAAGGCGAAGAGATTCCGTTAGCTGCTCGCATTATGGCCTTGGCTGATATGTATGACGCCTTAGTTAGTGAGCGAGTCTATAAGCGCAAGTGGACGCATGAAGAGGCTTGTGAAGAAATACTAAAGAACAAGGGTAAGCGCTTTGACCCAGCTGTTGTGGAAGCCTTTATTCACGAGCAGCCATACTTCAATGAAATAGCGAATTACTACGGCGATAGCTAAAAGAAATATTCATGGTCTACTTCGTCCCTCCAGTTGTGAAGCGTAATACACGCATCATTATCATTACTGCGATATTGCTGGCAGTCATGTTGATTGCTAATGCAGTAGTTTCTGCTTATCTACTGCGTGAAAATACGATTAAATCGCGCATGAACCAACTGTCTAATCTCACAGTGATTCTGGCTGAGCACACTTCGCAGACAATCTATTCAGCAAAGACAGCCCTAGAGAGTATTGAGGATGTATTGGAGTTATCTAATATTCAAACTGAGCAAGACTATCGAAAGTTTGCAACTCAAAAACAGCAATTTGATCTTCTTGAAGAAAAAACAAAATCCAACTCTATTATTGATGTAGCGACATTTGTTGGTAAGGATGGGGAGGTGCTCAATTTTTCAAGATCGTATCCAGCACCTAAGATTAACTTGGCTGAGCGTGATTACTTTCAGTATTTGAGTGTCAATGATGACCCTGAAACTTTTTTTAGTTTACCCGTGCAAAACAAAGGAAATGGTAAGTGGGTTTTCTATTTGGCTAAACGAGTCAATGGGTCTAATAATAAGTTTCTAGGCGTCATTTTGGTTGGCGTATCAGTCGAAGTCTTCTCCAGTTTGTATGAGCGCATTGGAGCTAGTCTTGGTAATGGATCCTCGGTGACCTTATATAGAAAAGATCATCGCCTGCTCACTCGCTGGCCTTTTGTTGACAAGATGATTGGCAAACTGAATACAGGCACGGTAATCCAAACTTCTTTGCAAAATGAAGAAGATGGGGGCGTTATTTTTACGAGTGCTCCTGGCTTCAATATGAATAATGATCCCGTAGAGCGCATGGTGTCATTTAGAAACGTCAATGGTTATCCGCTCATTGTTGGATCTACAGTAACAAAAGAGTTGTATCTGGCGGGCTGGCATTCCAGTCTTTGGGGGGTTATTTACACCACGGTATTTAGCCTTGCTCTCATCTTATTGGCCACACTGCTTTTAATTCGCACTTATCAAAAAAATGCTAAGGCAGAATATTTTGCGCACCATGATGCGTTAACAGACTTGCCTAATCGCCTGCTGCTTTCTGATCGTATTCAAGTGGCCATGACCTTGGCAAAGCGTAATTCTTCGAAAATGGGTATCCTGTTCGTGGATTTAGATAACTTGAAAACAATTAATGACACCGTTAGTCATCAAGCGGGTGATGCAGTATTGATTGAGTCGGCAAAGAGAATGCAGGCTTCCATTAGGGATTCCGACACGATTGGCAGGGTAGGTGGCGATGAATTTATTGTCTTGCTACCAGATCTGCATTCCGAGACAGATGCGCTGGTCGTTGCTAATAAAATTCTGAAAAATATTGCGGCAATAATACCTTTTGAAGGAATCGAATTATCAACAAGTGTCAGTATTGGGGTTGCTATCTATCCAGATCATGGTCTTGATCAAGTAGAGCTAATCAATAATGCTGATATCGCCATGTACGCAGCCAAAACGAGTGGTAGAAATGCGATCCGGGTATTTGGTACGCCAGTATTGGCTGAAACGATTAAAGTTCTTTGCTGATTAATTCTCAGTTTTAGACTCTATTAACTCTTATTATTTTTTCTAGCGCTACGCGCAGATTCTGAGGCAGCATTTGACATCCGGACGGCTTCGGCTGCAGCATCGGCCGCGCGTTTAGTTGCTTCAGCTGCTTCAGCAGAAGCTTTCACTGAATATTCTTCAGCTTGATGGGCTACTGCAGCAGCAGCAGCGGAAGCAGCTGCAGATGCAGCAGCGGCTGCTTCAATAGCAGCCTCTGCAGATGCAGCGGCAGAATCCGCTGCAGCTTCTGCGGCGTCAATGATTGCCTCAGATGCTGCCAGTTTGGCAGCGGTAGCAGCGTTTACCGCCGCTAATAGTGCTTTTTCTGCGGCAACTGCAGCACGTTTTGCGGCCTCTAAGGTGCTTGCCGTCAAAGTCTTTAGGGTTCCGATGGCCTCAGAATAACGCTGATTAACAACGATATAACCCTGGCGCAAGTTGTTCACCTCTGTTTCGAGATTGACAATTTTGCTGTAGATATCTTCTATTTCTTTGTTCATGCTATTTTCCTGTGAGCAACTTTCATGTTCCGCCAATTGCAGGTCAATAGCAAGGGATATTAGGCTTTAATTTATATGTATAGCGAGCACAAATTTAGGCCTCATAATGTCTATATGGAAACCAATTCACAGAGAAAAATTGACCCTCTGCCGCCGGAGATTCAACAAGAACTCGAAAAGCGTGGGTGGGCCTTGTCTGCGCTCTCTGAGGCTGCAGCAGCTCTTGCTCGTGCTGACTCTGTCGACTTATTGATTCAAGAGGTTTGCGCCGCGATTGCGGCTCAGGGTCCTTATGTCTTGGCCTGGGTTGGCAAGGCTGAGGATGATGAAAATAAGACTGTGCGTGTTTTGGGTGGAGCAGGAAGTGCGCTAGATTATTTAAAAGACATTACTGTAAGCTGGTCAGAATTCAACATAACAGGCTTGGGACCCGGTGGAGCTGCTATACGTACGCAAAAATCCAGTGTAGTGGTCGATTCAGAAACTGATGAAGGCTTTTTATCTTGGCGTATTCGTGCACGTGAATATGGAATTCGTTCTGCGATTGGCTGTCCTATTCCAGATAGTGGTGGACCACATCCTTTTGGTGTTCTTTTGGTTTACTCAAAGGCTCCAAATGCTTTTGGATCATCCGAAGTGCAGTTATTTGAAAGTCTTTCCCAAGAGATTGGTTTTGGTTTGCGCTCAATTGAGCGCCAGCATAAATTGGATGACCAAATTCATGAAAAGGAACAAACTCAAGAACGTCTAGCAGATGCTTTGCGATCTACCATTGAGGCGATGTCGCGAACTATGGAGTGGCGTGATCCTTATACGGCTGGCCATCAGAAGCGAGTGGCATTAATATCTGTTGCCATTGCAAGGAGGCTAGGATTTTCAGAAGAGGCCGCGCAGGCTTTATACATGGCCGCAATGGTTCATGATATTGGTAAAGTATCTGTACCCGCTGAAATCTTAACTAAGCCAACCCGGCTAACTGATCTTGAAATGCAAATGGTTCAAGGGCATGTTGAAGCAGGGTATCAAATACTGAAAGATATTCCATTTCCATGGCCTATTGCGGAAATGGTTCGCCAACATCACGAACGCTTAGATGGTACCGGTTACCCTAATGGCTTGAGTGGCGATCAAATATGCATCGAGTCAAGGATTTTGGCTGTGGCAGATACGATTGAGGCGATGGCCACCCACCGTCCTTATCGACCTGCCCGTGGCTTGGTAGCTGCAATGGATGAGATCCGCGCTGAGGCTGGTACAAAGCTAGACACTAAGGTCGTGGACGCCGCGTTTGAATTGATGGATGAGCAGAACAGCTTACAGAACTTAATCCTGGCCGAATAGTGATGGAGTTAAGTGTTTTTCTGTATTCGGTATCTTTATGCGCACAAGCTGCAGCAGCAGTTTATGCCATTAATCTATTCTTTCGGGCCAAAGCATACCGTTTAGCTTGCGGATTCTTGGCACTCGGTTTTACTTTAATGGTGGGAAGGCGTGTTTACCCCATTCTTCATCTGCTGGATGGAAGCAAGCCAAATCTTTCGGATGCTTTGCTCTCAGTTCCAATTTCGCTTTTATTGTTGCTGGGTATGTTTCAGTTTCGTAAATTACTCATTGATTTAGAGGATAAGCGCTTTATTCTTTCTCAGTTTTTGAAAATTGATGCGCTTACTGGAGCGGCTAGTAGGGCGGAAACTTTTTCTAGGGTTGAGCAAGAAATTCAAAGATCATTTAGAAATAAAAAATGCCTATCATTTCTGATGGCTGATATCGATCACTTTAAGATAATTAATGATACGTATGGGCATCCCATCGGCGATAAGGTGTTGATTGGACTGGTAAAGCACTGCCAAGAAGAGTTACGTGAAATTGATATCTTTGGTCGGGTTGGTGGTGAGGAGTTTTTGATTGTTTTGCCAGAAACCAATCAGAGTCTGGCGATAGAAGTCGCTGAACGCCTAAGAGAATCAGTAGCCTCAAAACCTTGCGCCGTGATCGATGGTAAAGCAGTTTGCATCACCATTAGCATTGGCATTGCCACATTTGATCCGGGAATAGAGAGTAAGTTAGAGGCTGACTCAGTTCTAAAAAAATTCTACGAACTATGCGATCAAGCAATGTATCGCGCAAAGCAGGCTGGCAGAAATCAAGTTTCCACTTAAAAGAGTTTATTGAAGTGCTGCCTTTGTAGACAGCTCTTTCTTCAAGATTTCCATCTTGGGGTTGTTGGTGAACTGATCATCAGGGTAATAGCCAAAGTTATAAATTCCCCGAACACGCATGGCCCTCATCCAACTGCTAAGCTCTTTTGTAGAGATGGGCTTATCAGTTTTCCAATCCTTTGCTTGAAACTCATAGACCAACTTCTTTTTCGCCTTTGGTAAAGAATGGGTCTTATCCACTAAGTTACTCAGCCATTGAGACGGGTTGCTTGCATTTTCCATGTAAGGCATTGCCATCAGAGCTACCCAATTGAAATGCTCTAGACCATTAGGGAGTGATTGTGCAAACCATTCTTCTGATTTAGGATTAAGGGCAACTTCAGCATAGTAATTGCGGGCAATACTAATCGGTTTGCGATAGTGCTCAGCAGAACTCCTCATATCAAGCGCAAACTGCGTCAGCATCTGAGTTTTGGCCTTGTACCATTTCTCGTTATATTCTGGATTTTTAGTAATTGCCTCAATACTTGCCGGCAACCCCCATTGCTTTGCGTAATAACTTAAAGCAACTGGACTGGCATCCTCTTTATCGGAGAGAGTGGCATCATCATGAATCAATATGCCTTCAAAGTTGGCGTGGCGTCCCAAGTCCTTGTATATACCCTTGATAAATTGCCGTGAGCGCTCAGAGAAGGGGCTCAATCGTAAGTAACCAATGCCTTTGCCACCATCTGTGGAAGTGACGACATCAAGCTCACGTAATTTCTCAGGGCCTGGGTTGAAAGCTAGTAGAGGCATCCAGGCAAACACCTTGACTCCCACGCGAGTTTTTAATTGCCAGCTTACTCGACCAAAGATATCCGCTTTAACCGGCATATAGCTGTTTTTGAAATACATACTTTTAGCAACGCCGCTGGCATCATCATCTGAAAAGGCTTGGAGATAAACGGTCGTAACCCCAGATTCTTTTACGCGATCAAGTAGTGATCCTAAATTCTTTTCCTGCTGAATAGGATCTTTATCGTAAACATAATCAAGATCGACATGCATGACACGCTCAAGCTCAGGAGGAGGTTTTCTTAAGTTGGCGACAAAGTCGTCAATCTCCGGATTATTAATGAGGTAAATGCGGCGAATACTGTCGACCGGTTGAAATTCTAGATTTTCACCATCATCAAGGGTGATAGCTATTTCCATGCCCAAATTTTTTGCCATGGTTTGTGCCATGCCGTTATAGCGACCGTATGGCCAAACAATAATTCTGGGTGCCTTACCTGTATGCTGCTTGATCCAGGCGTTGTTCTTGGCTAAGTCTGATTCAATGCGTTTTCTATAGTGTTCCTCCGATTCATACTCGCCGGTTTGCTTGTTGTACTCAAAGGTGGTTAAGGCTGGCATGGTATTGCCTTGCACATTTCCCAATACTCCATGGTGCAAATCATAGGTATGTGATGCAATTTCCACCAAACCGCTACGTGAAATTTCTTGTAATTCTTTTAAAGATAGAAATTTAGAGCGAGGAACCTTTTTGTCTGCATATAAGACGGTGCTGTTATCGGGCACCGCAAGCCATGAACCAACTATAGCTAGGGTTGCAGGGTACTGGAATGCCTTGAGGAGCGGCAGTACATAGGTATAAAAGCTCTTATAGCCATCATCAAAGGTCAGGACGATTGATTTTTCTGGCAATCGCTTGCCCGTCTTCTTAGCATTGATGACGTCTTGCATCGAGATGACGTTGTAACCATTTGCCTTTAGCCAGGAAAAGTAGTTGATCAGGTTGTCTGCTGTTACATCATCAGGTTCGGAGATTGCCGTCTTTTCTTGAACGATGTCATGAAAGCTCAACACCTTAAAGTTGGACTGCCCCCAAGCAGTATTGCTAACGAGGATCAATATACAAATAAGGTATTTAAATAGTTTCATTTAGAAGCGGGACTCAAAATTGAGGTATCCAGTGATATAGCTTGATTTTGCGCCATTAAATGGGAAACTGGTTTTGCCGACACCCCAACTTAGCGTTCTTCTGTCGCCAATATTAAAGTCTTGACCATATCCGTAGTTGTTCATGGGCAAGGTGCTGTACGCAGCTTGTGTAACAAGGCCATAGGATCCAAAGACCCTGTGCCAGAAATCATATTTCTTGGTTGCGATATCGCGCCATTGCAAAATTCGGAGATTGAGCGTTCCAGAGTATTCGGTTTGATTAATAGGCGAGAAGTAGCTTACATTGGAGTTAGTATTTTGCTGATTGCCAATCCAGCCCGACACATCAAGCTTATAGTTATATTCAGTCAAAAGGCGTTGATTTGCTGTACCGAAGATTTGCTGGCGATTATTGCTTGGCAATGCCCAGTAGCGATATCCCACTGCCGCAGTTCTGGTGTCACCATCTTTCCATTTGAGGTCTAGACCCGCCACATTACCACCATAGGTGGCATATAGAGATCCTGGAAAGAGATAGAAAGCATTTCTTTCGTATGATGCGCCGACTGACCAGTTGTCATTTAAGGTCTGGGTGCCCTCAAGTCGGGCGTAACCAGCGCTACCCACTTCAACTTCGGCTTCTTGATTAATGCCTGTGTATTGAATGCCGCCACCAACACCTTGATCCGTCACCGGGATTGCTGGGCCGCTGTTCAAGTCGCGATAGCGGGCAAAGCCTCTGAAATTTTCACTAATGGGAGCGCTATAGACTCTCAGGTCGCTAGTGCGGTTATTGTTCTTTTGGGAGCCATAGTCACCATTACCTAATACAAAGTTGCCAGTGACATAACCTTCATTAAAGACGTCTAGTCTGTCAGATGCATTTTTAACTGCTGTTAAGTCTGAATAACCGGGTTTAAGGTCATTTACTGTCGCAACAAAGGTGGCGATATCGCCTTGACTCATGCGGGCATTGGCATAACCCACTTTGGCCTCAACGTCCTCAGGATCTTGCTTGGCAGCAATTGCGTAATAGTCTGCTGAAGCTTGATACATTCCTTCCGAACCTTTTATACTTCCGGCTGTTTTGAGCAGATCCGCATTTGAGGGAATTTCGCTTAATAAAGGAGCAATCTTTTTATTGGCTTCTTCATACTTTTCTTGGTAGGCCTCAAAACTTGCAGCTTCAATGACGGCACTGGTGTAGTCAAAGTTTCTCTTGGGCAAGTATTTAGGTCGAACTTTGAGCTGGGCTGTTAGGTTATCTAGGGTTACTTTAGCCTCAGGGAACTTATCTTGGTCAACTTGACTGTAGTAGAGGGCCTCAAGGATATCTAAATCCTTGGGACTTTGTACATACAGCTTTTGAAGAATGGCCTCTGCTTTGGCGTATTCATGTTTTGCGCTGTAACACGTTGCCGCTGCTGACTGTACATAGTTCGGTACAGTGTTGCCTTCTGATTGAAGTTGATCGTATAAGCCCAGCGCTTTATCCCATTGTTTTCTACGGGTATATGCGACAACGAAATCATATTGAATTGCCAGCAACTGATCTTTAGGTGCATTGATAGATTTGGCGTAAGCCATGGCATCGTTCAGCATCTTTATGCCAGCATCTACAGAGTTAAAGCGATTAGGAGCTACTGCTGAATCTGCTGCAGACCAACGCAGGTCTACAGCGCCGGCATCATGCATGGCACGTAATTTTTGATTCTTGGTGGCATTCCACCCATTGTTATCAATGAGATCTAAAGCCAGGTGAGAAATACCCATATCCAAGAGCACCTGAATGATTTGCTGCTGGGTATTGGGATTCTTCGGCTTGAGTCGATTTACATCCTCGTAAATTTGTAAGGCGGCATAGCGATCACCGACATCTTGCAAGGTACCCGCTCTAAGTTCCCAGGCCGAAATATTATTCGGAAAGTCTTGAATAAAACGTGCGCTCCAGAATAAGGCTGATTTAAATTCTTTTTGGTCGCGCGCTAACGTAACCATATCGAGTTCAATCCCCTCATTCTTGCCATGAGTTTTTAAAATCAACTTAGCTAAAGCATCTGTTTGAGAAAATGGTTGTGAAGTGATATAGCAATTAAAAATTGCCTCTTGTACGTAAAGTGGTGCACGATCAATATAACGTTGGTTGCTTATAGCAATTACATCTACACAGATTTTTGCATTACTTGCGACTGCAATATAGTCCGATTTATAGCGCTCAATTTCTGGGTGAGCAGTCATCAGCGTTTTCAGGATTGAAGATGCTTCTGTAAATTGAGCGGCTTTGTTTAGCCCCAACGCTTTTTGGTATTCCGATTCTTCAGATGGTGTTTGCCCATGTGCCAGGCTAATGCTTAGCGCCAATAACAAGCAGGGGGGAAGTATGTGACGTCGGAGCTGCTGCAATGTTGTTCTATTTATTTAAGGGTGCGTGAATGTAGTTTAAGAATACAGGCTTTATAGCCAGACTCCTCTGATAATTTGGGGCAATATTCCCCATTTTAAGGGCTTAAAGACACTTTCAAGATGGATCGAAAAATTAAATTGATTCAAGGTGTTAATATGGATTCCTATAGTTAATTCTTGTGCCTTTCATGGGCGTCATTTGTTGGTTTTTCATGCCCATTATTCACCTAAAAAATTCACTTCTTTTTGCTTGCGGGTCAAGATAGCGTGAGCATGTTTGAAGCTTTTAGCTCCTTCATTTACGGATTTTGTTTTCTGTATCCGCTCTTTATGAGTTGGGTATGGATCAGTGGCAGCCTGTTCTACTGGTTCCGCTATGAAAGAAAGTACTCCAATCCCCACAATCTCCCGCAATTAAGCTCTTACCCCAAGATTGCATTAATTGCTCCTTTTTACAATGAAGAAGATTGTGCTGAAGAAACAATTCAAAATCTTCTCAATCAGGATTATCCAAACTTTGAAGTAATTGCAGTCAACGACTGCAGTGGAGATGCTACTGCTGAGATTCTTGATCGCATGGCCTTGAGCAATTCTAATCTTCGCGTTATTCATCATGCTGAAAACGAAGGTAAGGCGGTAGGGTTAACAACAGCAGCTTTGTTAACTGACGCAGAGTTCTTGCTGTGTATTGATGGTGATTCTTTGTTAGATCACAATGCCGCACGTTGGATGATGAGTCACTTTCTCAGGAGTAGTCGAGTCGGGGCGGTTACGGGTAACCCACGAATTCGAACTCGCTCATCGCTATTGGGAAAAATTCAGGTCGGTGAGTTTTCATCCATTATTGGTTTAATTAAGAGAGCCCAAAGAACTTATGGGCGTTTATTTACCGTATCTGGCGTATGTGCCATGTTTCGTAAGTCTGCCCTAGAAGATGTGGGATTCTGGTCACACGAAACGCTCACAGAAGATATTGATATCAGTTGGAAGCTGCAGCTGCGACACTGGGAGGTGCGCTTTGAGCCTGCGGCAACCTGCTGGATTTTGATGCCAGAAACTATTAAAGGGCTGTGGAGCCAGAGGCTTCGCTGGGCAACCGGTGGCGCACAAGCTATTGTGAAATTTTCAGGAATCTGGGGTAGTTGGAGAAGCCGAAGGATGTGGCCAATCTTCTTTGAATATGCACTGAGTTTGTTTTGGTCATTTTCGATGTTAGCTACTGTTTTTATTTACCTATTGCATTTCATTATTCCGCTGCCAGAGTATTTGCAGATACATGGACTTATTCCAGAGTGGTCTGGATTGCTAATTGCAGTGACCTCGATGATTCAAATTGGTATTGCGATGTGGATCGATTCACGATACGACGAGAAAATTTGGCGTAATTACGGCTTTACTATTTGGTATCCAATTGCATTCTGGATCCTCTCGATGATGACAACAGTCATTGCATTTCCGAGGGCGATTATTAGAAGGGGAAAGATTCGCGGCCGCTGGATCAGTCCGGATAGGGGGCTGCAGTGAGAAGACTTAAGAACATTCAGGTCACCCTACCTGAGGATCGCTCCTTGATTTACTCGAAGGTGAAACACCACTCCAAGTCAGAGCTCGTGGTTTCTTTGCTGACAAATGCAGTTGGCTGGGGTATCTGGTTGTATTTCTGGAAAGTTTTATTTACTTCACTTGCCTGGTATTTTGGTATCAACCTTGCTTATCAGGATTGGATTGTTTATGGTGGCTGGAGAAAGTTTGTCACTTTCTTTGAGTACACAGCTCCGTTTGGCGCCGCCTTGTGTTGTGTCTTAATAATCTGGGCTCTACAAGACATTTGGAGATTTAAGGTAGAAAGACGCCGCAGCGGTGTTCGACTGCCCTCAATTGAGAAAGATGTGCTTTGGACCAAATTGACGTTAGAGGAGCTGCAAGAAGCAAGAGCTTTAAAAGTGATGCAGTGCCACCACAATCCAGACGGTGAAATCGTCAAAGTAAAGTCCCTGGACCAATAAGGCCGACCTGGCCGAGGCAGGCGATGCCTGAAGTCAAATAGGCCAGCAGAATTCATGTAAGCGCTCAAGCTAGAACCTTTGGATTTGATTAGAATCTTCCAATCTAGTAAATCACCGTGCAGCCATCTATATCTAATGAAAAAATTCGATTTCTCTACCGTCCTATTTGGTCTGCTGCTCACAGCCATTGCTGCGTACTTCATGCTAAGGTCATCTCCAAGTCAGGGTGCTCCAAAATCATCCATTCCTACGGCCCAAGTTGGTAATCTCGCCTGGGATCAAACCGAGATGACTATTGCCGATGTCAAAACATATGCCACCTCGACTGGCTTTGTTAGTGCCGCAGAGAAGAAGGGCGGCGGTCTATCGTATGAAGGCGGTTTTGTTCAAAAACCAGGATGGACCTGGAAAACGCCTTATGGTGTACCTGCAAAAGATGCTGAGCCAGCAGTTCATCTAAATCAAAAAGAAGCAGAAGCGATTTGTCGTTATTACGGTAAACGTTTGCCTACAGATGCGGAATGGACAAGCGCTGCTTTTCTGGAGCAAAGAAGTAATCCCCCAGCAGGCTATACCAAGGGCCAGCGATACCCGTTTCCTGGAGGTGCTAATCCAATTCCTTCACACTGCCTAAGTGGTTGTGGTGACTACAAAGGTTTGGCTCCAGCAGGGGCATTGAATCGCGGCACTGGGCATGTGACGACCAACACTACTAAGCCTGGCGTCAATGGCATGTATGACATGGGCGGCAATGTCTGGGAATGGACTGCAACTGAGCGCAATGGTGGCTACCTTACTCGTGGCGCTTCATGGTGGTATGGCCCCGAAAGACAGCAAGAGTCTGATGTTGAATCAAAACCAGGCGATATCGCTGTGGTTTACATCGGATTTCGGTGCGTAGCTGATGCCGTGAAACAATAGGGGATGTCTACCCCAATCCCGCAATCCTCCGATATAGAAATCACGCCCGATTACGAAGCGGTGATTGAGGCTATTGAGCGACACGATCCATATATTTTCGTTAGTGGTAAAGCAGGCACCGGTAAAACCACTTTAATTGGTTATCTGCGTGAGGCTATTTCAGGTAATGTGGTGGTGGTTGCCCCTACAGGGGTTGCTGCATTACAAGTCAAAGGTGTGACGATTCACTCCTTCTTTAGATTGCCCCCGCGACTTATCTTCCCGGAGGAAGACATCAAACCTCTCCGTGACAAGCGTCTCTATAAAGATATTCGTCTACTCATCATTGATGAGATCTCCATGGTGCGTGCTGATGTAGTTGATGCGATGGATCTGTTTCTACGCGAGAACGGTCCGCAAAAAGGCCAGCCTTTTGGTGGTATTCAGGTGATGTTTGTGGGGGATTTGTTTCAGCTACCTCCGGTAGTCTCGAGTAGCGATATGCAAGTGCTGGCTGATCGTGGATACGAGGGACCTTATTTCTTCTGTGCCATGGCATTGCATCGTAAAGATGTCACGATGGTCGAGCTCTCTAAAATATTTCGACAAAAAGATGAACACTTTGCCGGTCTACTCAACCGCATTCGGATTAATCAAGATGTTGATGAGGCAATTGATATCCTTAATGCGCAGTGCTATCGTAAAGATGAGCCAGTTGATGAGCAGACTATTACTCTCACCACGACAAATGCCCGCGCTGATCAAATCAATGGAGCTGGGCTGCGAGCCATCACCACCGAGGGTAAGGTATATGCCGGTAAATCGACTGGAAAATTTAATGTCGATGAGCGTAATCTACCGTCACCAAATAGTTTGGTACTCAAGGTCGGTGCTAAGGTGATGTTTACAGCAACAGATCCGGGCTTTCCAAAGCGCTGGGTCAATGGCACGATTGGAGTCGTGCGTGAGATGCTGCCAGATAAGGTCAAGGTCATGGTGCAAAACGGCCCTTACTCTAATACCGTTGAAGTGACAGGTCATCAGTGGGAATCCTATCGCTATGATCACGACATGATGTCAGGAAAGATCTCTCCGAGCATCATCGGCACTTACGTGCAGATTCCGCTAATGCTTGCTTGGGCAGTAACTATTCACAAGAGTCAGGGCAAGACCTTGGATAAGGTGAAGGTTGATCTCTCATCAGGTGCTTTTGCCTCAGGGCAGGTCTATGTAGCACTCAGTCGTTGTAAAACGATCGAAGGCATTTCTCTACAAAGACCAATTGAACCTAGAGATGTGAGTTGCGATCAAGAGATCAAGCGCTTCTATATGAACTGCTTGCCAACTTCTAAGTAGTTTATTTAGAAGCCAGCAGCCAATCCATCTCTTCGATGATCGCTACCAGCAATAAAGGCTGAATCTGCATCTTCGCTTAACTTGGCAATTGCTTGTGCGCTACCAAAATCTAAGCTATTAGCAGGCTGCACCGCTACTTCATGACCTAGAGCTTTCAAGCCTTCAACAACACTTGCTGGCATTGAGGCTTCAACCGTGAGCTTGCCTAAATCATCAATACGCCAGCGGGGCGCATCTGAACAAGCTTGAGGGTTGAGATATTCATCAACAAAGCGCATCACAAACTGGATATGACCCTGAGGTTGCATATTGCCACCCATCACGCCAAATGCCATCGTGGGCTTGCCGTCTTTGGTCAGGAATGCTGGAAGAATTGTATGGAATGGACGCTTCCCTGGCGCCACTTGATTAGGGTGCCCATCTTCTAATCTGAAACTCATGCCGCGATTATGGAAAGCAATACCACCTGGTGCAACTACGCCAGAGCCAAAGCCTTTAAAGTTCGATTGAATATATGAAATCATCATGCCGGATTCATCGGCAGCGCATAAATACACTGTGCCACCAGAGTGCGGGTCACCAGCACCATAGCTTCCGGCCTGATGGTGATCAATCATGGCAGCGCGACTTGCCAGGTAGTCTCTATCTAACAAGCTAGTAACCGGCATTTCCATTGAGCGCGCATCAGAGACGTAGGCATACACATCGGCAAACGCCATGCGCATCGCTTCAATCTGTAAATGGATGCGCTGTGCAGAGTTAGCGGGGTATTGCTTGACGTTCGCTGCTTGCAAAATACCTAAAGCAATTTGGGCTGCTATACCCGAGCCATTCGGGGGAATTTCATGGAGGGTGTAGTCGCCGTAGTCAAAGGCGAGGGGCTCAACCCATTCTGATTGGTTGTCAGCAAAGTCTTGCATAGTGAAGCAACCACCGGTGGCTTGTGCAAAGTCGACCATGCTCTGAGCGAGTGGACCTTTATAAAAGGATTCGCCTTCTGTAGCCGCAATTTCTTTTAGGGTTTTGGCTTGTGCGGGGTATTTCCAGATTTGACCTGCCTGTGGTGATTTGCCTTCAATCAAGAATGACTCAGAAAAGCCTGGCTGATTTTTCAGAATCGGAATTGCTTCACGCCATTGACGTGCAATCACCGGAGATACCGGAAATCCATTTTCAGCGTAATCAATCGCGCGTTTGAATAATTGAGCAAACGGTAACTTTCCAAACTTTCGAGACAAGTCAATCCAGCCCGCGACCATGCCTGGAACCGTGACCGTATTCCAACCGATTAAATCCATCGCTGATTTACCGGCAAAATACTCTGGCTTCCATGCCGCAGGAGCACGACCAGAAGCATTTAAGCCATGGAGTTTCGTGCCGTCCCACAGAATGGCAAACCCATCACCACCTAAGCCATTCATCGTAGGTTCGACAACGGTAAGGGTAATGGCAGTTGCCAACGCAGCATCAACCGCATTACCACCGTTTTGTAAAACTTCAATTCCAGCTTGCGTGGCAAGAGGTTGCGAGCTAGCTACTGTATTTCGAGCTAGAACAGGGGCGCGGCCACCACCAAAGGGAGGGGATATCAACATAAGGTTTATTTGCTTTTAATCGACTTTAATATTCGCTGACTTTACTACCTTCTCCCATTTAGCAGCCTCACTAGCAGTAATTTGAGATAACTGTTCAGAGTTTGCGAACTGGGGATGTATGCCTTGAGTTGCCATCCGGGCTTTGAAGTCAGGATTTGTCAAAATTTTCCGGATCTCCCTTTCAAGCTTTGCGATTACGGCTGGAGGTGTGCCTTTGGGTACGTACACTGCATAAAAATTTTCGACATCAAATTGCTTCATGCCATCTTGCCCGAGCGTAGGAACATTTGGCATGAGCGGTGAACGTTCTGCTGCAGCAATCGCAATCGGACGAAGTTTGCCACTCTGAATGTGGGGTAATGAAGCGGTCACGCTATCAAACATCATGAGCGTATTGCCGGCGATGAGGTCAGGTAATGCGAAGCTGCTTCCCTTGTAGGGGATATGTGTTCCGGTTGCACCGATACGCTGCATGAATAAGGTTGACTCTAAATGAGAGAGACTGCCATTACCTTGAGATGCATAGTTAAAGTCACCCTTTTTAGATTTAATAAATGCAATTAGCTCAGGAAGATTCTTGGCGGGTACGTTTGGGTTAATGACGATTAAGTGGGGAACTGTTCCAATTAACGCAACCGGAGCAAAGTCCTTTTGTAGATCAGCTGGAGGATTTTTAAATAATGCCGAAGAAATCGATTGATTTGTCATGGCGCTGATATGAATGGTGTAACCATCGGGAGCTGCTTTTGCGGCCGCTCCTAAACCAATCATCCCGCCGGCACCAGGTTTGTTCTCGACAACGATGGATTGCCCAAGGGCTTCTGATAGCGGGGCAGTAACACTGCGTGCAAAGATATCGGTAGAGCCGCCAGCAGGAAACGACACGATCGCAACAATCGGCTTTTTTGGCCAATCCGTTTCAGGGGCAGCAAAGGCGGAGCTAAATGCCGTCAAAAGACCAAAGATGCCAAGAAGAATTGTTTTGGGGTTATTCATATTAGTGTCCTGTGCTTAGATAAGTTATATAGTAGTAGAAATTGAGAATCTAGATTACAAAGATCAAGTAGAGAGACAAATGACAACAATCAACAACTCCGGTGGCGGCATTGATATGTCAGCCTATTGGCTGCCTTTCACTCCTAATCGCTATTTTCAGCATCATCCGAAGATCATGCAGTCCGCCAAAGGAGCTTACTACTATGACGATCATGGGCGTAAGCTGTTTGATGGTCTATCAGGGCTCTGGTGCTCCCCATTAGGGCATGCTGATCCGCGTATTGGTGCAGCCATCCAAAAACAATTTGAAACCATGGATTATTGCCCGGCGTTTCAGATGGCGAGTGAAACGGCATTTAGCTTAGCGGCCCGTATTGCAAAAATGGCGCCAGCCGGATTGGACAAAGTCTTTTTCACTAACTCTGGTTCAGAAGCCGTAGATACCGCATTAAAAATTGCAATTGGCTATCACCGTGTCATGGGCAATGCATCTCGTACTCGCTTGATTGGGCGAGATCGCGCATATCACGGCGTTGGTATTGCGGGCATATCAGTGGGTGGCATGGTTGCCAATCGCAAAATGTTTGCCAGCATGATGATGCCGGGCGTAGATCATTTACCGCACACGCTCAATCTATCGCAAATGGCTTTCTCAAGAGGGCAGCCAAAGTGGGGCGCTCATTTGGCTGAAGAGCTTGAAAAAATTGTCACATTGCATGATGCCAATACGATTGCCGCAGTCATTATGGAGCCAGTGCAAGGCTCTACAGGCGTCATCGTTCCGCCGGATGGTTACCTGCAAAAGATTCGTGAGATCTGTACTAAGCACGGCATCTTATTGATCTTTGATGAGGTGATTACTGGCTTTGGTCGCTTGGGTGCCAACTTTGGCGCCGATCGTTTTGGTGTAACGCCTGACATGATTACCTTTGCGAAGGGAATTACGAATGGCGTCATTCCGATGGGTGGTGTGATTGTGCGTGGCGATATTTACGACAGCATCATCACTAATGGTGGCCAAGAGCAGTCCATTGAATTCTTCCACGGCTATACCTACTCGGGTCATCCAATACCTGCGGCTGCTGGTCATGCAGTGTTAGATATTTTTGAATCTGATGACTTGGTTAATCGTGCGCGCGCTCTTGAGCCAGTGCTTGAGGATGGATTGCATGCGCTAAAAGGTAAGTCCGGTATTTTGGACATCCGTAATTTTGGTTTGTCAGGTGCCGTTGAGTTAGATCCTGTGCCGGGTAAGCCAGGTCTGCGCTCTATGAAAGTCCTAGAGGCTTGCATCGAAAAGGGCGCATTAGTCCGAGTGGCCGGTGATGCGATTGCTGTAGGCCCTCCATTTATCTCTACGCCAGAAGAGGTGCAATTTCTCTGCAGTGTTCTAGGCGAAGCGATTGATGTCGCTATGCAGATTAAATAATCAGATCAACAAAGAAATAAAGCAAAGAAATCAAGCAAACAAACTATCACTTATTAAATAAGTGATAAATCACAGGGATAGCAACGGCGCTCACTACGCCGTTCATTCCCATGGCTAGGCTGGCATAGGTTCCGGCTTCAGGATGAATGCTAAAGGCTCGTGATGTGCCAATGCCGTGTGCCCCAATGCCAATAGCAAATCCTCTTTGCCACCAGGCCTTCATACCCAATGCATTGAGAACAAAGGGTGCCAAGATTGCACCTAGGATTCCGGTGCTCACTGCAAAGATGGCGGTGAGGGTGGGTGAGACACCAATACGCTCTGCTATTCCCATGGCAATCGGTGCGGTGACTGATTTGGGATACATAGCTCCAGTAATACTGGAGTCTGCCCCAAGTAGGGTAGCAATGCCCACTGCGCTAATGATCGACACTAAGCCGCCAGTACACAGCGACGCAATTAAAGGAATAGATCTCCCTTTAAGACTGCTTAGGCCTCGATAAATAGGTATTGCCAAAGAAACGGTCGCCGAACCCAATAGGAAGTGAATAAATTGCGCACCCTCAAAATAGGTTGAGTAGGGCATTTCAATAAATTGAATCATGCTCGCCACAATCAGAATGGCTATAGCCACTGGATTGGCTAGCGGATTCTGATGGGTTGCCTTGTAAATGGCTAGCCCAATTTGATAAGCGGCTAGCGTAATGAATAGGGCAAACAGCGGGCTCCCAGATAGGTAGACCCATATCTCGACTATGGAGTGCTTTTCACTCATGAGATTCTTTCTTGCTCAGGAGGCGTGCAACAAAAGCACTGGAGGCGATAGTGAGTATGACGCTACCGATCAGGGCGCTAATAATGGCAAGAGCATTGGCTTGCAATTGAGGCAGAAATAGCACAACACCAACGGCCGCTGGGACAAAGAGCAGGCCAAGGTATTGGCTGAAGCCGTCGGCAACCATTGCCAAGTCGGAATTAATCCCCTTGCGCAAAACTAGCCAAAGAACCAGAAGAACTAGCCCAATGACTGGTCCAGGTAGTGTCGGCAGTAGAAACTTAGAGACAAGCTCTCCAAGACTTTGAAAGAGCAGGATTTGTACAAGGCCAGAGATCATGTCTTGATCTTACTGCTCAATAATTTATGTTGCAAAGCAATAAATCAATTCTTGGTTAAGATGAACGTAATAAAAGGAGGGGTATTTTTAATGCCCCAAGAACGATAAAAGAGTTAACAGGAGAGCACGCATGGCCGAACTAAATGTGAATGGCAAAAAGTACAAGCTAGATGTAGATCCAGAGACCCCATTGCTTTGGGTAATCCGCGAACAAATTGGATTAACTGGCACTAAATATGGTTGCGGTATTGGCGCATGCGGTGCTTGTACAGTTCTATTCGAAGGTCAGGCTGTCCGTAGCTGCTCTATCCCGGTTGCTGCTGTAGAAGGTAAAAAAATTGAGACCATTGAAAGCTTAGAAAAGAATGGTCAATTATCTAAAGTACAAAAAGCTTGGGTTGATAACCAAGTGCCTCAGTGCGGTTACTGTCAATCTGGCATGGTGATGGCAACTACAGCTTTGTTGCGCAACACACCGAAGCCAACAGATGCACAAATCGATGCGGCTATTACCAATATCTGCCGTTGCGGTACTTTCCAAGAAGTACGTGCAGCTATTCATGCTGTAAGCAAGGCTTAAGGGGAAAACACATGACTAGAAATACAAATACTTCCCGCCGCCACTTTGTTATTGGTTCTAGTGCAATTGCCACTGGACTAGCAATTGGCTTTGATCTTTCCTTTATGTCTACTGCTCATGCTGCTATGGGTACTGGTACTACCGCAATGACTCCATTAGCCACCCCAGAAATTGGTGTGTGGGTTGTGGTGAAGCCAAATGATGATGTTGTCGTGCGTATTGTTCGCTCTGAAATGGGTCAAGGCACTATTACTGGCTTGGCACAGATGGTTGCTGAGGAATTGCAATGCGATTGGAAGAAGGTGTCTTACGACTATCCATCTCCTGGTGAGAATTTAAAGCGCAACAAAGTTTGGGGAAGTTACTCAACTGGTGGTAGCCGCGGTATTCGTACTTCCGAGCAATATGTTCGCAAAGGCGGCGCTGCAGCACGCATGATGTTGATTCAGGCTGCTGCCAATCAATGGAATGTTCCAGCTGCAGAGTGCGTTGCAAAAGACAGTGTCATCACGCACACACCTTCTGGCAAGAAAACGACTTTCGGTAAAGTATCTGTTGCTGCATCACAGTTAGAGGTGCCAAAAGATGTGCCGTTGAAAGATCCAAAAGAGTGGAAGCTCATTGGTAAGTCAGTGAATCGTATTGACGGAGTGGCTGACAAGGTTACTGGTAAACAGGTCTATGCAATCGATTTAAAGATGCCAGGCATGTTGGTGGCCAATATCAAGGAATCCCCAGTATTTGGCGGCAAAGTAAAGACTTACGATGCAACTAAAGCCCAAAGCATGAAGGGTGTTAAGAAAGTTGTGCAGGTTGGCGACACCGCGGTAGCAGTTGTTGCGGATACTTTCTGGCAAGCTAAAACCGCTTTAGACCAAGTCAATATTGTTTGGGATAACGGTTCAAATGGAGAGCTCTCTAGTGCCGGCATCAAGAAGATGTTGGAAGAGGGTCTAACTGCGAACGATGCATTTGCTCACAACACCAATGGTGATGTAAAAGCAGCTATGTCTAGTGCATCCAAAACATTGGAGGCAACTTACTTCTACCCATTCTTGAATCATGCAACCCTAGAGCCACAAACCGCTACTGCCAAATGGACGGCAGATTCATGTGAGGCATGGGTACCAACTCAGGATGGCGAAGCCTCACTTGCTGCGGTTATTGCTGCATCTGGACTGCCTGCTGATAAATGCAATGTGTACAAAGTGAACTTGGGTGGTGGCTTTGGTCGCCGCGGCGCTTTCCAAGATTACACAACGCAAGCGGTGAATATTGCCAAGCAAATGCCAGGCACACCGATTAAGTTAATTTGGACACGCGAAGAAGATATGACGCAAGGCCGTTACCATCCGGTAATGATGTGTAAGATGACCGCTTCTATCGACGACAAGAAGAACGTGACAGCGGTAAATATGCGTTTATCTGGTCAATCCATTTTGGCTGCTGTACGTCCAGCTGTTGTGGCGGCAAATAAAGGTAAGGATCCGTTAGCATTCCAAGGTGTGGATCCGACTGGTGAGCATGGTATTACCTACAGCTTCCCGAATCTCAATATTGATTATGCGATGCGCAACACAACCGTGCCCCCAGGATTCTGGCGTGGCGTGAACGTGAACCAAAATGCGATTTTTATTGAAACCTTCATGGATGAGATGGCAGAAGCTATTGGGGTCGATGCGGTCGAGTTTCGTCGTAAGCATATGGAGAAGTATCCTCGTGCGGTAGCGGTACTGAACGCTGTAGCTGATGGCATTGGTTGGAATACTCCTGCTAAACCAGGTGTATTCCGTGGTGTTGCTCAAATGCGCTCATTTGGTAGTTATGTAGCTGCTGCCTGTGAGCTTTCAGTGACCAATGGCAACGAAGTGAAGATTCATCGCATTGTTGCTGCTACTGACCCAGGCTATGTAGTGAACCCTGCACAAGTAGCTCGTCAGGTATCTGGTTCATTCGTGTATGGCTTGTCTGCATTATTTGAAGAAGAGATCACAATTGAAAAGGGTGCTGTTGTTCAGAAGAACTTTGACACCTTCAATTCAATCCGCCTCTCACAAATGCCTAAAGTTGAAACCATCATCATTCAAGGTGGCGGCAAGGACTGGGGTGGTGTAGGTGAGCCAACGATTGCGGTAGCTGCACCAGCGGTTCTCAATGCTATTTATCGTGCAACTGGCAAACGCCTGCGCACGGTCCCTCTGAAAAACAGCGGTATTAAGCTGGTTTAAGAGTTGACTCATTGAAATTGTGTCCATGAGAAAGAGGATTGCACTAGCAGTATCTTTGCTAGTCATCCTCAATCTCCAGGTTGCACAGGCTCAAGTTATCAAAGGGGATTCGATTATCGAATCCCTTTCTGTTGAGCCCGGTGATCCGGTGCGTGGTCGAGGTATTGTGGCAAGCCGTCAAACAGGCTTGTGTTTGCTGTGTCATAGCGGCCCCTTTCCGGAGGAGCGCTTTCAAGGTAACTTGGCTCCAGAGCTCAAAGCAAGCGTAGCGCGATTAAATGCACCACAACTGAGGGCGCGTATTGTGAATGCAGCACACTTCAATCCTCAAACCATCATGCCGTCTTATTACCAAACCAGTAATCTCAACCGGGTTGCCTCTAAATTTGCTGGCCAAACCATATTGAGTGGCCAAGAGATTGAAGACGTCATTGCCTTTTTAGTGACCTTGAATAATTAACGAGCTATACGAAATCAAAATGAAGAAAATCATTCATCATCAACGGCGACACTGGTTAAAGCAAGCAGGAATCAGTCTATTGGCTCTCAGTGCTTGCTTAAATCCCTTGGCAGCATTTGCAAAAAAAGAAGATGCAGATGAGGCCATTAAAAAAATCATTGGCGGAGCTCCAATTAAAGATGGCAAGGTGACTTTGACAATCCCTCCATTGGTGGAAAACGGAAATTTAGTTGTTTTAAAGGTTAGTGTGGATAGTCCGATGACGGCTAACGATTACGTCAAGGCGATTCATGTAATAGCTGAGGCTAATCCTTCGCCAAATATCTTTACTGTTTACTTAACGCCACGTTCAGGTACTGCAAACGTAACCACTCGTGTGCGTTTGGCTGACAGTCAAAGAGTCTGGGCAATAGCACAGATGAGTAACGGTAGTTTTTGGCGGGGCTCAGCTGAAACTTTGGTGACTCTCTCTGCCTGTACGGAGATGGTATGAGTAAAACTTCCCGCACATCAATCACTATGCCGGCAACGGCAAAGAAGGATTCCATTATTGAGATTCGTGCGATTGCACAGCATGATATGGAGTCAGGTTTCCGTTATACCGAAGGCGGTAAGCAGATTCCTCGTGACATTATTCGTACCTTTACTTGTACCTATAACAATGTAGAGGTATTCAAGGCGGATTTCTATTCTGGTATTGGTGCCAATCCCTTGATTATCTTCACGACTGTCGCAGTGGAGTCTGGAACCCTTGAGTTTAAGTGGGTTGGAGATGGTGGTTATGAAGCGGTAAATCAGGCTAGCATTACTGTTTTGTGAACTTAGCTCTTTCTCTATTTCTTAGCGGTATCTTTCTTGCTCTAGGGAGCTCACTTGCACACGGCGCTCCTGCAAAGCAACAATCTAGCTATGAGTTGATGTCTGCTGAAAATAAAGCAATGCAGGACGATCCCTCATTAAATCCTGCGATGTTTTGGGTTGGTGATGGTGAGACTTTATGGCAACAGAAAATGGGCTCTCAAAATAAGTCCTGCAGCTCTTGTCATGGCGATGCAAAGAAATCCATGCGTGGTGTTGCGGCACAGTTTCCAAAGGTGATTAAAGGTAAATTGCAAACCCTGGAAGGGCAAATTAATCAGTGTCGCGTTGGGGCGCAGGGAGCATCCCCATTGGCTTATGAGGGTAAAGATCTTCTGGCGCTGACGGCCTTTATCGCTTTTCAATCTAAAGGCATGCCCATCTATATCAGTGAGACCCCAGTAAATGCACCTTTTTTAAAGAAGGGTCGTCAGGCATTTAATGAGAGGATGGGGCAACTCAATTTATCTTGTGCGCAATGCCATGAAGATAGGGCGGGTCTGAAGCTCGGTGGAAGTCTGATTCCACAGGGGCATCCTAATGCTTACCCAATTTACCGTTTGGAATGGCAGACCTTAGGATCTGTGCAACGTCGACTTCGTAACTGCATGAGCGGTGTCAGGGCCCAGCAGTTTGAATATGGATCGCCAGAAATGGCGCAGCTAGAGTTATTTCTGATGTGGCGTGCTAGAGGCTTACCTCTGGAGTCTCCAGGGGTAAGACCTTAAACAGCTCCCGCTATATTAGTCGGAGAAAACTACTGAAGTCGCGCCATTAATAAGAACGCGATCATGTAGGTAGTAACGTAATGCTCTAGAGAGAACCGTGCGCTCTAAATCACGTCCTTTACGCACTAAATCTTCTGGTGTGTCGCCATGCGTAACGCGTGTAACGTCTTGCTCAATGATCGGACCTTCATCTAAATCGCTGGTAACGAAATGGGCGGTAGCGCCAATGAGCTTGATGCCGCGGGCATGGGCTTGATGGTAAGGTTTGGCGCCTTTAAAGCTTGGCAAGAATGAGTGATGAACGTTGATGCAACGCCCAGAAAGCTTGGTTGATAAATCATCAGACAAGATCTGCATGTAACGCGCCAAGATCACCATGTCCACTTTAGAATCAGCCACGATCTCCAGGAGCTTAGCTTCTTGTGCCGGCTTAGTTTCTGGAGTCACTGGCAGGTGATAGAAAGGAATATCAGCGAAATCAATGCTAGCGTATACGTCACGAGGGTGATTGGAAACAATACCGCAAATAATCATTGGCAATTCGCCGATACGCCAGCGGTAAAGCAAGTCAACCAAGCAATGATCTAGTTTTGAGGCCATGATCAAGACACGCTTGAGATCTTTGACGGCACGCAATTCCCAAGTAAGCTCAAAGCGCTTGGCAATTTCTAAAAATCCTGCTCTCAATGAGTCTGCATTTGCAGGGCAGCTAAAGCTCACCCGCATAAAGAAACGCTTGGAGGCCTTGTCATCAAACTGTTGAGCTTCTTCAATGTCGCCACCCAGTTCAAAAATATAAGTAGAAACTGCAGCAACAATTCCAGGTTTATTTGGACAGGTAAGTGTTAGGTAGTAGTTTTCTGTGGCCATATTAAATCGTCTGTTGATTGCTAATAAGCGCTAATTTTAGTCTGTTATGTCTTTGAAGGGGCAAGTAAAGTGCTATTGCTTGGCAGTGTCTTTGCTTGAGTCTGCTGGACCCGCTAAAGGTTCGCTTTTATCTGTGATGGTGGGTAAAACGACCTCAATGCAGATGGGTTTGGAGTCGATCACATTAAAGAAGCTGCATTCTTTTTTAGTTGCCGCAGAAGCAGCGTGCTCCAAAGGAGATTTTCCTGTTGCCACGGTAGAGGCCAGGCTGGCTGCAGTACTTGGATTGGCAATTACAGCAGATCCTGCGGTGCTGGCTGCAGCTGTGCCGCTACTACTTAGAACTGCCAGCGGGGCGGCGCAAGCAGTCAGTAATCCTAAGGCAAAAATGAAGCCAAAACTAAGGGCGGTTTTCCACCCCAAGTGGTGATGTTTACTTGCTACGACACGCAACATTAAATACTCCGGCTGCCCATGAGCCATTTGGAATGGCTTCAAAAACGCTGTCAGGAGTTTTTTGATCTACAACTACTTTGCCCTTGCCGCGATTTCCAGCAAATACTTTAAATTCAATCGGGCGATATTTCCCATTACTGCAATCATATTCATTCAAGCCGATAATTGAATTCACATTCTCTTTGGTTTGTGGATCTTGACCGGGTTTTAAAAAGTCTAACATCGACATCATTTGCGCCAAATTACCTTGAGTTTGCAGAGTGGCAGTATCCACAAACACAACCGATTGATCATTTTTACCAATCTCTTGCCAAGCAGCTAGTGCATTTCCACTAATGAGTAATGCGGCTGACATGGTAAATAGGGCGGCAATCGATTTCATAGGTATTTAGTCCTTGGTAATAACTGTTGACATTGATACGGTATTTTAACTAGCTCTAGTTAATGTGCCAATATAAGTTGGGCAAACTACTTATTGCTCAATTCTAGCTGGCGACTGATTTTTTCGGATTTCATCTGCAAAGGGAGGTAATCATTTTTAGCCCAAAGAGCATTCATATTGCGGTATAGCTTGCTTTGCACCCATCCTGACTGACCTGTTTGATAGACGAAGACAGATTTTTCTAGGTCTGAAAAATCAAAGATAGTCCTTAAGCTAGGGGCCTGGAGGGTTTCATATGGATTTTTAGATTGCAATAACTCCAAACGCCCCACGTTGACTGAAAAGCTGTCTCCAGGGAATGGGGTTTTGATATTAAAGAAGTCTCCCAGTAGCGGGATTTTGCTAAATGGGCGATGCTCAGAGATGGCTATATGCGCTTTGCCCCAAGCCCAGGACTGAGGATCATTGCCATACTCTTTGCTGAGGTAATCCAGCGCCTTATCAAGAGCAAGGTTAGCTGATTCCTGGCAAGACTCTACGCGCTCCGTTTTGGGGTTGTCACACCATGGACTATTAGGATTTTGTACTTGGTTAAGTAGGGGTGCACGATAGTTTCGTGAGCCATAATTTTCGGTGAACAAATAGCTTAATCGTGAAAAGAGATTGCGAGTGAGTTGATCGGCCCAAGCATTGAAAATCAGAGCGCCTGCACTATCCACCTTCATATCACCATCAAAATTTCTGGCAATCTCCATTGCTTTAGTGCCTGAAGGGTGGGATGACTGGCTAGACTTAAAAAGATCTAGAAGTGGTGTAGCGGCAAGAGATAGGGTATCGCCTTGCATCGTTTTCATATCATCAAATGAGTGAATATTTTTTGCTTTAATGAGATCAACAATGCGGTGATAGCGCGTTGGCAATTCCCAATCACCTGTCAAAGGATTGGGGTCATTCGCAGCTATGATCTTTTGATTGGCTGTAGCTATCCAGCCCTGCTCGGGATTGCTGCTGGTGGGGAGCTGTTCAAAGGGAACGTAACCATTCCAGTCGTATTGCTTCTCCCAGCCTAGTGCAGGGGCTGCGCCATATAAGCCATGATGCAGGAGTCGCTTTGGAGCAATGCCAGCGGCTTGATAGGCAATGTTGCCTTCCGTATCGGCCATCACCACATTTTGCATGGGTGCGTAATTTTTTCGTAGCGCTTGCTTAAATTGATCAAGGTCAGCAGAGCGATTCATTTCCAACAAACCAACTACAGATTGATTTTCATTATCAAGCGCCGTCCATCGAAGTGCTAATGCAAAGCGTTCGGTATCAATCACGCGTTTAGCTTGACGGTATGAATCCGAAATCACCGGCCCATGACGAGTTTCTTTTACTAAAAAAGTAAAAGAGGGCGCACCCTTGATATCAATAATTTCTTGGTGAACTTTAAAAGGCAGTGGACCGTCTGGACCGCGATACATACCGGGATTCTTGGCATCAATTTGTTCGATGTATAGGTCTTGTACATCTGGCCCAGTATTAGTAAAGCTCCACGCGTATTTATCCGTTCTTCCCAATACCACCCCCGGAATACCGGGCAGGGTTGCGCCAATCACATTGATTCCGGGCGCATCAAGATGTGCAAAATACCAAATAGCAGGAGCGGATAGCCCAAGATGGGGGTCATTGGCTAACAAAGGCTTGCCAGTAGCGCTTAATTTTCCGCTTAGGGCCCAGTTGTTTGAGCCGATACCATCTTTCCCGCCAAGTCGATCCCACTGGCTTAACTCTGTAGCGGGCAAGTTTTGAGGTTTAGCTTCTGCTGGACCGGGGGTTGGATGAAAAACTTTCAGATCTCGATATAGCTTGGAAAAATCCATATTGCTGACGGGTTCACCAGGTTCATTTGGTGGGGTAACTTCCCAAACTTGTTTGGTGCTGAGATATTGAGAGAGCTCCAGTCTTTGTAATTCTTTATGCCAATTGCCACCAAGGTCGTAAGCCATCATGAGCATCCAGGCAACGCTATCTGTTGGAGACCAGTGGCCTGGCTTTGATCCGGTCAAAAAATACTCAATCGGTAACGCCCAGCCCAGTTGCGCATTGCCTGCATTCACACCATCGGCATAGGCTTGTAATAGTCTCTTGGCAGAAACAGGGTAGCGATCAAATTGACGTTCTGCGGCACGCTTGATTCCTAGGGTGCGTACAAAGCGATCAATCTTGACCGTATCGTTACCAAGAATTTCTGAGAGTCGACCGCTTGCAATGCGGCGATTCATTTCCATTTGCCATGAGCGCTCGCTAGCATGAAGATAGCCCAAGGCAAAGTAAGCATCAGCCTGACTTTTTGCTTTGATATGAGGAATGTCGACCTCATCAAATGTGATTGCAATCGAGTCACCCAGACTCTTAATTGTGCGCTTGCCGGAAATATTGGATTGAGCCGAATATAAATAGGCCACAGTTACAACTAAACCAGCTGCAAGGCAAAGTCCGATAAGCCAAAAAAAGACCCGCAAAAACGTGTTTGGTCTAGATGGTTTGGCCGGCAAATTCATGAAGGTATTTTAATTGCTTTATCAAGTCCAGCCTTGGTGGGCCGCTCAAAAGGACCTCCGGGGGCCGGCAACAGGCTTGCATGCTAAAATTTCGCTTGTCTTGATTTATTTAGCACGGCTTTATTGTTTGTGCGAGCCCGAGTGGTGAAATCGGTAGACACAGCAGATTTAAAATCTGCCGACTCAAAAAAGTCGTGCCGGTTCGATTCCGGCCTCGGGCACCAAAGACACTCATACCTCACTTATGAATTTACCCAAACTCCTCATTTGCTCCTGCTTGACCATTTCATCTGCTCTTGCTTGGGGTGTTGATGTCATGGAGTTTCAGTGCAAGCGTTCTGAGAAAGGTTATACCGAAGAATATGCAATGAAACTCATGCTGGCTTCTGGTTCCCAAAAGGCAAAGGTCTTTTTAGATGATCGCGACTTAGATCAGTCCGACGCCTTCGGAACACAGGTAGTGAAGAGTGTCACTCTTGCACGTCCGAATATTTTGATTTCTATTGAGGCAAAGTTTCAGCCAGAAGAAGTCATGGGTGTTGCTTATCCTGCGGGTAGCGTCATCACCAACATTACCCTTGATCCAGTCACCGGCAAATTCAAGAAGGTAGAAAAAATACAGGGCGGGATCTTAGGTGCAACCATAGGTAACGGCACTCACACCAGCGAAGAAACTTGCTTGCTATCAAAATTGCCGTATAAGGCCAAATAGGGCAAACCCCAGAGGCAAAGGGACAATCTCTGAATTAGAGTATTGTGAATGCATATAACAATTTAGGCGGCACGTTAAAGTGGTTTCAACTTTCTTCAGATTCGCTGTCCTTGCAATCTCCCTTTCCGCGCTGCTTTCTTGCGGAGGAAGTAGCAGTGGAGGCTCAACGCAGCCAGCATCCACCCCAAATATTTTGTATGTTGTGATGGATGACATTGGCATCGACCAAATCGAGGCATTTGGTTATGGTGGCGATACTCCACCAAGAATGCCAAATTTGGGTGTTATCGCACAATCAGGGGTGCGCTTTCACAATACCTGGTCTATGCCAGAGTGTTCTCCGGGCAGGGCAGCGATGTTTGTGGGTCGCTATCCATTTAGAACAAATGTCTATGCAGCAATTGGAACTTATGATCTAGCAAATGCTCAGATCTCACCATATGACATGACAGTTGCTAAGTTATTAAAGCAAGCTAATTACGAAAGCGGCATGTTTGGAAAGTTTCATATTGCAGGTCCCGACAACAATGAGGCTGGTAATGGAACTCCGCAGCAATTAGGATGGGATTATTTTTATGGGTGGATCCGTGGTGGTCCCGCAAACAATGATCTAACCGCTGGTGGAGTGAGTAGCGGTAACTCATGCGGCTTTATTCCTAGCGCCGCAATGGGAGGCGCTGATACTGGAGCTTGCTATCAGCCGGAGGGCTCTTGCAAGGTAATTACTGGTCGATCAACTTTTGGCGATGTTCCGGGTAAGCAGTGTCTTCATAGTGGTGGTGTATTTGTTCCCAATACAACATGTCAAAGTACCGTACCAAGTAATATCAATTTTACAAAAGCAAATGGATATTACGTCTCTCCATTAGTAGTGATTACTCCAGATGGTGGCCTTCAGGCTCCGCCTAATACCGATAGTCGTAACCGCGGCTATCGCACCACCATCGAAACGGACTCTGCGATTGCATGGATAAATTCCCGTAAGAGTGATAAGCCATGGATGGCTACGGTGAGTTACAGTGCAGCGCATACGCCTTACCAACAGCCTCCAGGTAGCCTGGTTAGGGGTGATCCGGGTGATGATCTCAACTGTGGTGATCTCGTTCAGCAACGTGTTGTTTCTAATAAGATGACCGAAGCGTTGGATACGGAACTTGGAAGATTGTTGGTGCAAACTGGGCTTGCTACACGTAAAGATGACGGATCAATTGCATACGATCCAAAAGCTAGTAATACGATGATTGTCATTGTTGGTGATAACGGTACTTTCCCAAATGTGGTGAAAGATCCGTTTGATATGACGCGCGCTAAGTCGACTGCTTATCAGACTGGTGTTTGGGTTCCCTTAATTGTGGCTGGGCCAATGGTTGTTGAGCCAAACCGTAAGGTGACTCATATGACCAATATGGTTGACGTATTCCAATTATTTGGAGAGATGGCTGGAATTGATGTTCCGAAAGCAGTTCCTCGCATAATTGATTCTGCCTCTTTACTTCCGTACTTAACGAATCCATCGCAATCTAGTATTCGCAATATTAACTTTACGCAAGGCGGCTATAACGTTCAGGCAAATGGCCAGCGCAACGGCGCTTGTTTGGTGCCAACCAAAATTGACAACACTACCTTAGCAGTGGTTTGTACGCAAAGTGTGTTTGATAAAAGTCCTTGCGAGGGTGATGCTGGTGTTTGGTGGGGCCCTGGATATACAGACCCATCGGTGATCGGCCCTCCATTTGGTCAGCCTTCTAGTACTGGGTATCGCTCTTGTTGGCAAGTCAATCAAGCGCAATATAAGTCAGGCTTACCTTTGACGACAATCGCAGCTGAAATTACTACGGCCGTCAGAAACGATGTCTATAAATTAGTTAGAAATCAGACCCAGACATACTTCCCGGCGACCGATACTGGGGCAGCTGTCACAACCGATGAGTTCTATCAAATCGACCAGGCGGTACCAACGCCAAAAATTGATAAGGCTGATTTAAATCTCATGCCAAGCATGTCGACTTGGTCTAGTGTTGTACGTCAAAACTACAACAGCCTTTTAACTTCTTTGAATAATATTCTGGCATCCCAACCTGCATGTAATGGTGATGCCAATATCGACGGGGTGGTGGACTCCCAAGACTTGAGTATTTGGCAAAGACTATTAAGCTGGGCTCTATCTAGTGTTGCGGACTTTAATTTAGATGGTCTAACTAACAATGATGATGCCCAAATTATTCGAAATAATCATGGGGCTTGCGCTAAAGCAACGGCGGTATATTGATAGCAACCTTCTTACTTTTGAAGGTTGCAAAGGGTCTTTGACCCGCCGGCACCCTTTGGATTGGTGCAAACCCCCAATATAGGTTCAATTAAAAGGAATATCATGGGTTTTCGATATTTATTTCAAAATCCTTAAATGCAAAAATTCCTTCATATTCTTGCGATCCTTGTAACAACAGTTGTTTTGGCTGCTTGTGGTGGTGGATCTTCTTCTCCTCCTCCTCCCTCTGCTACAACTGCTGCTGCTTCAACTACCGGATGGACGTGGGTGGGTGGAAGTAAATATAGTGGTGTATTTAGCTATGATTTCACGGCACAAGGTGTCGGCAGCACTCTTAATATGCCTGGAGCTCGAAGCACTTCCGTTAGCTGGATTGATCGCGATGGAAATTTTTGGATTTTCGGCGGCCTTACGGAGAATGCCATCACTTTTCTTGGGGATCTTTGGAGATATAACCCAAAGACTAAAGAGTGGGCCTGGATGGATGGTTCCCTCACTACCGACACAGTTGGTAGTTACGGCACACAAGGGGTTGCTGCCTCTTCCAATGCTCCTGGCGCACGCATTGGACCTGTTGCCTGGACTGATACTAGCGGGAACCTCTGGATGTATGGTGGATTTGGCTATGGCGAAAGCGGTGGATTTGGCACCTTAAATGATCTCTGGAAATACAATATTGCCACTGGACTATGGACATGGGTCTCAGGTAGTAAATTGGTAAATCAAGCGCCAGCGTATGCCACCAAAGACGTAGCGAGCACCTCGAATAATCCGGGCGGTATCGTAGGCGCCAACGGATGGATTACTAGCGATGGACATCTTTGGATATTTGGAGGTGCAGCTGATTCCGCATTAACCATTACCTATAACAACCTGTGGGAATTTAATCCAAGCGATTCCACTTGGACCTTTAGGGGTGGGGCAGGCAAGACAGGTGCATCAAGCTACCTTACTAACGCTGCAGGAGTTTATGGCAGTAAAGCTGTTAGCGCTTCCGCTAACCAGCCTGGCTCCAGATTGGATGCGGTAAGTTGGTTAGATAGCTCTAATAATTTATGGTTTTTTGGTGGGAATGGTTGGGATAGTGTTGGAAGCGCAGCGGGAATTTTGAATGACCTGTGGAAGTACAACACCACCACTATGCAGTGGACTTGGATGAACGGTAGTAACTTGAATAATGCGTTTGGAACTTACGGTACCCAGGGTGTAGCAGCAAGCACCAACACCCCTGGCGCAAGATGGTATCGTGGCCCATTCGCTTGGGTGGATACCTCTGGAAATTTTTGGATGTTTGGTGCCGATGGTAATGGTGCTACCAAGAGTGGTTTGCTTAATGATTGGTGGAAATATAACGCTTCAACTAATCAATGGACTTGGGTGAGTGGCAGTAATGAGCCAGGGGCAACCTCTGTTTATGGCTCTCTCGGCGTTTTTGCTGCCAGCAATCAACCGGGCTCCAGAAAAGACGTCATTGGCTGGTCTGACGCTACAGGTAATTTGTGGATGTTCGGAGGTTATGGGCCTGATGTGTCCGGGAACTCGGGATATCTCAATGATTTATGGAAATTTACTCAGTAAAAAGATATTTATATAAGTGTTGAAAATGATTAATAAACTGGCATTGAAGATATTTTTTCTTATAGCTACCAGCGCTGTACTCTTGTCCTGTGGTGGCAGTAGTAGCTCCGGAGGAGGTTCTTCAAGTTCATCCGGAACTCCAAATATCTTATTTGTCATTCTGGATGATGTTGGTATTGATCAGATGGCCAGCTTTGGGTATGACGCTGATAATCAACCAAGTATGCCTAACTTATTAACAGTTGCTCGCTCTGGTGTGCGTTTTCGAAATACATGGTCAATGCCTGAGTGCTCGCCTGGCCGAGCATCGATGTTTGTAGGACGCTTTCCATTTAGAACAAATATTTATGGTGCTATTGGGCAGGATGATCTCGCCAATTCTCAGATTTCCCCTTATGACATGACAACGCCAATGTTGCTCAAGCAGGCGAATTACGAAAGCGGTCTATTTGGTAAATTCCATTTAGCGGGGCCCGACAACAATCCCGCTGGCAATGGAACTCCTGGAGTTTTAGGCTGGGATTATTTCTATGGATGGATCGGTGGCTTACCAGCCTCTATAGATACTACTGCTGGTGGAGTGGGGGCTTCTGGCACCTATTCTTGTGGTTTTGTTCCAGGTGCAGACCAATCAAATGGTGCTGATACTGGCGCTTGCTACCAACCAAACGGCTCATGCTCGATGATTGCCGGTAGAAATTCAACCGCCGGTGTTCCTGGAAAACGTTGTGCTATGAGCGGTGGTATTTTTGTCCCAAATGCTACTTCTTGTAGCAGCACTCTGCCCAGCGGTCTGAACTTTGGTGTGCAAAATGCATATTACGTTTCCCCGCTTGTGATTAATGAGGGCGGTACAGTTACCCAGGTGCCTACTACCGATGCGCGTAATCGTGGCTATCGAACTACGATTGAGGCGGACGCAGCAATTAGCTGGATTAATAATCGTTCTGGGAATAAGCCATGGATGGCAACCGTCAGCTTTAGTTCTGCACACACTCCTTTGCAACAAGCGCCAATTGGTTTGGCCCCAAATGCCGGTACTTCGATTGATTCATTAGATTGCAAGAACTCGGTGCAGCAACGTTTGATTCAGAATCAAATGACAGAAGCAATGGATACGGAGTTTGGTCGAATCTTGGTTGAAACAGGTTTAGCTTCTCGTGGGAAAGACGGTAAGTTGATCTACGATCCAAAAGCAAGCAACACAATGATTGTGATTGTTGGAGATAATGGCACGCTGGGCGATTCAGTTAAGTCGCCGTTTAACCCCGATCTTGCAAAAGGCACCGCATATCAAACAGGTATTTGGGTGCCCTTAATTGCCTCAGGACCATTGGTTGTTCAGCCTGATCGCGAAGTCAATCACATGGTGAACATGGTTGATGTATACCAATTGTTTGGTGAAATTGCAGGTTTAAATGTGCCCGCATTAGTACCGCGTGTAATTGACTCCGCTCCTTTGTTGCCGTACCTAACAAATGCCAATCAATCTAGCATTCGCACCGTGAATTTTGCTCAAGGTAGCTATAACATTCAGGCGAATGGTGGACGCAATGGCCCTTGCGTATTCTCTGGAAGCAGTTGTTCGCAAATCCCTATCTCGAAGAGTGTTTGTGAAGACAATAATGGCACTTGGTGGGGGCCTGGTTTTGACACCACTGGTGCTAACGCTGTTCCGGTGACCGCTGGACATAGCTCATCCCAGGGCTATCAAAGCTGTTGCCAAGTAAACCAAGCTAAGTATAAGCTTGGACAATCGCAAATTACTATCGTGGCGCAAACCAGCACCGGAATTCGTAACGATAAATATAAGATTGTTCAGAACACAACACAGCAATACAATTCTTCAACAGATAGTTGTTCGAATGTTGTGACAAATGAGTTCTATCAGATTGATCAAGCTGCTCCATCGCCTAAACTCGATAATCCAGGATCAGCCAATCAGTTAGATCCAGCCTCATCTTCGACATTGACGGCAATTTATAACAGCCTGATGTCGCAGCTCAATTCTATTTTGGCTTCTCAACCAGCATGTCCTGGCGATGCCAACATAGATGGTCAAGTGAATTCCCAGGATTTAAGTATTTGGCAAAGACTCTTAAGTTGGGCGCTATCAAGTGTTGCGGATTTCAATCTCGATGGCTTAACCAACAGTGCTGACGGTCAAATAACTCGGGCTAATACCGGCACTTGTCCAAAAGCAACATCTGTTTACTAAAGTGAAGATTCAGAGACGTTATTGGGTCATTGCTGCCGGCAGTTTATTGGCAGCAAGCACCCTTGCTTACTTCCTCAGTCATCAGCGTGTTGGGAGTGGTTCAGCATCTCAACCTCAGGTAATCATTCAAAGCGATGGAAAAAATGCGCCAGTAGGTATGGTGTGGATTCCAGGTGGTGAGTTTTTAATGGGTAGTGAACATAAAAAAGCCCAGGCCAATGAACGACCAGTACATCACGTAAAGGTCAATGGCTTTTGGATGGATGCAACACATGTTACGAATGATCAATTTGCTCAGTTCGTCAAAGAAACCAACTACAGAACTACTGCAGAACAAATTCCTGATTGGGATACGATTAAAGTTCAACTTCCACCGGGTGTGCCCAGACCACCAGCTTCTGCTTTTGTCCCTGGTGCAATGGTATTTGTCGGCACAAAAGATAAGGTACGCCTTGATGATTATTCGCAATGGTGGGCATACGTACCGGGCGCTGACTGGCGTCATCCAACAGGCCTTAAAAGCAATATTGAAGGTAAAGGTAATCACCCAGTTGTGCAAGTTAGCTACGAAGATGCCAAATCCTATGCAAAATGGGCGGGCAAAAGATTGCCCACTGAGGCCGAATGGGAGTTCGCTGCGCGCGGAGGTCTTAATCAGGCAACTTATGCCTGGGGAGATCAATTGGAGCAAGAGGGTAAGTTGCCTGCCAATATTTGGGATGTCAGAAAACAATCTTTTCCTGTAGTAAGTCCAAAGGCAGGTGGCGCAATTGGTACTAGCGCAGTTGGTACCTTCCCGCAGAATGGTTACGGTTTATTTGATATGACAGGAAATGCATGGCAATGGGTTTCCGATTGGTATGGCTTTGATTATTTTGCCCAACAAGCTAAGCAAAATGACAACCGATTAATCGTGAACCCGCAGGGCCCAGATCAATCGTTTGATCCCGCCGATCGTGGTGTTCCGCCATATGCTCCAAAAAGAGTTATTCGAGGCGGCTCATTCTTATGCAATGAAGACTATTGTCAGTCTTATAGACCCAGCGCCAGAAGAGGTGCGGATCCTTTTAGTCCAATGTCGCACTTAGGCTTTAGATTGGTTAAGGATCAGTAGGCTAATGGTGGGGTTGTAAATAAATAAGCCACCAAAAGGTGGCTTATTTATTGGTAAATATCAATAAATGCTTTATCAGCTAATTAGGCTCGGTCACAAACCCTAGCTTCGTTAATCCAGCGCGGCGCGATGCTGCTAGTACTTGAGCGACATATTCATACTTCACCGACTTGTCGGCCCGTAGGTTAATTTCTGGTTGTGGATCTTTTTGAGCGGCTTTCTCGGCATAGCCATCAAAAGTCTTGAGATCAATTGCCGTGCTATTCCAGAAGATTTGACCATTGGCATCAATCGAAAGCTGAACTGATTCAGGCTTCACTTCATTGCGTACGCTATTGGCTTTAGGTAACTCTACTTTTACAGCTTGCTGAATCACGGGTAGCGTGATGATGAAAATAATCAACAGCACCAACATGACGTCCACCATCGGCGTCATGTTGATTTCCGACATGATGCTGTCGTCGTTTTGGTCGTCTTGAATATGAAAAGACATGACTATTCCCCAGAGTTAACGCGTGCACCAGTAACAAAGTAGGCTAATAGGTCATTGCCAAAACGATTTAAATCCGCCACAAATAATTTGTTAGCACGATTAATAGCATTAAATGCCAGAACAGCAGGGATAGCTACAGCCAAACCAAATGCAGTCATGATGAGTGCCTCACCAATAGGGCCTGCAACTTGATCAATTTGCGCGCTACCAGAGCTGCTGATGGCGATCAATGCATGGTAGATGCCCCAAACTGTTCCGAAGAGCCCAATAAACGGAGCAATCGCGCCAGTAGAGCCCAAGAAGGTCAAACCTTTTTGTAGTCCAGCAGCAATCGTATCAATGCTGTTCTTAACGCTTCTAGCCATCCATTCGGAGTAATTTAGTGTTTGTAGTAATTCACGGTGATTGGAGGATTGGTTTTGATGGTGGGCTGATGCCTTGGTCGCCAACTTCGCAATTTGATAGTAGGGATTGGACGAATGGTTGCTAAATGCTTTTAGACCTTCATCAAATGAGGTGGCACGCCAGAATTGCTCAAGCTCAGGCTTCAGTTTGCGTAGATTGCGCAGATCCCAAAGTCGAGTGAGTAAGATTACCCAAGTCACAATCGAGCAGATGAGTAGGGCGATTGCCACGAATCTCGTAATTGCATCGCCTTCAAGCCAGAGATTTGCTATGCCAAATGGTGTATTCATATTGATTAGTTCTTGAGGTTAAATTTAATTAAGAGATTGGTTGAAATTCTTTGGGCTGAGCCATTTACTAAAAAAGGTTTAAAGCGATAGCGTTTGCCGATTTCTGTAGCGGCACGATCCAATCTGGGGAATGTGCTTGATTGCAGTAATGCTACATCTTCCACGCTACCGGTTTCATCAATAATTAATCGCACCACTACTGCACCTTGCTCGCCGGAGCGTTTCGAAAAAGAGGGGTAGTAAGCATCGGCATCAGGCTGATAAACCACCACTAGTTTACCTATGTCCGTTTGAATCGGAGTTCCGCTAGCACCCCCACTGGTGGCAGGGGCTACCGCTGCATTCTGTGGTTGAGCCTCTGATTTGCTTTGAGATTGGTTTTGTTGTTGTGGAGGCTGTTGCGCCTGCGTAGGACTCGGTTTCTCAGTCGGCTTTTCTTGAGGCTTTTCCTTTGCCACCTTTTTCTCTGTTTTAGGCTTTGGAGGTGTTGCGGCAGGCGGCTGAGGGCTCTTACTCGCTTCTGGGCTGACGAGGTTTGCCATGACCCGTGTGTCGTCCATTGGAGGAGGGCGCTTGCTGAGGTGTAAAAACTCTAACGCAGGCAAGGCGTGCAGGAGCAATACAACGCCAATGATGATGCGTTCAGATTTATTAAACGGTAGATGGGCATCTAATTTTTTTAGTAAATCGCTCATCGAACTTCACCTAAGATCTGCGCCTCTACTGAATGTGATGCAAGGTCTGCAGACATTAAGTCTTGCGCCATTGATAAAAGCAGATTTTCATTTTTGCTACTAAGCAAAAGTACTGACCCAAATTCAGGGGTGGCGCCACTGGATTTCAGAACATCTAGCTGTCTCTTAAGCTGTCTTACAACAGCATCACTGGTATCAATCAATGTGATGGATTCACCCAGTAACTTACGGATGGCTTTTCTGAGGAAAGGGTAGTGGGTGCAACCCAGTACGATGGTGTCAGCACCAGCATCCTGAATAGGTTCTAGATGTTTGGCCAGCAACTCTAAAGTTTCCTGACCATCGGCTTTGCCAGATTCAATTAATGGCACTAAACCAGCACCTGCTTGCTTAATGAACTGACAGTCGCTTGGCAAGGTTGCCAATAAGGCATTGAATTTATCGCTCTTAAGGGTTGCCTCTGTCGCCAACACTCCCACAATATGATTCTGTGATTGCATCGCCGCTGGCTTAATGCCGGGCTCAACGCCAATAATAGGAATAGACAACTGTTCTCGAATTTGTTTAATGGCTTCAGCGGTTGCAGTGTTGCAAGCAATCACAATAGCATCGCAACCTTTATCCGCTAAATGGCGGCATAGTACGAGACTGCGTTGCGCAATCCAATCGCTGGATTTTTCACCATATGGCGCATTTGCAGAGTCAGCAAGATAAATGTAATCATGCTGTGGAAGCTGGCGCAGAGCCTCATCCAAGATGGATAAGCCTCCAACGCCAGAATCAAATACTCCGATGAGTGCCAATGAATTGCCGGTGTCTATATATAAATTACTAATTTAGTAATTAAGCTATCTTGACTGGAATACCAGCAATCTTGGCTTGCCACTCTTTAGGTCCAGTCTCGTGCATAGAGATGCCCTCTGAGTTCACGGCAACCGTAACCGGCATGTCCTTGACATCAAACTCATAGATTGCTTCCATGCCCAAGTCAGCAAAGCCAACCACTTTGGATGTCTGAATCGCTTTAGAAACCAAGTAAGCGGCGCCGCCAACTGCCATGAGGTAAGCCGACTTATGTTTCTTAATCGCCTCAATTGCTACAGGACCACGTTCTGCTTTACCAATCATGGTGATTAAGCCTGTCTTAGCAAGCATCATCTCCGTGAACTTGTCCATGCGAGTAGCGGTAGTAGGGCCTGCTGGACCAACTGCCTCATCGCGCACTGGATCAACCGGTCCGACATAGTAGATTGCGCGATTCTTAAAGCTCACCGGCAACTCTTCACCTTTGGCGAGCATATCTTGAATGCGCTTATGAGCAGCATCGCGTCCAGTCAAAATTTTGCCGTTGAGCAATAAAGTCTCGCCTGGCTTCCAGCTCGCCACTTCTTCGGCGGTAAGGGTGTCCATATTAACGCGCTTGGATTTTTGAATATCTGGAGTCCAAGTCACGTCTGGCCAATCCGATAGGGAAGGTTTTTCTAACTTAGCTGGACCATCACCATGCAAATGGAAATGCACGTGACGAGTTGCTGCGCAGTTTGGAATCATTGCCACTGGTAATGAAGCGGCATGAGTTGGGTATTCCATGATCTTAATATCGAGAACAGTAGCTAAGCCGCCGAGGCCTTGGGCGCCAATGCCAAGCTTGTTTACTTTGTCATAAAGTTCTAAGCGCAACTCTTCTGCACGCGTTTTAGCGCCACGAGCAATCAGATCCTGAATATCAATTGGCTCCATCAATGACTCTTTAGCCATGAGCATGGCCTTTTCTGGTGTGCCGCCAATACCAAGACCCAAGATACCAGGAGGGCACCAGCCAGCGCCCATAGTAGGAACAGTTTTCAGAACCCAATCCACGATTGAGTCAGACGGGTTGAGCATCACCATCTTGGCTTTGTTTTCTGAGCCACCACCTTTAGCAGCGCAAATTACTTCAACATCATCGCCTGGTACGATTTCGTAATGGATTACCGCAGGAGTGTTATCGCCAGTATTTTTACGCTTGCCTGCTGGGTCCGTCAGAACTGAGGCACGCAACATATTGTCTGGGTTGAGATAAGCGCGACGTACACCTTCGTTCACCATATCAGTAATGCTCATCGTGGCATCTGGCCACTGCACATTCATACCAATTTTGAGGAAAACCACGGCAATGCCTGTGTCTTGACACATTGGGCGGTGACCTTCGGCACACATCCGGCTATTAGTCAAAATTTGAGCAATCGCATCTTTAGCCCCATGACCCTGTTCTAGCTCATAAGCCTTACCCAAGGCGGTAATGAAGTCCTTGGGATGGTAGTAGGAGATGAACTGGAATGCGTCTGCAACGCTCTGAATAAGGTCGTTTTGTTTGATATTTGTCATGGTTTTATGCTTATTTCCACATTATTAGTAAGGTTTGCCCTATTTTAAGGGTTTGCCATAGAGCAAATCCCCCGTGTTTTCACTTATCTTCTAAGGTCTTGAAGGTGTAAACCTGTCATTTTGCGACATTTTTTCCCATTTGTAGTTGATTTTAGATTATTGATTATTTGATAGAGGGCTGTGAAGCATGGAACCATTAAAACAAGAAAACCGCGTATTTAACCCACCTGCAGACTTTGTAAAGGGCGCGGCTATTCCAGGCATGGAAGCCTATAAGAAGCTTTGTGATGAAGCAAATTCTGATTACGACGGTTTCTGGGGTCGTCTTGCTAAAGAGAACATCTATTGGAAAAAACCATTTACTAAAGTTTTGGATGAGTCCAAAGCGCCTTTCTACAAATGGTTTGAAGATGGCACAACCAATGCGTCATACAACTGTTTAGATCGTCAAGTTGAAGCTGGTCTTGGTGACAAGACAGCCATTATTTTTGAAGCTGATGACGGCACTGTTACTAAAGTAACTTACAAAGAGATGCTTGATCGTGTTTGCAAAATGGCAAACGCACTGCGCAAGATGGGTGTGAAGTCTGGCGACAGCGTCATTATTTATATGGCAATGACCATTGAAGGTATTGTCGCAATGCAAGCATGTGCTCGTATTGGTGCAATTCACTCTGTAGTGTTTGGTGGCTTCTCTGCCCAAGCATTGCGCGATCGCATTATGGACGTTGGTGCAGTAGCAGTGATTACTGCTGATGGCCAGTTCCGCGGCGGTAAAGCATTGCCATTGAAAGCTATTTGTGACGAAGCTCTCTCAACAGGCGAGTGCCCTAAGGTTAAGCATGTCATCGTGAGCAAGCGCACTGGCACTGATGTTGCTATGCAAGCAGGTCGCGATGTATGGATGCAAGAGATTGTTGCTAATGAAGCAACTACTTGTGAGCCAGAGTGGGTAAGCGCTGAGCATCCATTGTTCATTCTGTATACATCTGGTTCAACCGGTAAGCCAAAGGGTGTACAGCACTCCACTGGTGGCTACCTCTTGTGGGCAATTCTCACAATGAAGTGGACCTTTGACATTAAGCCAAACGATGTGTTCTGGTGTACTGCTGACATTGGTTGGGTAACAGGTCACTCTTACATTACTTACGGCCCACTCGCAGTTGGCGCCACTGAGATTGTGTTTGAAGGCGTTCCTACATATCCAAATGCTGGCCGTTTCTGGGACATGATCCAAAAACACAAGGCAACTATTTTCTACACAGCGCCAACCGCAATTCGTTCATTGATCAAAGCATCAAGCAATGATCAAGCTGTGCATCCAAAGAGCTACGATTTGTCATCACTGCGTCTATTGGGTTCAGTAGGTGAGCCAATCAATCCAGAAGCTTGGATGTGGTACTACGAGAATGTTGGTAACTCCAAGTGCCCAATCGCTGATACTTTCTGGCAAACAGAAACTGGCGGTCACATGATTTCTCCATTGCCAGGTGCAACACCAATGATTCCAGGTTCATGCACATTGCCATTGCCAGGTATTCAGGCAGCGATTGTTGATGAAGCTGGTGTTGATGTTCCTAATGGTCAAGGCGGTATCTTGGTTGTGAAGCGTCCATGGCCTTCTATGATTCGTACGATTTGGAATGATCCTGATCGTTTCGTGAAGTCTTATTTCCCAGAAGAGTTGGGTGGCACTTTGTATCTGGCAGGTGACGGCGCAATCCGTAACAAAGATACTGGCTACTTCACCATTACTGGTCGTATTGATGACGTGTTGAACGTTTCTGGTCACCGCATGGGAACCATGGAAATTGAGTCATGCTTAGTTGCTAACCCATTGGTTGCTGAAGCTGCGGTAGTAGGTCGCCCTGATGAATTGACTGGTGAGGCGATTTGCGTATTCGTAGTTCTCAAAGGCGGTCGCCCAACAGGCGAAGAAGCTAAGAAGCTGGCTACGGAATTGCGTAACTGGGTTGGTAAAGAGATTGGCCCGATTGCTAAGCCTAAGGACGTTCGTTTCGGCGATAACTTGCCTAAGACCCGTTCTGGCAAGATCATGCGCCGTCTCTTGCGTGTGATTGCTAAAGGTGAAGAGGTTACTCAAGACACCTCAACCCTTGAAAATCCACACATCTTGGACCAGCTCAAAGAGTCTCTGTAAGCCCCTAAACAAGCTTTTAGAGGAAACCCTTTCGGCAATCGTATAATCATCGGTTCCGGAAGGGTGGATGAGCGGTTTAAGTCACACGCCTGGAAAGCGTGCGTAGGTTAATAGCCTACCGCGGGTTCGAATCCCGCCCCTTCCGCCAAGTAATACCTAAACCACCTTCGGGTGGTTTTTTATTGCCTCAAGAGCAAGTAGTTATTATTAATTAAAGTATCATTTCGCAAGGGTATTCATACCCCAAAGTGCTGAACTCAACCAGCAAAAAATTACAGAAAAAATCCGGAGACTGCGATGTTCTTAAAAAAGATATTTATCGGAATGTTGGCAGCTTCATTTCTGGCAACTCCAGTATTTGCTCAGTCAGCTCCCGCTTCCACAAACAAAAAACCCAATGTGGTTTTCATTCTGGCTGATAACGTTGGTTATGGCGACTTAGGTTCTTATGGTGGCGGTGAGTTACGAGGTGCGCCTACACCGCGTGCTGATGAATTAGCTAAAAGTGGATTACGACTGACACAATATTTAGTTGAGCCTGCTTGCACGCCATCACGTGCTGCGTTGATGACCGGGCAATATTCAATCCGCAATGGTTTATCGCTGGTTGCTGAGCCAGGAACGCCAAATACCTTGTCAGCTAAAGCCTATACCATGGGGCAGTTGTTTAAAGACGCAGGGTATTCAACTGCCATTTTTGGCAAATGGCATTTAGGTGGAGCGCCCCAAAGTTTGCCTGGTGCTCATGGTTTTGATCAGTATTACGGGATTCCTCCGGATACCTCTTGGGATTCTGCTGCCTATGTGCAAATGGCAATGCAAACACACTCGTTTGGAAATGTCCCTGAAAAAGTTCTTTATGACAAAGGACCTTGGATTAATCAACAAAAGGGTAATGGTCCGCTAGAGCGCGTGAAGCCCTACACCATGGCGGTGCGTGCAGAGATTGACAATGAGATTACCGATAAGTCGATTGCATTTATGAAGCAACAGAATGCAGCAGGTAAACCTTTCTTCCTGTATCTGCCATTTTCAATGGGTCATTCACCGAATCTTCCATCAAAACAGTTTGCTGGTAAGTCACGAATCGGACAATATGGCGACAAAATGATGGAAGGCGACTATCACGTTGGGCAAGTGATGGATGCGCTAAAGGAAATGAATATTGAAGACAACACGATTCTCGTGTTTGCTTCCGATAATGGTGGTACTGGTCAGTATTTTATGAATTGGGATCGCTTGGGTCTAGGTGCTCCCGATATGGGATCCAATGGACCATTTAGAGGAGATCTGGGGGAGCCCACTGAGGGGGCGGTGCGAACCTTCTGTATTATTCGTTGGCCTGGACACATTGCCCCAGGAAGCACCTCGTACGCAATGTTTTCAACGATGGACTTTATGCCAACTTTTGCATCCATTCTGGGTGTGAAACTTCCAACTGATCGAGCTATAGACGGAGTAAATCAGTTACCCGTTCTCAAGGGCGAAAGTACGAAGGGTAATCGCGAATCTTTATTAACGTTTATTGGTCCTGACTTAGTTGCTGGTCGTTGGAAGCAGTGGAGATATTATTTTAAGGATATGGCTCGCACGGGCACTGGTCAGCAGATGGTTGGCGGTATTTATGCCAATGCTGCTCCTATGTATTACCCAAAGTTTTACAACATTGAAATGGATCCTCATGAAGATTTGCAGATGACCAACTATGGTTGGACAGCTGAGCCAATCTTCCAAGTGATTCAGGAATATTTAGCATCCGTTAAAAAGTTCCCCAATCCACCGCCTTCTAATGTGACTAATTTTTCTCAGCCTCTGGGGAGATGACTTTCTGGCTCCCAATGAGCTAAGAAGTTAGTAAAAATTGAATGAAAATTTTTAGCAGAGCCCGGCATCAGATTGCTGGGTCTTTTTTTCTTTTAACTATTTCTCTGTTTTCTTCAGGCACTTATGCCGATGAGGGCGGCGTTCCATTTTGGCTCTCAGGTCAATACGCCAGCATGGCAGCAGTCCCTATGGCGACTGGATGGTCATTAGTCGCAATGCCTTATTCCTACAGTGGTAGTGCTGACAAATCAAAAACATTTCAGCGCGGCCAAAGTCTTAATGCTGGTTTGAGTGCGCGCGAGTCATTTGTATTAATGCAGTTAGGATATGTTGCTGAAGAAAAAATCCTTGGTGCACAACCCTATATTGGAATTGGATGGGGGCCCGGCACAAATACGACAACAGCATCAGTGAGTGTTACCAATCCAAGCGTGCAATTTAATCGTGCCAACACCAGTAATGGCGGCACGGATATATATCCTCTTGCCAGCCTAACCTGGAACTCTGGAAATAATAATTACAAAACGTACATAACGGGCGATATACCGGTTGGAACGTACAGTCCAACAAGCTTATCTAGCATTGGTATCGGACATGCAGCTATGGATGCTGGTGGTGGTTACACCTATTTAAACAATACGACTGGCTTTGAAGTTTCTGGCATCGTTGGCGCTACCTATAACTGGCAAAATAGTCAAGCCAACTATAAGAATGGAATTGACTCCCACTTGGATTGGTCGGTTTCTCAATTTGTTTCGCAAAGTTGGCAAGTAGGTATTGCTGGTTACGTTTACTACCAACTGACCGCAGACTCTGGCAGTGGTGATAACGTTGGTGCGTTTAAGTCGCGCGTTGCTGCTGTTGGTCCTCAGATTGGTTATCTATTTAAGATGAACGGCAATCAGGCCTATATTAATTTGCGAGCCTATAAAGAATATTGGGCGCAAAACCGAGTAGAGGGGTATGCGGCCATTGCAACGATTAGCCTCCCGCTAGGAAAATAATTTAATGAAGAAGCTTCAACGTCTATTTCTCTATGTGTTGATATTGCTTTCAGTAGTAATTGGCGCATATCTGCTTTGGGGTCATTTTTCGTCAAAGCCTCAGACAGAAGATTTTGTAATTCGTTTGGGTGATGGTGTTAATGGTCCAAAGGGAATGGCATGGATACCTGGCGGTGAATTTCTTATGGGGAGCGATCATAAGAAAGCTCAAGCCAATGAGAGGCCGGCACATAAAGTAAAGGTATCCGGATTTTGGATGGATACCACGCACGTTACAAACGATCAGTTCGCCCAGTTTGTAAAAGCAACCGCTTATAAAACTACAGCAGAGCAAGTTCCTGATTGGGAGACCATCAAAGTGCAACTGCCCCCCGGCACTCCTAAGCCACCAGCATCTGTTTTTGTTCCAGGTGCAATGGTTTTTGTTGGCACACAATCAAAAGTAAACCTCAATGATTATTCGCAATGGTGGGCTTATGTTCCTGGAGCAAGCTGGCGCCATCCCACGGGTCCTCGCAGCAATATTGAAGGTAAGGGCAATCATCCGGTAGTGCAAGTAAGTTATGAAGATGCCTTGGCTTATGCCAAGTGGGCTGGCAAAAGATTGCCTACCGAGGCGGAGTGGGAGTTTGCTGCGCGTGGAGGCTTAAACCAAGCAACCTATGTGTGGGGAGATCAACTGGAGCAAGCAGGGCAAATACCTGCAAATATTTGGGACGTGAAGAAGCAGACCTTTCCCGTAGTTAGCCCCAAAGCAGGCGGAGCAGTTGGCACAAGTGCAGCTGGAACTTATCCGCAGAATGGATATGGCTTATTTGATATGACAGGTAATGCGTGGCAGTGGGTTTCTGATTGGTATCGCGCTGATTATTTTGCGATGCAAGCCAAAGCGCATGGAAATAAAGTCATCGATAATCCACGAGGACCTAGCGACTCTTATGACCCGGATGATTCAAGTGCCCCAGTAAATGCGCCTAAAAGGGTCATACGGGGCGGATCATTCCTATGTAATGAGGATTACTGCCAGTCCTATCGCCCCAGCGCACGACGCGGGGCAGACCCTTATAGCCCAATGTCACATTTGGGTTTCCGCTTAGTTAAGGATGCTGCACAATAAATAGGTCGAGATTTTTTCCTGGGGATAGATGCAACTTCCCTTAGTATCTTGAAAGTGAATTGCTTAATCAATAAAGCTAAATTAAAAATGGAGAAAATATGATTTTTACAATGTTATTAATGGATCGTCCTGGAACTTCAGACTTGCGCGTGCAAGTCCGTCCTGAGCACCGCGCCTATTTGGCAAAAATGGCTGACCGCATGGCTTTTGCTGGACCGTTGACTTCTGAAGATGGAAAAACCACTTTAGGTAGTTTGATTGCAATCGACTTTCCAAGCAGGGCAGATGTGGATGCATGGTTAAAAGACGAGCCTTACACCAAGGCCGGTGTTTATGAGAAACCGATCATCAACGTATTCAACAATATGTGGACTCAAAAGGTTGGCTTTCCACCGGCACAATAATTAGTCGTATCTTGGTAAATAATTTTGTATTGCATTAAATGGTTTTGACTCAATTCCCTCGTCTCAAAAACTGGCTGATCAGGTTCATCATCTTGATGTTCTCCTGCATTCTCATCTTTTGGGCGGGGGCCCATCTCTTTGTTCCCGGCTTTATTAAAAAGTCAGCCTCTGAATTTGGTACCAAGATTGGTTATGACATTGGTTACCAAGATCTCAGCATTTCGCCATTAAGGCTGAAGGTAGAGCTTGATGGATTTCATCTGGCAAAGTCGGGCGGCTCAAAATTACTGGAATTCAAAAAGCTAGTTATTACTATCAAATGGACGAAATTAGCCGTAGGTGAACTGGGTTTTGATGAGATCTTGTTGGTCGAGCCCAGGATGTTGGTAGAGAAGAAGTTATCAAAGGGCGCGCATCCAGGAGTCTGGAATTGGCAGGAATTGATTGCTGCTGTTGAGAAATCAATGCCGCCCACAGATCCCAGTGAATCCAATAAACCGCTAAAAATATCTATCGATGAACTGTTAGTGAGCTCTGCCTCATTAAGTTTGTTAGACGACTCCACGAAGTTGAAGGAAGAACTTAAGCCTTTTACGATGAAGTTGCTTGATGTAGCAAACTACGACAAGCAGGGTGTGGTGTCGGGTGTTCGCGGTCAATACGACTTTAATCTTGGTGCTTTACAGGTTTTAGTGCCTGGCATTAACAAAACCATTACTTATCAGCACGTTGCCATTGCAGGTGGATTGGATAATCCTCAGCCGGGTAAGTTGGGCGTGCAATTGAATGTCAAGTTAGATGATGGCGCTATTCGCTCTCATTGGGACTTCAATACAGACTCAAAATCGGTGGACGGTAAGCTGGAGCTTGAGAATCTAGCAATCGCTCCCCTCGTTGCGCTCTTGCCGGCCAATAAAGAGTTAATAGGTAAAAGCGGCGCAATTAATTCAGCGCTCACTATGAAATTTGGACCTGAAGCCGATATATTTGCGGGCGACATTCATATTTCAGATTTAACGGTTCTAGAAAAAGATCAAAAATATCCGCTGATTGTTTGGAAGATGGCCGATATTCGTCAGTTTGAATTTAAAAGCCTGAAATCGAAACAGACTCCAAGCAATAGCCTTTCAATTGATGAGTTGATTGTTGACTCACCAACGCTTCAATTTGAAATCAATGAAGAGGGATTTTCTAATTTCCGAAGATTATTTTCTAAGCCTGCAAACGAACAAAAAACTGAAGCAGTTGATGGTTCTAAATCAAAGGATGCCTCACCATTTAATCTTGATATTCGCTCAACCAATCTTAAGAACGGCGAAGTATTCTTCTCAGACCTGGCGATGCGTCCGCATTTCAAGGTGGATATTAAGAAATTTAATGCCACTCTCTTAGGGGTTAGTAATACGCCTGGTCGCTTTGCTACTGTTGCAATGGATGGTGTGGTCGCAGGCTCCGGAAGTATGCGAGCAAAAGGGCAGGCATCGTTTGATGACCCACGCCGTAACCATGACATCTTGATGACGTTCCGCAATTTGCCTTTAAGCGCTTTCAATCCAGCAGTCATGACATTTGCTGGTTATCAAATTGCGAATGGACGCTTAAACCTTAATTTAAATTACCGCGCTAAAGATGGTGAGTTAAACGGCAGTAATCAGATCATCATTAAGAAGGTTGTGCTGGGTGATGAGGTTCCAGACTTTACCGGTAAAAAATTACCTTTAGGTTTGGCAATTGCTTTACTCGAAGACTCCGATGACACCATCGACGTCACCGTCATAATCGCAGGCAATGTTGACTCTCCAGAATTTAGTGCTAGTGGCTTGGTGTGGCAGGCTATTAGTAATGTATTAACTAATATTGCTACAGCGCCTTTCAGAGCCTTGGCTTCATTGATTGGTCTTGGTAGTGAAGAGGGTATTAATGCCGTTCCTGGAGAGGCGGTATTTTTAGCTGTTGATCAAGAACGCCTGGAAAAGTTTGGCGAATATCTCATCAAACGTCCGAATTCTAGTTTGGAGATTATTGGCACTTATGACCCAGTGCAAGATCGGAAAGAACTTGCTAGAGCGAAAGCCGATTCAGCCGTTCTGAAAGATGCAGGGTTCAAATTAATACCAGGTGAGCCTATTCCAGTACCAAGCTTATCTGACCCTAGAGTGCAGTCAGGCCTGAAGTCTGCTTATGCCCAATACATTGGTCGCATTAAGTTGGGGCAGCGCCTATTGACGCTTCCTGATGGTGAGCAACGTAACGAGCAATTGCACAATGAGTTGATTGCTGGCATAGAAATTACCGATTCTGAGTTAAAAGAATTGGCTAAGGCGCGGGCTAAAGCAGCTTACGGATTTATGACCAAATCCGACGCCAGCCTCAAGGATCGCATTCAGCTTGGTGAGGTTAAGACGGTAGAGGCAGGAAAAGAGGGGATTCCACTCGATGTTGAGATCAGAATCAAGTAGACTTGAGGTCATGAATTCAACAAAATTGCGCTTTTTCTCTATCTTCACAATCCTTGCTGTCCTAGGTTTGACAGGCTGCGGCTCCATTGAATCGGCCGCCCAAGAGGACTGCACCTCAATTGGTTGGCAAATTGGCAGCAAAGGCTATCAGGATTGCTACAAAGCACGCCTTTATGAGCGCAAGTTGGATTACTCACTTCCTCCTGGCGACAAGCCTTCCCCATCCCTTCTATAACTAGGGTAAACCCTGAATTCAAGTCCTTGAGCGCCGTCAAGGACTTGGGGTGTTAAATAACACAAAATAAAGCGTTATTTTGCGTATTGCTAGTCTGCTAAGTATTTGGCTTGGCTGGACTTTTAATAAGCAAGATGGGAAAAACTCTGCATTCGTGCAAAGCAATAAATATAAAAATTAGAGACTACAAAATATGAATCATCCAAAGCCTTCTGGAGAAGTCAAAGCGGTTGCTGTTGCAACGGCAGATGATTTGAGGGAAACCATTCGTCGCAAGAGCAAGTTGAAGGGTCGTCAAGCTGACGATGCTTCTGTTGCAGAAGTGCGCAAGTTGATTGGAGAGGCTCCACATCGTCGTGACTTGCTCATTGAAAATCTTCACAAGCTCAACGATGAGTATCGCGCTTTGCATGATCGTCATTTAGTTGCCTTAGCAAAAGAAATGAATTTGCCAATGGCAGAGGTTTATGAAGTTGCTACTTTCTATCACCACTTTGAAGTTGTGCGCGGTAACGATCCAGTGGCAGACATTACGATTCGTGTTTGTGATGGCGTTGCCTGTGAATTAGCTGGCGCGCAAAATCTATTGGCCAAATTGCCGGGAATCTTGGGTAATTCCAATATTAAAGTCATTGCAGCCCCATGTGTTGGGCGTTGCGAGCAAGCCCCTGTAGCGGTGGTACATCAATACCCAGTGCTGTTTGCTACAACCGATAAAGTCTCTGCTGCTGTCAAAAATAAGTTGACCACGCAGCCGATGGCTAAAGATGATGCCGTATTTGAGCCTGCTGCATTAGCAGAGCAGGGCGTATCACCTCAAGGTGAGATGCAAGCCCTTTCTCCAGACTATGTTGGTTATGAGTCTTATCGTGCACAAGGTGGCTATGCACTAGCCAAAGAAATCCACGAAGGAAAGAAAGATGCTGAGAGCATCATCAAGGCCATGGAAAGTTCTGGTCTGCGCGGATTGGGCGGCGCAGGATTTCCGGCGGGTCGTAAATGGCGCATTGTGAAAGACCAAGTTGCTCCTAAGTTAATGGCTGTGAACATTGACGAAGGCGAGCCAGGAACATTTAAAGACCGTACTTACTTAGAGCGTGATCCTCATCGCTTCCTAGAGGGCTTGTTGATTGCTGCCAATGTAGTGGGTATCGATGCTTGCTATATCTATTTGCGCGATGAATACCATGGCTGCAGAGAGTTACTAGAGGCTGAGTTGGCAAAACTCAAAGCTAATCCGCCATTCAAATTACCTACGATTGAATTGCGTCGTGGTGCCGGTGCTTACATCTGCGGCGAAGAGTCCGCCATGATTGAAAGTATTGAAGGCAAACGTGGTGAGCCACGTATGCGTCCTCCATACATTGCACAAGTTGGTTTGTTTGGTAGACCAACGCTTGAGCACAACTTTGAAACCTTGTACTGGGTACGCGATATTGTTCAGCGCGGACCGGAGTGGTTTAGTTCATTTGGTCGCCATGATCGCAAAGGCTTGCGTAGCTTTAGCGTGAGCGGTCGTGTGAAGAAGCCTGGTGTGAAGTTGGCTCCTGCTGGCATCACTATTCAAGAGTTGATTGATGAGTACTGTGGTGGCATGCAAGATGGCCACAAGTTCTACGGCTATTTACCTGGTGGTGCATCAGGCGGTATCTTGCCCGCCACTATGAATGACATCCCACTCGACTTTGATACCTTGCAGCCTTATGGCTGCTTTATTGGTTCTGCTGCAGTGATGGTGTTTAGTGATAAAGACAAAGCACGCGATATGGCCCTCAACGTCATGCACTTCTTTGAGCATGAGAGTTGCGGTCAATGTACTCCTTGCCGTGTAGGAACAGGCAAGGCGGCTCAATTGATGCAAGCCAAGTCTTGGGATCAAGAAACTTTAGAAGACCTAGCCACAGTGATGGTGGATGCTTCTATTTGTGGTCTAGGTCAAGCAGCACCAAACCCCATTCGTTGTATTCATAAATATTTCCCAGAAGAAGTAGCTTAATAAAAGTACATATAAAAATCAGGGAATAACGAGACAAACATGAACGCACCCACAAATCCTAAAGAACTTGAATTGCAAACCGTAGAGTTCAAGCTAGACGGCAAGACGATTGTTTCCTATGAAGGTGAAACCATCCTCAAGGCAGCTAAGCGTCACGGCATTGATATTCCGCACTTGTGCTTTAAAGATGGCTATCGTCCTGACGGCAATTGCCGTGCATGCGTAGTGGAAATCAACGGCGAGCGCACTTTAGCGCCAAGTTGCTGCAGAAGCGCAACGCCTGGCATGGAAGTAAAAGCCAATAGCGAGCGCGCTGTGAAGAGTCAAAAGCTCGTTTTAGAAATGCTGCTCTCCGATATGCCTGATGAGGGTTTTAAATGGGTAGGTGATACCAAGGAAGAAGAGCAAAAGAACCAGCATGGTGAGCTCAGCACTTGGGCTGCTCGCATGGATGTTACCGTTCGACCAGAGCTCAAAGCAATTCGCCGCGAAAAAGTCAGCAGCGATGTTTCTCATCCAGCGATGGCTGTCAATCTTGATGCCTGTATTCAATGTAATCGCTGTGTACGTGCTTGTCGTGAAGAGCAAGTGAATGATGTGATCGGCTACGCCATGCGTGGCGCTCATAGTGAAATCGTTTTTGACTTGAACGATCCAATGGGCGACAGTACTTGCGTTGCTTGCGGCGAGTGTGTACAAGCTTGTCCAACTGGTGCGCTAATGCCAAAAGGTTTGATTGGTTCGCAAACAGTGGATCGCAAGGTAGATTCCGTTTGTCCATTCTGCGGTGTTGGATGCCAAATCACATACAACGTTAAAGATGAAAAAATTGTTAGCGTTGAAGGTCGTGATGGCCCAGCAAATCACAATCGCTTATGCGTTAAAGGCCGCTTCGGTATGGACTACATCCATAACCCACAGCGCCTGACTAAGCCACTTATTCGTAAGGCTGGCGTTCCTAAGGATGAGTCCATCTTAGAAGGTAAGCAAGACTGGTCAGATATTTTCCGTGAAGCGACATGGGAAGAGGCTTTAGAAGTTGCCGGCGGCGGCCTGAAGAAACTGAAAGATCAATACGGCAATAAAGTATTGGCTGGCTTTGGCTCTGCAAAAGGCAGTAACGAAGAAGCTTATTTATTCCAAAAACTGGTGCGTACTGGATTTGGCAGTAATAACGTAGACCATTGCACGCGCCTTTGTCATGCTTCATCTGTAGCAGCGCTTCTTGAGGGCGTTGGTTCTGGCGCTGTAAGTAACCAGGTGAATGATGTTGAGCATTCCAGCATGATTTTCTTGATTGGCTCTAATCCAACAGCAAATCACCCAGTAGCAGCTACTTGGTTTAAGAATGCCGCCAAACGCGGGGCAAAAATTGTTTTGTGCGATCCACGTGCAACAGATATTAGCAAGCATGCCTGGCGCATGATGCAGTTCAAGCCAGACACTGATGTGGCGATGCTCAATGCCATGATCTATACGATCATCGAAGAAGGTTTGGTTGATAAAGACTTCGTGCAAAACCGCGCCAACAATTTTGCTGCTCTAAAAGAAAACATCAAAGGCTATAGCCCTGAGGCGATGGCGCCGATCTGCGGTATTCCAGCAGAGACGCTGCGTGAGGTGGCTCGTGAGTTTGCGACTACCAAGTCAGCCATGATTTTGTGGGGCATGGGCGTCAGCCAGCACGTACACGGTACTGATAATGCACGCTGCTTAATTGCTTTGGTGAGTATCACCGGTCAAATTGGTAAGCCTGGTTCAGGATTGCATCCATTACGCGGTCAAAACAACGTCCAAGGCGCTAGCGATGCTGGTTTGATTCCGATGATGTTCCCGAACTATCAACGTGTGGACAACCCAGAAGCACATGCTTGGTTTGAGAAGTTTTGGGATACACCTTTAGATAAGAAGCCAGGTTACACAGTGGTAGAGATCATGCATAAGATCACTGCTCCTGATTCTGATCCAGACAAGATTCGTGGCATGTATGTCGAAGGTGAAAATCCTGCGATGAGTGACCCTGACTTGAATCATGCACGCCATGCTTTGGCATCTTTAGAGCATTTGGTCGTACAAGATATCTTTATGACAGAAACAGCCCTGTTAGCGGATGTGGTTCTGCCTGCGAGTGCTTGGCCTGAAAAGGTAGGCACGGCTAGCAATACTGACCGTATGGTGCAGATGGGCAAGAAAGCCATTAATCCTCCTGGCGATGCAAAGCCTGACTTGTGGATCATTCAGGAAATTGCTAAACGCATGGGCCTCAATTGGAATTACCAAGGTCCTGATGCTGGCGTTGCTGCTGTTTATGACGAAATGCGTCAAGCAATGCATGGTGCTATCAAGGGCATTACTTGGGAGCGCCTAGAAAAAGAGTCTAGCGTGACTTACCCATGCTTATCTGCCGAAGATCCAGGTCGTCCGATTGTGTTTGATGATCAATTTGCTACAGCAGATGGTAAGGTGAAGTTGGTTCCAGCCGACATCATTCCAGCAAATGAGCGTCCTGATGCCGAGTACCCGTTTGTATTGATTACAGGTCGTCAGCTTGAGCATTGGCATACCGGCAGTATGACGCGCCGTGCTACCGTGCTCGATGCGATTGAGCCTATGGCTACCGTATCTATGAATGGTGAGGACATGACTCAGCTAGGTGTATCTGCTGGTGATGTGATTACTGTTCAGTCTCGTCGAGGTGAGGTGGGAATTCACGTTCGAAGAGATGACGGCACACCAAGAGGCGTGATCTTCATTCCGTTTGCTTACTACGAAGCAGCTGCAAACTTAATCACCAATCCTGCCTTAGATCCATTTGGCAAGATTCCAGAGTTTAAGTATTGCGCAGTGAAATTGGCAAAAGGCGGTCAGGCTTCCGCATTGATGGGATATGGCACCAACGATCCCAAACTCAATCCAGCGGCTATTGTCTAAATCCAGTTCTACTTAGTAATAGAAAGGCTCCCAAACGGGGGCCTTTTTATTTAACCTCACTTTTTTACTTACTACTTTTGTAGTAAAATTTCAAAAAAGGAGGTCCAAATGGGTATGCCGGTAAGAATTGATGATGATCTATATGAATTGGCCAAGGTTGAGGCCAAGGTGGAGCATCGAACAATTGCTGGGCAAATCGAGTTTTGGGCAAAAGTAGGTCGGGCGGCAATAGATAACCCGGATCTGCCAGTTGCATTCATTATGGAGTCGCTTGCTTCATTGGCTGAGCCAAGAGAGCAATCTACCCCATTCATCCCTCGAACTAGGAAGCTTTAATGGCGTATGACGTTTCTCAAACACGCCGATTCTTAAGACAATATAAAAAATTAAATGACAAAACCGCCAAGGATGTTGATGACGCTGTAGTCCAGGTAGTCAAAAAACCAACTATCGGTGAAAAAAAGAAGGGCGATTTGTCGGAATTATGGGTATTCAAGTTCAGAAGTAGTAATCAGCTTTATTTGCTTGGGTACTCGATGGATGATGGATTGAGACTAATTTATTTGGAGTCTATAGGGTCTCACGAAAACTTCTACCGAGACATTAAGCGATAAATGAGCGAATATCTCTGGCGACCTTTAGAATAAGACCTTCATGGCCAGTTCAAAACCCTCTTCAAACACCGGCGATAAAGCAGAACTCCCTGTCCTCATTATTGGGGCTGGGTTAGCAGGCTTAACCGTCGCATTGCATATGGCTGAATCCCAGCCAGTGATCCTGATGGCAAAACGTGGTTTAGGCGAAGCAGCAACCGCTTGGGCGCAAGGCGGCATTGTTGGGGTGGTTGACAAAGAACACGACAGTATTGATTCACACGTAGCCGACACCCTAGATGCCGGCGCAGGTCTTGTAGTTGAATCGACTGCACGCTATATAGCCGAAGAAAGTGCTGAAGCCATTCGATGGTTGGTAGAGCAGGGCGTTCCATTCACTACCGATGAATCTGGCCCTATGGGCTTGCATTTAACTCGCGAGGGTGGCCATAGTCATCGTCGCATTGCGCACGCTGCCGATGCCACCGGCAAAGCCATTCATGAAGTGCTGCTGGATAAGGCCAGGGCTCATAAAAATATTCAGATCTTGGAGCATTGGATTGCACTTGATCTCATCACCAATCGTCAGTTGGATGCCAAAACACAGCGCACTAAGCCTAATCGTTGTTATGGCGTATATGCGCTCGATATTAAAAATAATCGTGTAGAAACCATTGAAGCAAAGTCAGTTGTCTTGGCTACGGGCGGTGTAGGTAAGGTCTATCGCTACACCAGCAATCCTGATACCGCTACCGGCGACGGCATAGCCATGGCCTGGCGTGCAGGCTGCCGTGTAGGCAATATGGAATTTATCCAATTTCACCCAACTTGCCTTTATCACCCAAGCGATCGTACTTTCTTGATTACAGAAGCGATGCGCGGTGAGGGCGGTTTATTGAAATTACCTGATGGCACTCGTTTCATGTCTGAACATGATGACCGTAATGAATTAGCACCGCGTGACATTGTTGCCAGAGCTATCGACTTTGAGATGAAGAAGCACGGTTTGGATTATGTTCATCTAGATGCAACTCATTTAGGTGAGGCTTTTATTAAAGAGCATTTCCCGATGATTTATGCGCGTTGCATGAGTCTTGGTTTAGATATCACCAAAGAGCCGATTCCGGTAGTGCCTGCTGCGCACTACACCTGCGGAGGTGTAGTCACTGACCTCAAAGGCCGTACTGATCTACCAGGGCTCTATGCTGTGGGTGAGGCAACTTACACCGGCTTACATGGTGCCAATCGTTTAGCCAGCAACTCCTTATTAGAGTGTGTTGTTATTGGTAAAGCTGCCGCAGAAGACATCTCCAATCTAAAGACTCCAGTAATGCCGAACTTGCCTTTGTGGGATGAGAGTCAAGTGGAGGATGCTGATGAGCAAGTGGTGATTGCCCATAACTGGGACGAGTTACGTTCACTGATGTGGAACTATGTTGGCATCGTCAGAACCAATCGTCGCTTAGAGCGCGCGTTACACAGAATCAAGCTACTCAGATATGAAGTGCAAGAGTATTACGCGAACTTTAAGGTTACACGTGACTTAATTGAGCTACGCAATCTTCTGGAGTGCGCAGAACTTATTGTGCGTTCAGCCCTGATGCGCAGGGAAAGCCGTGGCCTGCATTACAGTCGCGACTACCCGGGCACTTGGGCAGTTTCATACCCAACCATTCTCACTCCCCAGGCAGAAGGCTCTGAAGGCGATTCAGCCCCTTAAAAGCCTTTACCAAGCCCGTAAAACAGCACTTTTGGTGATAAGCTAGTCATATCTTAAGAGGAATTTCATGGCCAGCTTTAAAGAGGAAGTCTACGAACATATCTCGGCGGTATATCAAACTGCCGCAGATGAAATTAAGAATGGCCTCAGCTTAATTAAAGAAGTGTGGCCTCTCATCTTTTTATTACTTCTTGCTCTAACGATTCTCATCTGGTTTGCTAAACCCGCGCCACCCGATAAGGTATTAATGGCAACGGGTACTGGTGGATCCTACAAGGTCTTGGGTGAAAAATATAAAGCCTATTTTGAGAAAAGAGGTATCGATCTCAAGTTGGTGGAAACGCATGGCTCCAAAGAAAATCTTCAGCACTTAATCGATCGCAAAGACCCTATTCAAGCGGCTTTTGTACAGGGTGGCATGATTGCCGTAGACAACTTATCTGGTGTGGAATCTTTGGGTAGCGTTGATTATGAGCCCGTATGGATTTTTTACCGCAAGAACACTTTCAATGAAGGCATTCATGTTTCTGATCGAGATATTGCCAAGCTCAGAATCAATATTGGAGCCATTGGTAGCGGTACTCATGCTCAAGCAGTCAGTATTCTGAAGCAAAATCATCTCACTCCTTCGGCACCTAATTTATTGAGTATGAATAATGCCGATGCAGTTAGCGCCATTGAGCGGGGAGAAATTGATGCTGTATTTTTGGTTGACGGCTATGAATCGCCCAACGTACAAAGACTGATTAAAAACCCGAATATTCGCTTGGTGACGTTTAGTCGGGCAGATGCTTACACGCGTCTACTGCCATATTTTGAAGAGTTGGGAGTGCCTATGGGTGGGTTTGATCTGGGAAAAAACATACCAGACCACCCAATTCAGTTGATTTCCACAACGACAAATCTGTTGATTGATGATCGCCTGCATCCAGCGATTCAGGTCTTATTCTTAGAGGCCGCAAAAGAAATCAATGGAGCAAAATCGTATTTCTCAAGAGCGGGGGAGTTCCCTGTCTATATGAATACGGAAGCACCGCTGAGCAATGAAGCAAAGTTCTTCTATGAAAAAGGTACGCCAACTTTGATGAAGTATTTGCCATTTTGGCTGGCAGAGTTTTTGGAGCGGATGTTTTTCCTCTTGCTTCCTTTCGCAGCTTTTGCATATCCGATTATTAAATCAATTCCAAGCTATAGGACTAACTTGGCTAAGAAGCAGATCAATTCAATCTATAAAGAGTTGGATAATTTTGAGCAGAACACGATTCAAACTTTTGATCCTAATCGTCGAGGCGAATATATTGAAGTGCTCAATGATATGGAGCGAAGGGTGCTTGCCTCTAAAGCAGCCAAGCTAGCTACTGCTGACTGCTATAGCCTAAGAAACAATATTGAATTTATTCGCAATGCCCTTGAGAAGCAGGTTATTTATAAGGGTAGGTGAAGTTAAATAATTTAGCTCAATATCCTCATTGAAAAATCCACCGCATTCACATCCTTGGTTAGCTTACCAAGAGAGATGCGGTCAACACCAGTGCTCGCAATGGCGCGCATTTGGTCTAAGTTGATGCCGCCAGAAGCTTCTAGCAAAGCACGGCCGGCGGTAATGGCAACAGCTTGCTTCATTTGTTCGGTATTGAAGTTGTCGATCAAGATACTTTTTGCTCCAGCCGCTAAAGCTTCTTCCAGCTCAGCAAAGTTTTCTACTTCAATCTGAATGTCCACCCCAGCATTGAGTGCTTGAGCATTTTTCAGTGCGGCTGTGACGCTGCCAGCAGCAGCAATATGGTTTTCTTTAATGAGAATGCCGTGCCATAGCGCCAAGCGTTGATTTTTACCGCCGCCTACTAATACCGCGTACTTCTGAGCCTGACGCAATCCAGGAATGGTTTTGCGAGTATCTAAAACAGCACAACCTTTAGGGTTTGGGCTGGCGCCAGCGATAGCATCAACATGCTGACGCGTAATGCTGGCCGCCCAAGAAAGCGTTTGTAAGAAATTAATGCAGGTACGCTCAGCAGAGAGTAGGGCTTGAGAGTCAGCTTCAATATCGCAAACCTTGGTGTCGGGCTTCATTAAATCGCCCTCAAGGTAATGCCAAGTAACTTTGGCATTAGAGTCGAGCTTCTTGAGCGTGCCTTCAAACCAATCTACGCCGCAAAGTACTGCTTCCTGACGAACAATGAGCTGAGCCTTTACCGGCTTACTAGGAACAAGCTTTGCTGTCCAATCGCCAGTGCCAATATCTTCCATGAGCGCATCATGAATATTGCGTTGACGGGCTTGTTCTAAGGTTTCGTTGTAATCAAACATATAAAAATTAAGCAGCGCCAATATTTTTTACAAAACCATGTTGCGCTTTGGCTAATAGGTCAGGATGATTTTTAGTGAAATCAAGCATGCGCTCGATACAACCTAATGCCTCAACTCGAATAGGCTCTTCGATAAAGATTTCACCAGAAGCATTCTCTAAGCAATCCAAAATTCCTTGCAAGCCATTCATGGCCATCCATGGGCAGTGTGCACAACTTTTACAGGTTGCACTATTACCAGCAGTTGGCGCTTCAATCAGTTTCTTATTAGGGGCTAACTGACGCATGCGATGCAAGATGCCCTTATCAGTAGCAACAATGTATTCAGTTGCAGAGCCTTCTACGACAGCTTTAATCATGGCAGAGGTAGAGCCCACAACGTCTGCAAGGTCGACTACTGCTTGTGGCGATTCAGGGTGAACCAAGATCATGGCATTAGGATGGGTCGCCTTTAAAAGCTCAAGCTCCACTGCTTTAAATTCGTCATGAACAATACAAGCGCCATTCCAAAGCAACATATCTGCGCCAGTTTGATCTTGAATGTAACGACCAAGGTGGCGATCTGGTGCCCACAGAATTTTTTTGCCTTCAACTTTGAGTTGATGAACAATCGCCAAAGCGCATGAGCTTGTGACCATCCAATCAGCCTGTGCTTTTACTGCTGCACTGGTATTTGCATAAACAACGACAGTGCGATCCAGATGCAAAGCACGAAATTTGGCAAAGTCACCAGCATCGCAACCTAAATCGAGAGAGCAGGTTGCATCCAAGTCAGGCATGAACACGCGTTTTTCTGGACTGAGAATTTTTGCTGTTTCACCCATGAAGCGCACACCAGCAACAATTAAATTCTTAGCAGCGTGATTTTTTCCAAAGCGTGCCATCTCTAAAGAGTCAGCAACATAGCCACCAGTCTCCATTGCCAAGTCTTGAATATCACCATCGACGTAGTAGTGGGCAACTAAGGTTGCGTCCTTTTCAATCAAAAGCTGTTTGATCCGGGCAATAGCGCTGGCTTTATTTGCCCCATGGAGTTGAGGGGGCGTCTTGGCCCAAGCTTGGGCGGTACAGGTAGCACCAGCAGCATCCTGCTGGGGGTAGTCAAAGGAAATGGGGGTGCTTACAGTTGAATTCATACGAAATCTTAATCGAGACTCGCTATTTTCGTCGGATTTATCAGGCCCTCTCTAAATCTTGTTTATTACCTCTAGAGCTAATGGGAATTTTCTCTATAAACCAGTAAATTTATGCATTATTTATCAAGAACTTAGCAGCTTTAAGATCTTATTTAGGCGCACATATCCTGATGTCCCAGATTCAAATTCTCAGCACAAGAAAAAGTCTTCTTGCCTTAACGGCGATTACCTTAATTTATTCAGCTCCTGTTTTGGCTCAAGTCGACGCCGGCGCATTACAACAAGGGCTTGAAAAGCAATTACCCTTACCGTCACCTTTGGCCTTGCCTGAGCCAGAGCGTGGTGCAGCAGGCCCAACTGGGCAAGCTAAAGAAGGTCAGGTGCGCTTTGAAGTGAAGAGCTTTGAGCTAGAGGGCGTCAAAATTCTGCCTGAAGCCGAGGTGCAAGGGCTCTTGAAAGCCTGGATAGGCAAGCCAGTTAGCTTTGAAGACTTGCAAAGCGCTTGTGATGCGATTGCCGAGCTATATCGTAAGAAGGGCTACACCGTACAGGCGATCTTACCCCCGCAAACTATTGCCAATGGTGTTGTGAAGATCCTCATTACAGAAGCAAAGCTGGGTAAGGTGACTGTGGATATGCCGCAAGGTCCAACGCGTTTTGGTAAAGAGCGAGCTGCCGAGTACATAACTTATGGCAATCGTGTGGGTGATCCACTCAATATGCAAAATCTTGAGCGTGCCATCATTATTTTGAATGAAACCCCTGGCGTTATGGCATCTAGCCAGCTAGAGCAGGGTGAAAAAGACGGTGAAGTAGATGTACGTCTTCAGCTCACCCAGCCAAGCATTCTGCAGGGGCGGGTAGAGGCTAATAACTACGGCAGTAGAACTACTGGTGCCAATCAAGGTGTTTTTGCTCTGAGCTTAAATAATCCTGCAGGATATGGCGATTCCATTTCTCTCAATGGCATTGCCTCAGAAGGCTCTCAATATGTTCAAGGAGCCTATTCTTTGCCAGTTTCACCAAATGGATTGCGTTTGGGTCTAGCGGGCACCTTTTTGAACTACAAAAACGTGAGTAATTACGCCTATAACGGCGGAACAGGTGATGCCTGGACAACAGGTTTAAGTGCTGCCTATCCATTGGTTCGTTCGCAGGGTGCAAATTTGAACGGAACCGTCAATTACGACATCAAAAGCTACAACAATCGCAATACTGCGACCAATACTTTGACCTCCGCTTACAACATTAATAATCTATCAGCCGGCCTGTCTGGAAATTTTATTGATGGCTTGGGTTATGGCGCAATTAATACAGGATCAGTCACATTAGTTTTGGGTCATCTGGATATTTTGGGTATAAATCAAAGCGCTTATTTTGGTGCGAGCAACAATTACGGCATGTATTACGTTCCAGATACTAATCCTGCAATTTACCAACCGATTACCCCTTCTAACTTCTTCAAAACTACTTTTTCTGGAAGCAGAACACAAGAGTTAGTTGAGGATGGAACAACGAATTTATACACCGCAATTTCTGGTCAATTTGCATCCGTTAATTTGAATTCTGCAGAGCAGTTTTATTTGGGTGGACCTTATGGAGTTCGTGCATATCCAGTTGCACAATCTGGTGGTTCACAAGGCGGAATTTTCACTGCAGAATTACGTCATAAATTGCAAGAAAAATTAACGATCTCCACCTTCTTTGATGCAGGTGTTGTGCAGCAATACAAGAACATGTATGCGAACTGGCAGGGCGCAACAAATGCAAACAACACATACTCATTAATGGGTGCTGGTGTCGGTATGAAATGGGATTACGAAGGATGGAATATTGCTGCATCTGTTGCGTGGAAAGTAGGACAAAATCCACTCTATAGTCAGACTGGTCAACCAGTGAATACAGATGGCACAACTACCCAACCAAGGGGTTGGATTTCAGGTAGCTACAACTTTTAAGCACCATGCTGGTGAAGGGGTATTTTTTGACCCCTATAAATCAAGGGTTTCAAGCCGTTATCCCTTGAGCTAATTTCACAGAATTATGGTGTTTGGGAAAATTCTGTTTCCGGAAATAACCCAGTAATTTTTGTGATTAAAAGCCTGAAAGAAAGGTCGCTCCTTTCTTCCAAATTCTTGTTGAAAAATTGTTTTGCAGATGCAATGTCTGCAAGAACTGTTGCATTCATTTTTTCAGCAAGTGCAGCGCTATTCTCACAAACTATTTTTGCACAAGCGCCTGCACCAGTAGCAACGCAACCTGCAGTAAATGCACTTCCTACTGGTGGAAAAGTGGTCGCTGGAGCTGCTACGATTTCGCAGACTCAAACTGCTACTTCTGCGACCATGAATGTGAATCAAACTTCACAACGCGCAGTCGTTAATTGGGATAGTTTTAACGTCGGAAAAAATGCCCAAGTTAACTTCAATCAACCGAACCAAAATGCAGTGATTTTGAATCGTGTCACCGGTGGAAATGCATCTGTGATTAACGGTGCGATTAATGCAAACGGTCAAGTAGTTTTGGTAAACCCAAATGGTGTTGCTTTTGGTCGTGGTGCACAAGTAGATGCAGCAAGTGTTGTTGCAAGTACTCTCGATATTTCCAATAAAGAATTTATGGAAGGTAAATCTACCTTCAGAGGAAATGGCAAAGGTACGATTGTTAACGAAGGCAAAATTACTACCAATGTTGAGGGTGGTTACATCGCATTGTTAGCGCCTGAAGTTCGCAATCAAGGTTACTTACTTGCCAAAAAAGGTGGCGGCACAGTTGCCATGGCAGCAGGTGAGCAAATTACCCTCAATTTCCAGAATAATTACCTCATTAGTGTCAAAGTTGATACCGGCACCTATAACGCCCTGATCGAAAACAAGCGCGTTGTTGAGGTAAATGGCGGATTGGTTGTGGTGGCGGCAGGTTCTGCCCACCAACTCATGGCTTCAGTCATCAAAAATACTGGCCGTATCTCAGCCTCGACCGCCGTGAACAACGGTGGCGTGATCGAACTGGTCGCCAATAACGTTACCCAGGCTGGCAAAGTATCAGCGAACAGTCAATCCGCTCAAGGCGGTCAAATCAATATCGTCGGTAATGACATTACAATTGCCCAGAACTCCAAAACCGAAGCTACCGGCGCTACTGGTGGTGGTCAAGTCAATATTGGCTTAGCAAGTACCCAAGTAACTGGCGGCACCCAGGTAAATGCACAAACCCCTGGCGCGCAAACCAACGCTCAGGCTGAAGCAACGATCAAAGCCAACGCACAAGCAGCCTCAAGTGCTAAGCAAATGGCTAGAACCGTGACTATTGAGAAGGATGCGGTTATTGATGCATCAGCGACTAAGGCTGGTAATGGCGGAACAATTGCGATCTGGTCAGAAATCAAGACCACTGTGGCCGGCGTACTCAAATCCACGGGTGGCGCACTCTCAGGTAATGGTGGCTTTATTGAGACCAGCTCCAAAGGGCATGTCAATCTGGCACCGACGGTAAGTGTCAACACTGCCGCAAACAACAAAACAGGAAAATCTGGTACTTGGCTCCTAGACCCAATTGATCTGACGATCGATAGCGCGGCAGCAAACGTCATCTCAGCAGCGCTGAGTAATAACAACGTCACTATTGAAGTCAACGCCAATACCACTGCTTGCCCAAGCTTAGGTGGCTGCACACAAAACGGTAGCGGTAGCTTGACGATTGCTAGTGGGGCGGACATTCTGAAGGCGGGTGGCAACATGACCACCTTGACTCTGAACTCTTCAGGCATCTTTAATCTCAATGCCAACATTAGTGGCCAGAACCTGAGCGTCATTATCAATAGCTCGATTGCCTACCTCAATGTAGGTAGCTCAATCACTGCGAGCGAGGTAACCGTTCAGGCTCAAACCATCTATGCATCAGGCAATATTCAAACCAGCCCGTATAGCTTGGCAAATAACAGCAACAGCCTAGGCAACGCCATTAAGCTTCTAGCGCAGGCTATTTATGTCTCTGGTGGTCTCAGTCTTAATGCCAATCTACCAAGCAACTCAGTGCAGATAGTGACAGTAGGTGGGGTGGCTAAGCGTCCGGATGAGTTGCCAAGCTATCTAACTGCACAGAACACTAATCAAAGTACCAACCTCAACCAGGTCTACTCAGCTACAGCAGCAAATGATGCCAATGCAATCCAGGTGCTCCAGGCAAACCCAGCATCTCAAAGTAATGTCATTTACCTGACTGCAAGCAATCAATTGAGCATCAACCCCACAGCCCAAGTGCTAGCCAATGGCACAACCGGTGGATCGATTTACGCACAAGCCCCAGTCATTAATACTCAAGCGGGTAGTGTGGTGCAAGCCAATGGCAATAATGGCCCCGGTGGAGTGATTGCATTCTCAGGTGACCAAATTACAGTAGCAGGCAATATCGCAGCAAACGGAACTACCGATGGTGGCTCCATTGCGCTCATCGCAAACAATGGCGATCTCACAATGAATAGCGGCACGATTCAGACCAATGGCTCTAATGGACGTGGCGGAAGCATTGGCATCTCCGCAAACAATCACCTCGCTATCACCAGCAGTGCGATCGAAGCAACTGGCTATACCCAAGGTGGAAAAATATTAATAGGCAATGATGCAAAGAACGGCACATTGCCTTTTGCTTTATCTGCCACCCTAGATCAATACTCTAGCCTCAACACAGCCCAACTAGATTCCAATCAGGCTAACCAAAATGGTGGTTTTATAGAAACCTCCGGCCAGACCCTAAGCATGATGGCTAGCATCAATGCAGGTAGGGGTGGCATGTGGCTATTAGATCCAACCAACGTCACGATCAGCACTACAGCAGGTACTTCCACAGGTACAGACCCGCTTCTATTTACCAATCAAACTAACGTCAGTGCTACTCAAATTCAGGACGCCATCAATAACGGTATTAGCGTCCAAATTATTGCTGATGGCGCCATCACTCAAACGGCAAACCTTTCATTCTCAATAGCTTCTGGCAGTAGCGCCAGTTTGACTTTAGATAACAGCAGCGGAACGGCTCAAGCAATTACGCTTACTGGTACCACTACCAATACGGGTGCCGGAGATCTCAATCTCAACTATATTTCTAATGGCCAAATTAAGATTAATGGCGCTATTAATTCGACTAGCACCGGAAAAATTAACGTAGTTGCAAAAACAAACTACGCAACAAATACCTTAACAACTTGCACTGCAGGCGCATGCGCCAGTATCTATAACGGAGCCTCCGGAAGTATTACCACCAAGGGTGGCTATGTTGTGATGGACGCAACTGGAGGATCAGTAAGTGGCACAACGATTACGATTGGATCTATCCAGAATGGCCCCATTTATTTAAATGCAGCTATTAATACAACTACTGCAGGCACATCAGCAAGCGGTAGTGGTGGCAACTTCTCTTTAGCAGCCTCAGCTAACTTAGCAAGCGGAATTGGTTCATTTGAACCTAATGTAGCGACTCTGAATATTGGCGGCAATGCCACTTTCTCGCTGAAGAATTACACCAATGCAAGTTATGGTTTTGTTGTTGCCAGCTATGCAACAACTTCTCCTATCACCGCTTATGGGAATATCGATATCACCAGTATTGGTGTGAGCACCAGTAATACGGGACTCATTTATTTAACTTCTGCCTTAACTTCAACTGCTGGCAACATCACCTTAACAGCAACCTCTACCAATACAAGTGCAACTCTTAATCCTGGTGTCAGTGGAACTGCAACAGGCACCCTTACAGCTAATGCTGGGGCAATTACAGTCACTAGTACATCGAATGCAAGCACAGCTGTATCACTGATCGGTGCAATGTCAGCTAAAAGTATTGCGATTACTGGAACTTCAACTACAGCCGCAACAATTGTTTCTCTGGGTGCAATGACAATTGTTGCTGGTGGTACCGATCTTTCGGTTACGGCAAACAACACTGCTGGTGGCGCTAATACAGGTATCACTCAAACGGGTGCAATTACGGTAAATTCTGATGGTGGCAACATCAGCTTTATTTCCAATAACATCATCAATCAAGCTGGTGCAATCACATTAGCAGCCAATACAAGTGGCACTGCTTCAACAGTTTTGTATGACACCACTGCAGGAGCGAAAACTTCTACGATTACTGCTGGTGCATTAACGGTTTCGTCTGGCTCAACCAGTGCTGTTAATTACATAGTTAAAACCTCGGGCGCTGGCATCGACACTGGCATATTGAATGTACCGGGCTCTGTATTGTTGGATAACTCCTATGGCGGCACCGCAGGAGTAGGGGGCACACCAACATCTGGATACATTACCACTGCAAATTCTGCTACGTTTGCAGGTGCAAGTATTGGTGTTTTGGTTAATGCCGCGATTACTGCTGGTACCGGAATTACGCTAAAGGGAGCTTCATTTACCGGCTGGTATTCAGTGACATTGCAAGCAGCTATTTCAACAGCTACTGGATCAATTGCTATCTCAGGGTCGGGGGTTGATTACGCTGTACATACCGGCAGCTTGGGAACCATCCTCGCTTCTGCTGGCGCAGTGACAATCACAGGCACCTCCACTACTGGCCAAGCAGTGAATCTTGGTGCCCTGGTAACAGGAAATAGCATCACGATTACTGGTACCGGTACAGCCGCAGCAACAATTATGTCCTTGAGTGCCTTAACCATTAATGTAGGTGGCTCAGACCTCACCGTCACGGCCAATAACACCTCGGGTGGTGGCAATACGGGTATTACTCAAACAGGCGCTATTACTGCTAACGCATCTGGTGGAAATATTACCTTTACCTCCAATCATTTGATTAACCAAACCGGTGCAATTGCTTTGGCAGCCAATGTCAGTGGAAATGCAGCAACCGTAACTTATGACACTACTCGTGGCGCCAATACGTCTACGATTACCGGCGGTAATCTGACGATTGGCTCGGGATCGACAAGTGCAATTAATTATGTACAAAAGAGCGCTGGTGCGAACTTAGATCCCGGTGTTATTAATGTGCCAGGAACCATCACTTTAGATAACACTTATGGCTGCACAGGAACGGGTTGCACTCCAGCTAGCGGATACATCGTAGCTTCCAATATCACTTCTGGTCCAAGTGGAGTTGCAGGTGTCACGATTAACGGCGCATTGACTGCTACCGGCAACATCGTTGTTAAAGGTGTTTCCAATGGCAATTACTCAATCTATGGCACTGCAGCTGTCACTTCTTCTGCCGGCAGTATCGCTTGGACTGGTATTGCTACTAATTATGGTATCTATACCGGCAGCTTGGGAACCATCCTCGCTTCTGCTGGCGCAGTGACAATCACAGGCACCTCCACTACTGGCCAAGCAGTGAATCTTGGTGCCCTGGTAACAGGAAATAGCATCACGATTACTGGTACCGGTACAGCCGCAGCAACAATTATGTCCTTGAGTGCCTTAACCATTAATGTAGGTGGCTCAGACCTCACCGTCACGGCCAATAACACCTCGGGTGGTGGCAATACGGGTATTACTCAAACAGGCGCTATTACTGCTAACGCATCTGGTGGAAATATTACCTTTACCTCCAATCATTTGATTAACCAAACCGGTGCAATTGCTTTGGCAGCCAATGTCAGTGGAAATGCAGCAACCGTAACTTATGACACTACGACCGGTACTAAGGCTTCGAGCATTACTTCTGGAACAATCACAATTGGTTCTAGCTCTACTAGCGACATTAATTTTATGATGACCTCACTAGGAAGCGCCATCAATCCTGGTGCGATTGGAACAAGCTCTGCTCGTTTACCAGGCACAGTGACTCTTGATAATACATACGGTGGCGCCACTCCTACTTCAGGCTATATCACAACTAGCAATAACTCCACGCTAGCAACTAGTAGTGTAGGAGCCACTATTAATAATGCGATTTACAGTACTAAGCTTATTAGCGTCAAAGGCATTTCTTATGCATCTCATGGCATTGGTTACAGTGCTGCGATTAATGCAAGTGGTGGAGGAGTAGAGCTGACCGGAACCACCTATAACAGTTATGGTGTCTATACGGCTTCATCACTCGTAACTGGTAACTTCATTACGATTAATGCTAGGGCTAGCGTAGCCGCAACGTATGTTGCCTATCTTGGTCCAATGACTATTAACTCAGGATCAACTGGTGGTGATATTACTATCACCTCGACTGGAACAACGGCTGGAAGTGATGCTGGCATTACTCAAATAGGAGCTATTTCTGCAGTAAATGGTTCTGACATTAGCTTCATTGCCAATAACATCATTGATCAGCGTGGTGCGATTTCAATGGCCGCCAATACAAATGCAGTTTCAACAATCACCTATGACACTACAGGCGGCAATCGTCTTTCTAATATCACTACAGGAGTTGTAACCACGACTGCAGGCTCAACTTATGCAATTAACTATCTGGTTAAATCCGCTGGATCTGCAATTAATGCAAATGATATCTCGGTTCCCGGCTATATCAATATTGATAACACCTATGGATCTGCAAGTGGCGCAAAATTAAGTGGTTATTTAACCGGTGCCAATATCGCTACTAGCAATACAACAGCTTCTATAGGCGTGTTGGTTGGTGGTGTTTTAACTGCTGGTGGCTCACTCACCATAAAAGGGGTCACGGCAAGTAGCTGGGGCATTCAAAATTCTTCATCTACATTAACAGCAGGTTCTGGGGATCTCACGTTAGTTGGTATTGGAGCACATGGGATGTACCAGTTAGGAAGTTTGATTGCTCCGGCTGGAAGCATTTCTGTAAGTGCTTATGCGCTCAGTAGTACATGGGCATATTACGCTCAAGTGGGGTCTCAGAAAAACTATATTGCCTCAGGCAATATTGATCTAGTTGCTTACAGTACATCCTATAGTTCAGGGCTCAATATACAGAATATATTAATGAGAACCACGACTGGTGACATTACATTATCTGCAAGAGGTGGCTTAACTGGTAATGGTTCATCTCATCCGGCCATACATTTGGTGGGAGATGTTATTAGTGCTGGCGGGGACTTCATTATTCAGGGCGCTACTAATACTGGTGGCATAGCTACCGCGTCACCAAGCGCTGCTGCTATGAATACCATGGGTGATACCGGCGTTCATATTACATCCAGTGCGAGTTTGGCTTACGGCGGAACTACCTATACGGGGTATAAGGCGGCTGGAGACATTGTTCTTACTGCATCAACGTCTGGCTCGTATGGATTTTATGTAGCTGCCCCTATTGAATCGACAGCAGGGTCTGTAACACTAACAGGAACTTCAACAGCGGCATATGGTATCTACACAACTAGCACCGGAACTATTACTGGTGTTACCGGGGTGGCGCTATATGGTCGGGGTACATCAGGCAATATTTATACAGCAGCCCTAGTGCGCAACACCGGATCAACAGGCGGCATCATCATTAATGCAACTGGTAATGCCAATATTGGCGCGGTCACTAACTCCGGCGCTGATGGCATTCGGATTACCGGTGGTAATGGTGTTGCTGCTGGCACTACTACTGGTGGCACCATTATTGCCTTAGGTACCGTAACCAATACTGGCGGTGTAGTTGCCCTATCTATGGCGGCGCCTAGAACTGCAAATTCTTATGACGTTGAGGGTGCTGTTGGAATAACTTCTTCTAATGCCTCAACTTCTAATGTTCGTTATAGCGTACAGGGCGGTACATTTACCACTCCAACTACTTACACCAGTGGTAACTACATTGATTACCGATCCGGAACAACTAGTTACACCATTACAGTTTCTCTTGGGGCCAACTATTCAGCTGCTTATGGCACTGCATATACAGATTCCAGCGCCTTGACTTGGTTGCGTAGTAATGCGACCGTTACATTAAGTGCTACGCCTTTCGGTGTCTCAACCGCGGGTATTAAAGATGGCTTGGTATGGAATAGCACTATTGGATCTGCAGGCATTAATGCAAATGCTGTGCAAGCTGGCACTACCATTGTTTCTGCCAATATTTCTGCTGGAACAGGACAGGCCGTTACCTTATCTGGAACCAGTCGCACATACACCATTACTGCAAAAGCACTCACGATTACAAATCTGGCAAGTACGAGTTCTTATGATGCATCCACCACTTACGCATCTCTAGTAAATACAGCAGGATATAGCGTGAGCGGATTGGTAACATCAATCGGCGGTGTTGCAGTAACTGATTCAGTGGCATCCGTTACGCAAACGATTAAGTCTGGCTCGGTAGTAGGTTCTGGCTCCGTAGTATCTGGCGTAGCACAAAATGGTTCATTTAATACTGTGCCTAGCTCTGCAGTTGGGGTGGGGCTTTCTAACTACACAATCACTTACGTTGGTGTGGTTTCTACAGTGAATAAGGCAACATTAACCATTGCAGCGGCTAATGACACGAAAGTCTACGGCAATACCTCTACTACAGCTGGCATTACCTATAGTGCAGGTGCTGCATCTGCTTCTAGTGGGGTAGGGTACTCAATCACATCTGGATCCCTATTTGGGTCCGATACCTTAACTGGAGTAACGCTTACCAGCACGGGTGGCGCAGCAACAACTGCGGTTGGAACAGGTATCTCTATTGTGCCAAGTGCAGCCAGTGGAAGCGGTATTGGAAATTACACTATCACTTATGCCAATGGTGCTATGGCCGTTACTCAACGCCCATTAACAATTACTGCCAGCACACAAAATACGAATTACGGTACATCGTATGCATTGGGAACTAGCTCATTTACTTCTAGTGGTTTAGTCAACAGCGATGCCGTTAGTTCGGTTACGCTCAAATATAGCGGTGCTACAACCGTAGCTGGTACCACCAATGCCGGTACCTATACCAGCGGAATTATTGCCAGCGCTGCTTCAGGTACTGGCTTGAGTAATTACTCTATTAGTTACGTGGCCGGTAATTTGGTAGTTGCCACTAAAGCGCTTACCATCACTGCTAGCGCTCAAAATAGTACCTATGGTAGCGCTTATGCCCTGGGAACTAGTGCATTTACTACAAGTGGTCTGGTGAACAGCGACAGTGTAACGAGTGCGATATTACTCTACAGCGGTAATGCAACTGTTTCACCGACTGTTAATGCTGCGACGTATTCAGCAGGCATTATTCCTAGTGCTGCTAGCGGTGTTGGGCTTTCAAACTATGCCATTAGCTATGTTGCGGGCAATTTAGTGGTTGGTAAAGCCACTCTGACCTTAACGCCTAATGCTGTATCAACAATCTATAACGACACTACATTAAATAACAGCACCTATTCACAGTTGACGTCTAATTACACTTCTTCTGGCTATAAGAATACGGATGTAGCAGCAAACGTACCAGTAACTTTGAGCGGCTCAATGGCGTTTAATGGTAGCGCTACGACAGTCGTTAAAAATGCGGCAACATATGCGCTGACTGTAGGAACATTGGCAGGCACTACTTCCAACGGTAACTACCAGATTGCCTTTGCCAATCCATCTAGTAATGCTTATGTGATTAATCCTGCAACAGTTTCAGTATCTGCCAGCAAAGACTATGATGGCTCTAGAAGTTTTGCAGCTAACCAAGTCACGGTGCTCACTGGCATTGGTACTCAAACGCTGACTCTGAGCGGCTCCGCAAATGCAGATAGCGCTAACGTGGCAAGTGTTTCATCTTTATCTACTGCTGGATTAAGCCTTGGTAACGGTAGCGGCGGCGGTTTAGCGGGTAACTATGTATTACCGACATCAACCTCGAGTGTGGTGATTCGTCCTTTAACAGTAAGCGCTTCTATAGCTGGATCGCCTTCCAAGCAGTACGATACAAACACATCAGCGACCTTAGTTTCAGGCAATTTCTCTCTAGCAGGTTTTATAACAGGTGAGGGCGCCACAGTTACTCAGACCGTTGGCGTATACAACTCAGCTAATGCAAGCACTAATACGGCTTATTCTCCAGCTAGTACCGTCACCGCTTCATTGATCCCAAGTCATTTCACAGCAGATACTGGAACAGTCCTCAGTAACTACGTATTACCAACCGGTGCTACTGGTGCAGGTGTAATAACAGCAGCACCCCTAACGGTAAGCGCAAATTCATATGCAGGATTTGCTGGACAGGCACCGGCGAGTTTTGATGGAACCGTATCCGGTGCCAAGGGTGCCGATGCCATTACTGTAAACGTCACTCAAAGCTCAACTGCTACTAACGGGGTCTATACATTAACTCCGGCAGCAGTCATGAGTGCATCAATCGTTGGCAACTACGGAACACCAACAGTAGTTACTGGAACATATACTGAGGCGCTACCATATCAACTGGTAGTTACTGCTGCAAACTCCACGAACACATATGGTTCTATTAGTGGCACCTCTACCGCAAATACACCAGTAAATCTTATGGCTCAATATTGCACAGTAAGTAGTGGTAGCTGCGCCGGAAATATTATTACCTTGAGCCTTACAGCGCCAAGTGCAACAGTCTCTCAAATTACCACCTCTTCAGTAACGACTCCAACTTGGGTAGCCACTGATTCCGCATTAAATACTTATAGTCTTAAGGCGACCTCGGATACTACTCTGGGTTTTAGTGCTGGAAATTATTTAAATGTTGGCAATTACATCTTTACGCCTACAGGTCAAGCAAATGCCACGATTTCAGGATCTACATTGCCAGTGATTTATATCCCTGGTACAGCTACTGTGTCACCGCTTAATGTTACGGCGGCCAATAATTCAACGCCAACGAAGGTTTATGACGCTACAGTAGCGCTGACAAACGGTATTAGCCTTACTCCTTCGAATAAATTAGCAGGTGATGTATTGAGCTTGTCTGGTGCTGGCGTGTATTCCAACAAGAATGTCGGTACTACGAATTACACCATTACTAGTGTGAGCTTAAGTGGAGCGGATGCTGCGAACTACCGCTACACTGCTGGCAATATCGCTGGTACTAATGGATCAATTACTCCAGCCCCAATTACCATTAGTGGCTTATCGGCAGCTAATAAAACTTATGATGCTGGATTCACTGCCGTGATTAGTGGAACAGCTAGTGCAGTAGGTGCTTTAGGTGGGGACGTAGTAGGCGTTACTGGTAACGCAACTACTGGTACTTTTACTTCAGCCAATGCTGGCAGTGGAATTGTTGTTACACCAGTTCTTTCAGGTTTAAGCTTAAGCGATACTAATTATGAAATTAATGGAGTAACCACTCCATTAACAGCCAATATTAGTGCAGCCCCAGTAACGGCAACAATTAATCGTCCTTATGACGGCACTACTTCTGTTGCCAATGCCAATATAGCAATTACTGGTGTTTCAGGTCAGACATTAACTTTGGCTACCGGCACGGCTACTTTGACCAATCCGAATGTTGGATCTGCTGGATTATCTAGTCTAAATGGAGCAACATTAGCTGATGGTACTGGCTTGGCCACCAACTACACGCTGACTAACCCAACAGGCATTGTCAACATTACGCCAGCATCTATCAGCGTTACTTCAAGTAATGCAGCCAAGGTCTACGACGCTACAACTGCAGTAACAAGTGCAACCACAGTCCCAGTTGCTACATTGTCAGCTGGAACTCTCTATACCAATACTGCAACTGGTGACGTGGATGCACTCTCAGGTGGTTCATTTGAGTACTTAACCAGCGGAGTAGGCAACGGCAATAAATCGGTTTCTGTTAATAGTGTTGGCGTATTGAACGGTAGCAGTAATGCGGCAGCCAATTACAGCATTACCTATGTAGATAACACCACAAGCACAATTACTCCTGCACCAATAACCATCAGCGGCTTAACTGCAAGTAATAAGCAATATGACACTGGCCTTGTGGCGGTTGTGTCGGGAACCGCAACTGCAAATGGTACTCTGGGTGCAGATTCTGTGGCTGTGCTTGGCAGTGCAACAGTCGGAAGTTTTGCTTCGGCTAACGTGGGAACAGGAATTGCAGTTACTCCAGTATTGTCGGGCTTAAGCCTCAGTAATGCTAACTACCAAATTACAGGCGTATCTAGCGCATTAAGTGCAAACATTACGGCTGCTCCAGTAACAATCAGTGGAATTACTGCAGCAAATAAAACCTATGACACTGGTACGGCTGCAACCATTTCTGGTTCACCTATTGCCGATGGTGTTCTTGGGGCAGATGTTGTAACTGTTGCTGGCAGTGTTACGGCCGGCTCTTTTGCATCGGCTAATGTTGGTACGGGAATTGTTGTAACACCAACTATATCTGGCTTGAGTTTAAGTAATGCCAACTACCAAATCACTGGTCTTACCAACTCGATTACTGCCAATATCACTGCAGCTCCAGTAACAGTTACCGCAGATAATCAAAGCACTATTTATGGAACACCTTTAAGTCTTGGTACAGCAAGCTTTACCGTCACAGGTTTATTGGGTAGTGATGCAATCTCAGGGGTAACTCTGACTCAGCAGGGCAATACTACAGTTCCTGGTACTCAGAATGCTGGCACTTATTCTGGCGCAGTAAACGGCATCTTGCCAAGCGCTGCTAGTGGAACCAATTTAAGCAACTATCAAATTACCTACACTCCAGGAACATTGGCAATTGCCAGAAAAGCGATCAATCTGGTTGCGGATAATGCATCGATGACCTATGCCGATACTAGCTTGCCAACGCTTTCGTATCAAACGGTTTCTGGATTGGTTAATGGCGATCAAATGAGTGGTGTATTGGCAACCACTGCAACACCATGGACTACAGCGGGATCAGCCTCTAACATCGGTTCTTATTACATTACCCAAGGTACTGTTACAGCAGGGTCTAACTACGACATTACTTATACCCGCGCGTCTCTTACGGTAAACCCAGCCAACTTATATGTCACTGCAGAAAACCAAACAACGACTTACGGATCATTGTTGGTATTGCCCCAATCGGGTTCTGCGGCATATTCTGTTGCAGGCTTGAGAAATGACGACTCAGTGAGCTCAGCTACCGTCCTTTATAACGGCAATCAGACCATACCAGCAACAACCAATGCAGGTCTCTATGCGGCTTCTATCAGTATTTCTGATGTAAATGGCATTCGATTAGGTAATTACAATGTTGGCTATACATCTGGGGATCTTACAGTTGCAAAAGCATTGTTGACTGTAACGGCTGTAGATAGCGCTAAGTTTGTTGGTACTTCAGATCCATCAGGTTTTAGTGGCGTCATGTACAGCGGCTTTAAAAATGCAGATTCAGATACGAGTGGCGCATTGGGTTCCGCTGTTGTATCGGTTAGCAGAAATAATTCCTCTTCCAACAATGCAGGTGTATACGGTGATGTATTAGTGCCTAACGTTTCAACAAGCTTGCAAAACTATAACGTTGGTTACGTTAATGGCAAGTTCACTATTGTTGGTGCTAATGAATTGCTGGTGCAAGTTGGCTCGAATACTACAGCTTATGGCACGCCAGCAAGCTATAGCGCTGGTGCTATGACTGTTTCCTACTGCACTGATTGTGCTATTGGTGTTTCATCACCCAATATCATTTCAATTATTGGTGCCGATATCACTGCATCAGGATCTGCAGTTACTGTAGTTACTGGTAATACAACTGGTTCATTTACAGTTAGTCCTGTAAATCCCACTATGAATGCAGCTGGCACACAAATTGGCGTAGGCAGCTATGGTTTAAGAGCGACCTCAACTGATATCTCTACATCGCCTCCAGGTGGAACGCCAAACTTTAATGCGATCTACGTTGTAGGGGGCTTAAACGTTACACCACTGCAATTAACTTACGCTGATCTTGGCATCTCTGGTTTAAGTCAGGTATACAACGGCACAGTCAATATGACTAATTTAGGTATTACTGCAACTTCTGGAATTCTTCCTGGGGATGCGGTTTCTGTTTTAGCAAGTGGAACATTTGCAAGTAAGAACGTGGGAATTAATATTCCTTATACCGTTGCAATTGGCTTAACAGGTCAAGATGCATCTAATTACCAAATAAATAATTCGACTCCTTTAGCTGGTACAAATGGTGTCATCACTCAGCTTAATTCGGTTACCTATACTGGACCTACCACTGGGGGTAGTTGGTCTAATCCAGCCAATTGGACAACAACCGACACAATCGGCGCAAATCGAGTTCAAACAGGCGCAATTCCGGATTTATCCAATGTGGCGAATGTAATTCTGCCGACTGGCTATAGCGTTATTTACGATGACTCAGTGCAAGGTCCAGTGACCTCGGCTGTAGCAAATAGCGGTAATCTAAATTTCAACCTTAGTTCTGCAAATGTGATACCTATGGCTATTAGTGGAGCAGGTAGCGTAACCATTTCTAATGCAGGCGCCATTACATTGACCGGTAATAGCTCATTTACTGGCGGCACAAATATAGGGGCAGGCACAAGTTTGATTGCTGGATCAAATAATGCATTGGGTTCTGGCTTGGTTAATTCTTCAGGCACTGCCGCAAGTCCCGCTAATTTTTCGACAACTTCAGGCATCACCATGCCGGCTCTCTCAATTGTTGGTGGCACAACAGCTATTCTGAGCGACATTTCTACGGCAGGTGCACAAAGTTATAGCGGCAACCTCATTATTGGCACATCAGGTACAGGCACAACTACATTCCAAAGCGCTAATTCAAATATTTTGATTGATGCCACCATTAATGGCGCAGTCAACAAAGCTGAGTCATTGGTGATTAATGCAGGCACGGGCATTGTAACCCTGGGCGATAGTACTGGTAATGCAGCGCGCTTGAATAACTTCACCATTACTGGTTCTCGAATTAATATCTTGGCTGATATCCTAACTGCTGTGACGCAAACCTATAACGGAGCAGTATATATTGGCGATGCTAGCTACCTAGGGCGCACCCCTTCAGTCGGTTTCCTATACACAGATAATTACAGAGGTTACTTCCAGTATGTTGCTGGTTCAGGTGTGCGATCTAGCACGATAAGCTATTTGGACTCAAATCCAATTTACGTTCGGACCATGATTTCTGAGGATCCAAGCATTACATATAACGGCACAGTAAATGACACGGTTGCCAATACGCATACCCTATTGGTGGCTGCCATTGCGCCTACAGCCATTCCTTATAGCAGCGGATATGCTGTGGTCAATTCTGGTGCCACCATTAGCTTTAATGCTCCGGTTGGCTCTAGCGCACCTCTGTACAGCCTGAATGCGCAAACAGTGGTAAATAATTCCCAAGTGGGAGCTGCAAATTCTTATATTGGCACTGTTAATTTGATAGATAGCGTAGCTACCTATTCTGATCAAACATATCGCGCTAACTTAATGAATGCACAATCAAGCGCTGCACCTGCTACAGTCACTTTCTCCGTTTGGGATCCAGCTGCTAATGTGAGCTTTAATCTTCCTGAGCAGTCTGTTGCCAATAGTGGGTGCTCATCTAATTGTGGTCAGATCAACCTACAAAATCCAGGCAGCTTAGATAGTCTAGTAATTAATGGCTCAAGCAATTTTGCCTTGGATGCCAACTTAACTGGGGTTAATAACTGGGGAAATCAATTTACCAGTGCAAACGCTTTGGGTTATCTTGCTCCCACCACAACGCCGCCAGCACCTACGCCAACGATTACAGCTGCTGAGCCAGCTCCAGCATTAAATACGCCTTTGGTCCTGGCTAGCTATATTCCGCGAGAGGGTGTTGCAGCAGGTGCGTTGCGTGAAGTGATTGATTTCCATGCTGATCAGGTTCAATATGCGGCAAATAGCCGTTCTTTCGGCGGTGTTTCTGTTAGCACGCCTGAAGATACTGAGGTGATTTCCTCCAAATCAGGTAAATCAAAGGGTAAGTCATTGGATGAAGCAAGCACTACCAATATTTGCACGGTGGACCAGAGCGGAAACACCAAGTGCGAAGAGGATTAATTCTGTAGTAATTCAGCGTTAAACTGCGGCTTATGACTATCAAGCAATTTAATGCCACCTACCTAGCGAACGATGATCGCTTGCTCTTTCGCTTTAATACTAGCGAAGACACCGAGTTTCGTTTTTGGTTTACCCGTCGCGTAACGCTATTTATCCTGGCAGCAACCTCTCATCTATTGGTAAAGAATCTAGAGCAATCCCATACGCCAGAAGCTGCAAAAGCCATTGCCCAGTTTGGTGAAGAAGCGGTAAAAAAGGAGCGGGAGCAGCGAGAGGCAGTCAAGCCTGAGACTTATCAGCCTGCAAGCGCCTATCCTTTAGGTGCAGATCCTGTATTGGTGATGGACGTCAAATGCGCTTTCGAGAAGCAGGATGCTGAAGACATGTTGTCATTGGATCTGGTGCTTCCAGGCGGAGCTAACATCAATCTCAAAATGGCTGGACCTACATTGCAAGCAATGTGTTTATTGCTCAATCAATTGCGTGAGCACGCTGCTTGGGGTGAGGTGCCCCAAGTTCAAGAAGTGGCTACTACTGAAAAAGAGCTTGAAAAGGCTAAGAAGCCTCAAAAGCCCTTAATGCATTAAGTATTAGAACGGCAACTTAGCATCCGGCTTAGCAGCCAACAATACAGCCTTAAACTCCGCCTGAATACGGGCAATTGCCTCTTCGCTGTCTGCTTCAAAGCGCATCACGACTACTGGAGTCGTATTTGAAGGTCTAGCCAAACCAAAGCCATCGGCATATTCAACGCGCACACCATCGATCGTATTAATCGATTCAGAAGTAGGGAACTTGGCATTCGCCTTAATGGTTTCCAATAAGGTAAATGGTTCGCCTTCAGTGCAGGCTAATTGCAATTCTGGTGTACAGATCGCATTTGGTAAGTCATTGAGTGTTTGATTGGGATCTTTCTCTTTCGAGAGAATCTCTAATAAACGTGCGCCGGTATAGAGGCCATCGTCAAAGCCAAACCAACGGTCTTTAAAGAAGATATGACCAGACATTTCACCTGCGAGTGGAGCACCAGTTTCTTTAAGCTTGGCTTTAACTAGAGAGTGACCCGTTTTCCACATCAAAGGCTCGCCACCATGCTGTTTCACATAAGTTGCGAGATTGCGGGTGCACTTAACGTCATAAATAATCTGGCCGCCAGGATTGCGTGAGAGTACATCTTTAGCAAACAGCATCATTTGACGGTCCGGGAAGATCACCTGACCATCTTTAGTAACTACACCCAAGCGATCGGCATCGCCATCAAAGGCAAGACCTAATTCATTATCTGTAGTCTGTAAATTCTTGATGAGATCTTGTAGGTTTTCAATATGCGCAGGGTCTGGATGGTGATTCGGAAAATGACCATCTACTTCGCAAAATAGTTCTTGTACTTCGCAGCCCAAAGCTCTGAAGAGCTTGCCTGCGAAGGCACCACCAACACCATTGCCACAGTCGACAGCAATCTTGATAGGGCGGGCTAGTTTCACATCTCCCACAATGCGCTCTAAGTACATTGGGAATATATCAAACTCGCTTCTGCTGCCTTGACCGGTAGCGAATTTCTTCGCCTCAATGCGTTTACGCAGCGCCTGAATTTGATCGCCGTAAATTGCTGCGCCACCCAGAACCATCTTGAAGCCGTTGTAGTTAGGTGGGTTATGGCTGCCAGTAATCATGATGCCGGATTTAGGTTTCTTGCCATTAAGTGTTTGGTCGGCGCCAAAGTACACCATTGGTGTAGCAACCATTCCTAAGTCAATCACATTAATGCCGGTAGATAACAAGCCTTCAGTCAATGCTTCAATCAAGCTAGGACCTGATAGACGACCATCGCGACCAATCACAATTTCTGTTTCACCTAGTTCACACATCTCGGTGCCAAATGCTTGACCAATCAATTTGGCAATCGATGGATCTAAAGTTTCATCAATAATGCCGCGGATGTCATAAGCTTTGAAAATGGATGGAGAGAGTTGCATGAGCGTTCTTTCGATGTCTAGGCTAAGGCTAGAACTAATAAAGCTATTGATTAAATAAGTTAATACGGGCGGCAGTGACTTCATCAATGCCAGCATTGGCTTGAACAGTGCCATCATTCTTCAGGGCAGCTTCAATTGGCTTGGCCAATACTTTGCCAAGCTCAACACCAGGTTGGTCAAAGCTATTGATATTCCATAGGGCGCCAAGTGCAGCAGTGCGATTCTCATAAAGCGCTAAGAGTGCGCCTAAGTAGAAGGCGTTGAGCTTAGGCAGGATCAGCAAGTTGCTAGGACGCTTACCTGGGTAGGTATTGTTTGGGTTATCAGTCTTCTTGCCATTTGCCAAAGCTTGCGCTTGCGCTAAGCAATTCGAGAGCAGGATGCGGTGATGCGCTTTTGCCTCAGGCAAATTACTCATCGGTTCACGTACCGCAATGAAATCAATCGGAATAATTTCTGTACCTTGGTGCAATAACTGGAAGTAGGAGTGCTGCGCATTGCTGCCTGAACTACCAAAAACAACTGGACAAGAAAATTTCACAGGCTTGCCATCACGATCGACACTTTTGCCATTGCTTTCCATATCAAGCTGTTGCAACCACTTCGGAAACCAATCTAAAGCGTCTGCATAAGGAATGACAGCGTATGACTTGATATTGTGTTTCTCTTGCTGATACAGCAAGCTAAGCGCCATGATGACAGGCAAATTTTCTTCAAGAGGGGAAGTCTTAAAGTGCTGATCAATAGCTTGCGCACCCAATAAGAATTCTTTAAAAGTATCAAAGCCGTATTGCAAGGCGATCGGTAGGCCAACTGCGGACCAAACAGAGTAACGCCCGCCAACCCAATCCCAGAATGGGTAGATGTGATCTTGATCAACACCAAACTCTTCAGCTGCGGGCACATTGGCTGTAACAGCAAAGAGTGATTTACCAATTTGACTATCGGTAAGATCATTATTCTTAAGCCACTTCACCACTGCCTTGGCATTCATAGTGGTCTCAAGCGTCGTAAATGACTTGGAGACAATCATGACTTTAGTGCTGTGTGGTAAAGCGCGTTGCAAAATGCGATTGAGTTCTGCTGTGTCGATATTGGCTAAGAAATGCATGCGCATCCCGCGGCTATCAATGTCGGGAACATGAGCTAAAGCTTCTATTGCTAGACGTGGACCAAAATCAGATCCGCCAATACCGATATGAATGACATCGGTTACTCCAACCCATTTATTGCATAAAGCCTCAATGCGATGCCAAACTTCTGCAACGTCTGGCATGACATCTTTGCCATTTACCAAAACAGGGGATTTATCCAGATTGCGTAAGGCCGAGTGCAGGGCGGGGCGATCCTCTGAGTTATTGACCGCTTTACCTGCAAAAAGATCGGCAATAAATTGCTCTAATTTGGCGTCTTTAGCCTGCTGAAACAGGGATTTCCAGCCAGCCTCATCAATACCCTGATAGGCGCTATCTAAAACGATGCCGTTGGTTTGATGGAGGGGGTGCGAGCTCTTTGCAGCGGGATTTAAAGACATCTATGAATTTTATCAATAACTGACTCTCAAAACCCCCAAAAACCACCTTAAACCACTGAAAATGTTACGATTTCACCATGAATATAAGCAAATTTAGACGCAGGATCGGGTAAATGGACCGAGTTGACTGTGTCGTTATTGGGGCCGGGGTCATTGGCCTGGCTGTTGCCAGGGAGATGGCTCTTCAAGGCAGAGAAACGATTTTGCTCGAGCGGGAAAGTGCTTTTGGCACGATTAGTAGCGCCCGCAATAGCGAAGTCATCCATGCTGGTATTTATTACCCCAAGGATTCCCTAAAGGCGAAGTTATGCGTAGAGGGTAATCGTATGCTCTACGAGTACTGTCGCACCCATCACGTTGCTACTCAACCGTACGGCAAACTGATCGTAGCTAGCGATGATTCTCAATTAGATGATCTTCAGGCAATTCTATATAAAGCACAACAAAACAACGTCCCAGAAATCAAAATGATTACTGGTGAGCAAGCAAATTCTATGGAGCCTGAGCTCCAATGTTCTGCTGCCGTACTTTCAGCCTCAACCGGTATTGTTGATAGCCATGGTTTCATGCTGTCCTTGCTTGGTGGCTTTGAAGATGCTGGTGGCATGATCGCCTATCAATCTCCGCTGATCAGCGCTAGGCCAATAGGATCAAACGCTCAAGACGGATTTGAATTGGAAATCGGTGGCGCAGACGGCATGAAGATTCAGACAAAGCTTCTGATTAATTGTGCCGGCATGAGCGCGCCAGCGATTGCGAAAAAAATTGAAGGTCTTGCACAAGAGCAAATTCCGAAAGCGTATTTTGCTAAAGGCAATTATTTTTCTCTTTCAGGTAAATCACCGTTTAAGCATTTGATTTATCCCATTCCAGAACCCGGTGGACTAGGAGTGCATCTCACTTTAGATATGGGTGGTCAGGCTAAATTTGGGCCTGATGTTGAATGGTTAGAAATCGACGAAGAGAATCAAATCGATTACACGGTAAATCCAAAGCGGGGCGATGGCTTCTATGCAGCAGTCAGAAAGTATTGGCCAGGTCTCAAAGACAATGCTTTACAACCAGATTATTCGGGGGTGAGGGCAAAAATAGTCCCACCCAACACCCTTGCAGGTGACTTTTGCTTCAATACACCCAAGGATCATGGTCTAGAAGGGCTCTTTAATCTATATGGCTTTGAGTCCCCAGGATTAACCTCCAGCCTAGCCATTGCCAAGTATTTAGAGGGTCAAATCAAAAGTTCTCTATAATCTAGCACTTGAATTAACCGTGATTCACACTAATGGAAGAGTGGCAGAGCGGTTGAATGCACCAGTCTTGAAAACTGGCGAGGATGAAAGTCCTCCGTGAGTTCGAATCTCACCTCTTCCGCCATATACGACAGCAGAGCCCCCAACCATGGGGCTCTATGTTTTTGGGGCTCTTCTACCCACCACTCTACCCACCACCAAAACCGAGTCTCAATCCAGATCTAGATGGATTGCTGTGGGCTTGATATCTCAGCGCAACGCTGGGTAAGGTATTCGTAGACATCAAAATTGGCTAGATTCTGAGTGCCACTAATGACTGGCACATCACCGTAACTCAGAAAGGCGTGCGCCAGCACTTCGGGTTCAATATAGCGATTGATTGGTGCGCGCAGGAAGTCGTCAACTACTTTTTTGCAAACTTCAATAGCGTCACTTAGCTCTGAGAATTCCCCGGCATGTACCCAAGGGTTTTGAGTATTCACTCCATAGTCACTGTAGACATCAACGCTAAATGTTTTGGGTTGATTAATGCTACTCATAGTTATCTCCTGAAATTGATTTGCCATGGCTCAAGATTAACCTCAGGAGATAGCCATTTTTCAATTGGTGGATTGACCGCTCCTTTCTCGAATAAATGCCTGAACCTGTTCAATCGTCCAAAAAGACGACCTACCAATTTTGATCGGCTTTGGAAATTCACCTTTCTGCACCATGAGCCAAAACTTCGATTTAGAAACTGGCATCACCTTCAATATTTGAGGAATTCTCATTAGAGTAATTGGTGGGATTTGTGGGATTGATTGACTCATCACCATCTCCTTAGCGGGCGCGCTTTAAGTTTTTGCGATAGGCCTGCAAGGCCATCTTTGCGGAACTCATTTTTGTGTATCCATAAGATCGATACAAGCCATACAAACGAAATGCCACCATTTAATTTAATCTCCTATTGTGTTTTGTTATGAATCAATCTGTGTGCTGCTGAAGTGCAATGTAGTCAATGAAATTTTGGTGGTCAATCAAATGTCAATACCCACTTTGAAGACGCATATTAATTTTTGACTACAAAAAAATATTTATTCATAGAAGTAACACAAGCCATATAAATAAATAGCTACAGCCTTGTCAGAACATTCTGATAGCGCAAAGAGGTTGGTGGACAACCTTAGATCAATAAACACTTCAGATAAAGAAATTCATTCCCACAAATATCTCAAACATGGATTACAGAGAAATGATGAATAAATAAATTAAAGAAAAATTCAGAAAAAACGCGTTTGACGATACGCTTTCCGATTGTTAGATTCATCGCTTGCAAAAAAATATTGCACGCAAGAAAAAGAACAACACGGAGACAGATTGAGATGAATTACTACGAGCATCACATTGGAGATTACGCAGAGGCGACCGCGCATCTTACATTCATAGAGGATGCAACCTACAGCCGCCTCATTCGAAAGTGCTACGCCACAGAAAAACCGTTACCTATCGAAATCAAACTAGTTCAAAGATTGATCAACGCACGATCAAAAGAAGAAAAAAATGCAGTTGTCTCCGTCCTCAATGAATTTTTTACTCTCACTGATAAAGGCTGGAGACAAGAGCGCTGTGATCACGAGATAGCCCGCTTCAAAGACAAGCAACTTAAAGCCAGGCGTAGCGCAGAAGGCAGGTGGCAATCATTTCCATCTGACGAATCTCAGCCAGAAATCATCCCAAATATTGGATGCGTTCGCAATGCGACCGCAATGCGAACGCATTGCTCACCAGAAACCAAACACCAGTCACCAGTAACCAATCTCCATACACCAGGCAAACAAAACAATGGGGGTGAAAAGGAAAAAATTCCCCAAGAACCACCCATACCCACAGACGAAGAAAAAGTTTTTCAGGAGCGCATCGAAAAATATAAAAGCTTTGCAGCCATGATCAGTAAAGAGGGTAGAGCCATTGCCGTAGACGACTACCGCATACGAGACATCGTCAATCTCGGGGTAACGGAAGCCGAGGTAGCAGAAGCTATCGCTATAGCCAAGGAAACCCGCATGAAGGTCTCAAACCCAACCCCCATCAATGCAGGCTATGTTTTAGCCATCCTCAAGGGGGCGCGCAAGAAGGTGGAAGCAGCTAGCGTAGAAGAAGACGCCTGGTGGAAAACCAACGAAGGCATAGATACCAAGGGTAGAGAGCTTGCAATGAAGGCCCAAGGCTCTGAAAGCTACGACTCCTTCAAAACTCGAATCTTTGCCGAATTACGTAAACGCCAGGAGGCATCCAATGCAAACTAATCAAGCCATTGCGGGCGTCATTGATCGCCTAGACATGGAAGACTTTCCCATTGGATCAAAGGTAAAAACTCCTAGTGGGCGCGTAGGCACCGTGGTCAAACATCGCGGAGCTCAAAGCCGGCATGACTTATTCCAAAGAATTATCATCGAGTTTGATGAACCTCTTGGGGATTCGGTAGCGCTGCAACCCCATCTTTTACGGTTGATCAAAACCCATGATTGAAAACAATCAAAAGAAATCAAAGAAACCAGCACTAAGCAAAAGCAAGGGAGGGGCAAGGCCTGGAGCTGGCCGCAAGGAGGGCAGTCTAACCAAGCGTACCCGTGAGATTGCTGAGGTAGCTGCTGCCCAGGGCATTACGCCCCTGGAGGTCATGATGAGCACGATGATGGCGCTCTACAAAGAGGCGGGTAATTACAGTCGTGATCATCATGACCATGGTGATAAGGCTAACGAGCATGATGATGGTCATACCGCCATGATCACGGAGAATCGCATCAAGTTACTGAACATGGCCGCAACTATTGCCAGGCATGCTGCCCCGTATGTGCATCCACGTCTATCCGCAATAGAGCACACCGGTAAAGATGGTGCACCTCTACAAAGTGGGGTCTTGGTGGTACCTAGTGCCATGAGCATAGATGAGTGGGAGCAAGCCGCCCAAGCAAAGCACTAGTCCATGAAAACCATCTGGGCACCATTGCCCGGTAGTCAGACTTTGTTTCTGACTTGCCCAGTGTATGAGGTATTGCTAGAGGGCACCCGAGGTGGGGGTAAGACGGATACCTTGCTCATGAGTTATGCCCAACATGTAGGCAGAGGTTTTGGAGAACACTGGCGCGGAACTCTCTTTCGCCTGACTTATCCCCAATTGGCTGACGTAGTAGCCAAGAGTAAACGCTGGTTCTATCAAATCTTCCCAGGCGCTAAGTTCAATGAATCAGACTATGTCTGGAGGTGGCCAACAGGAGAGATGCTGTACTTTCGATATGGCGCCAATGAGGACGACTATTGGAATTACCATGGCCATGAATATCCCTGGCTTGGATTTGAAGAGCTCACCAACTGGCGCAACCTCTCTTTCTACGAAGCAATGCATTCCACTTGTAGGTCATCTCATCCCGGTATGCCAAGGATGGTGCGAGCTACTTGTAATCCATTTGGAGTGGGGCACGCGTCCGTAAAGGCGCGATTTCAGATTGGAGACATTCCTGCTGGGCAGATCATTAGGCAGGAGGGCGCGTTACCCAGAGTACGAATTCATTCGACGATTTATGAGAACGCCCATCTATTAAAAAACGACCCCAACTACCTGATGAGCCTAGAGTCACTAAGTGATCCAAACAGACGTAGAGCCTGGTTAGAGGGTGATTGGGATATCCACGTGGGAAGTTTCTTGGAAGGAGTATGGCAGCCTTCTAAACACGTTGTAGAACCCTTTGCCATTCCACCAACCTGGAAGGTTTGGCGATCGATGGATTGGGGATATGCAAGGCCATATGCCGTCTATTGGTTCGCACTATCCAATGATGGAGTCTATTACTTGTGGAGAGAGCTCTATGGATATGGGGATAAAGAAAACACCGGCACAAGAGAGGATGCAACGGTAGTGGCCGAGAAGATCAAAAAGATAGAAATTCATGACCAACGCCTTGGCTATGAATATCGCATGAACCTAGCTGACCCATCCATCTTTTCCAAAATAGGGGCAGAGAGATCCATTGGCCAGATCTTTAGGGATAAAGGGGTCAAGTGGACCGAGGCCTATAACGCTTCCAGAAGCAGAGTAAACGGAGCCCAAGAAATCATCCGACTACTAGCTGAGGATAGACTTAAGATCTTCTCAACCTGTAAGCATTGGTTAAGAACCATCCCTCAATTACCACCAGATTCATTAAACCCAGAAGATGTGGATACTGATGCGGAGGATCATGCTTGGGATGCCACTAGATATGGGGTAATGCGAGCAAGAGGGGCGCCAAATCTTGTGAATTAAAAATTATTAAATTAGCGCTTGGGATGTAATATTAATTAATCGATATGAGTATATTCTAATAATTAGAATCTTAATTCATTTGCCATTAAAAGAAGAGTGCGGCGTATTAGTATCTTAGTGACAAATCGTAATGTATGCTCAATGCTAAATGATCCCAAAGGAATTATCATGAAAATTCGATCTGCAGGAACTAATAATGCGTGGATATCCGAAAAAAATATTAATACATTAAATATTGAAGATCGAGATTTAGACGGTGATATGGCGGCTGAAAAAATTCAACGCGTATTATCGGAAATCATACGCTGTCAAAATCTAGTTGTTTTATCTGGACTCGGAACCTCTTTGTGCGTCATGGAGGGTGAGGATCGATTAAAAAGAAGAGCGCCAACAATGCCAGACCTATGGAAACGCGTTAGATTGGCTTATGACCCAGATAATAAAGGTCCATGGGAGAAGTTGCTTGAGTTAGTTCGACATGAGAATAGTAATGAAAATATCGAGGAATTATTGTCTGAATGCAAGGTAGCTGAAAATTTTCTACGCGATAAGGATTTAAAGATTCTTCAGAATTTTATTGAATTGGCTGAAAAAGAAATTCGCTCTGCAGTAAATTTTTTAAATCAGACTGACGCTCTTCCAATTCACGGCGCATTTCTTCAGCGCATTGCTAGGCGATCCACTGGCAAGGGGCGCGCCAAAATATTTACTACAAACTATGATTTATGTTTTGAGCATGCCGCCAAAAATGGGCGGTTTGTTGTAATTGATGGATTTTCTCCAACATTGCCGCCCACCTTTGATCCTGTTTACTTTACGTACGATATTGTCAGGCGGAGTTCTGATGGAGACGCTTCAGCTTTTATTCCCAATGTATTCCAGCTCTATAAATTGCATGGGTCTATTGATTGGGAGAGGAGTGGGGGTGAGATTGAGAAAAAATACAATACAAGCAAACCTCTGCTAATTTATCCTCGCAGTAGCAAATATGAGCAGGCATTCTCGCAACCCTACTTAGAAATGATGGCGGCTTTTCAGACTTCTTTGAGAGAGCCAAATACTGGGCTACTCATTGTAGGGTTTGGCTTTAATGATAATCACATTGCAGAACCAATTATGTCTGCAATTAGATCAAATCTTGGTTTAAAAGTGGTGATTGTTGATCCATCACTTGTTAAAAGTATTGATGTCCACAAGTATGTTCAAGATGGTGGCAGCTTAGATGATGTTGATGATGATGAGCTTTTATCTGATCAAGGTTCAGCAAGAAAAAATCCATTTTTAAATAAAATTCTTCAAATGATAGATCAAGGTGATGCTAGATTAACTCTACTAAACGGCACCTTTGAGGATATTTCTAAAGGTATTCCAGATATGGCAGCGGAAACGGATCTAGAGAAGCACATGATAAGGATGAGAGCTATTGATGGTGATTTGCTATGAGTAAATTGCCAATTGCGCCCTTTGATCCTGCTCGCTATATTGGGACGGTCTGTCAAGTTGGCCCTGTTACAGTAAGGGTTAATTTGCCTTACGCTGCCTCTCCTATTTCAGATCATCATGCAGGCTATCAAATGCTAGCTGGTCAGGTTGGCGAATTTATTTTAATAGAGGGGGAGGAGCATGCCATTATTGGGCGAATTATAGAAGTAAAGCTACCAGATCAAGATAGGTTGCTGGTGGAGCCCACTGCAGATATTAATGGACAAGCAAATCCGATTGGATTAATACAGCTTTTAACATCCCTTAATCTTTCTACGGGGCTTGTAGTCAATGGAATACCAGCTCACCCTCGCATAGCCCAGCAAATATTTTCAGCGCATCCATTGCTAATTAAACATGCGGTTGAGCAAGGTTTCGGGCGTACGCAAAACATTAAACTCGGCTTCCTTCCAAATTCTCTAAATATGGTTGTCTCTCTCTCGCCTGAAGCGCTTGTTGGGCGACATTGCGCTGTTTTGGGTGCAACTGGTGGGGGCAAGAGTTGGACTGTCGCCAGGTTGATTGAGGAGATTGCTAGGCTTGGTGGTAAGGCGATCGTTTTCGATGCGACAGGTGAATTTGGTGGACTGGGAGAAGGTGTTAGGCATGTTTATCTAGGAGGCAATCCGGTTGATCAGCACGATTCTCGAGAATTTGTCGGCTATCCGTACCAGTATTTATCAGAGGCAGACCTCTTTGTTTTATTTAATCCAACTGCCGCATCACAAGCGCCAAAATTACGTGAAGCCCTAAAAAGCCTAAAGTTGGTTGCATTAAACGATGCTGTTGCTACTGACGGATATTTAATAAAAACCAATAGAGACAAGCCGCCCATTGAGAGCGAATTAAAAAAATATGCGCATGCTATTGAGTCTGAAGGCGCTGACTTTGACATCAATAATTTGCCGGGTCAAATTGAATATGAATGCGTAAAAAGCTTTGGCGCAAAATGGGGGGGTTGTGACGAGCAGGTATTGGGATATTGCTCAACATTAATTGCAAAGATCAATGTCACATTAAAGTCGCCATATATGGACTGCATCTTTAGTGCAAAAAATACACAACCTTTGCCGGAGGTGATTTCAAGTTTTTTGCATTCCAAAGATTCAATTCTGAGAATTTCAATGGAGGATCTCCCATTTGAGCACAACACTAGGGAGATAGTTACCAATGCAATTGGACGATATCTCTTGAAAGAGGCTCGATCGGGTAAGTTTGAAGAAAATCCAGCAGTAGTAATCCTGGACGAGGCACATCAATTTCTTGATAAATCCTTGGGCGATGAATATAACAAGATTTCTCTAGAATCGTTTGGACTTATAGCAAAAGAGGGTCGTAAATATGGATTGACTACAGTACTTGCAACCCAACGGCCCAGAGATATTCCTGAAGATGTTCTCAGTCAGATGGGTATGTTTATAGTTCATCGATTAATTAATGAGAAAGATCGTCAGATTGTAGAGAGAGCCTGCGGCAATATGGACGCATCCGCCGCTGCATTTCTACCGACATTGGGGCAGGGTGAGGCAATTCTTGTCGGCATAGGATCACCAATGCCATTACCCATTCAAATCATCCCCCCTTATGCAGCACCAAAATCTGACGGACCTCAATATAAGACATACTGGGGTCGGTAAAGGTGCTTTAAATGAGGTTCTTCGTCACCTTGCTAAATATCTACGATAACCTTTTCCGTCCCTGTTAATGCTAGCCCATACATTTAATTGCCCTTCCAGTGGTCATGCAATGTTGAAGATGCACAAGAAAATAATGCCCACCAAGAATTTTTAGATATAACCGGCTCCGATATTGACTTTTTCTCATATGAGCAAGAACTCTATAAAAGAGCGCTTGGATCAGAAAGGGTCAAAGTAGCCTTTAAGGAAGAGCTCAGAAAAGGATGGGTAGCGAAGTCAATGAAGTCATCAATGATTAATTCTTTTTGGAAAGAAGTTTATATGGATCAGGGATATGCATACCAAAACTACTGCAATATTTCGATCGAAATATCGAACCAAGTCTTTGGACAAAATGATAAATTTGGAGTTACCAAAGTGGAGATGATTTTATTTGGCATCGCTGATGGTGATATCGTTGGCGAAATGCTGGACGCCCATATGGCAAGGATTTATTTTAAATAAATCCTTGGTGTACCTTTTTGAATCTATAAATAGGATGTGCCTCAAGACTCAAAAGCCCTCCAACAAAAATGGACCGCCCGCATTATTCATGCGCGCGCTCACTGGGCAACATTTCATAAGCGCGTAAGTCACAACCGCAATACCGTAGCTGGCTTTAATTGGAATGCAGATCCCACTGGTAAAGACTTCTACAGCCTAAGAGCTAACCTTATACATGGCACTATCTCTGCGGTACTTCCCAACGTCTACGCTCGCAATCCAGAAATCTCCACAACCCCGACTCACTCGGGTGCGGATATCAAGCTCTTTTGTAAAACACTTGAGAAGGTTACCAATAGAGCGCTAGAACATGCCCAGCTCAAGAATCGAGCCAAGTCCACCGTAAGGGCAGCGCTTACTTGTAGCTTCGGAATTCTCAAAGTGATGTATCAAAGAGATCCAAGCAAGGATTCCTATATCCAGGGTCGCATCAATGATGCCCAAGAAAACCTGCTGGCTATAGAGGAGCTAGCTCGAGACTTCCAAGAGGATGGCCAACGTCATCATCATGATGCCAAGAGGGCAGAGTTAGAAGAGCTCATCAAGTCGCTTCAGGAGCAGTCAGAAGTCCAATCGGCCGAAGGATTGGTAATCGATAGAGTCCTTACAGAAAATCTCCTCATCGATCCATCTATCTGCGAGTTCTGGGATTACACCGATGCAGATTGGATCTGCCAAATCATCCCGATGAAGCGTGGCCAAGCAGAGGCTCTCTATAAAAAGAACTTAGCCAGTGCCAAGATCTACCAACCAGGCCAAGGTGAGCCATCCCATAAGAAAGCCAAACGCCTAGCCTCAATGCAAATGAATGCTGGTTCAGGCTTAGTGACTGATGATCAGCAAATAGCTGTCCTGGAGATCTGGGACAGAACTACCCAACGGGTATATACGATGGTGGAGGGCGCAACAGAATGGCTTCGCGAACCTTACTCCCCACCAAGGGCAGGAGAGCGCTGGTACCCATTCTTCTTATTGCCTTACCAAGTGGTTGATGGTCAATTCGTAGGTCCAAGTCTAGTAGATTTGACGGAGCGTCTTCAGGACGAACATAACGAAGCGAGGGATCGGTTCAATCAACATCGAGACCTCTGCATACCGGGGTGGGTCGCATCGGCTGATATTAACGAGAAGACAATCAAAAAGCACTCAGATTCAAGATTCGGTGAAATCACCATTGTCGATACCGAAGGCAAGCCCCTAAACCAAGTCATCATTCCTAGGGGTCACCCCAAGATCGACCCAATTGTGTATGACACCAGCGCAGTGCGTTATGACTGGGAGCAAGTTACAGGTCTTCAAGATGCTGCGCGCTCTACGGTAGTCAGGCCCAAGACAGCAACCGAAGCCAATATCTTACAAAGAGCCTTATCAGGGCGCGTATTTGAATTCAAAGACCAGATAGAAGATTGGCTACAAGAGATTGCCCAATACAGCGCCCAAGTACTTTTGCAAGAGCTCACTAAAGAACAGGTGGAGCGCTACATGGGGCCACCAAGCAATAAGACCACCATGATCAATGGCGAACTAGTCATGACTATAGAGAAAACCTACGACTGGCCAGAGCTCACTAAAGACCGAATCTTTGACATGGTCGATCTACGCATAAGAGCAGGTACTACCGGCGCTCCAGATGGCATAGACGATAAAGAGAGTTGGCTAAAGATTCTACCCATGATTACGAATCTATCAATTCAGATACAAAACCTACAAGCCAGAGGAATGGATTACGAGCATATCCGTAATCTCCTACAAGAGACTCTCTTGCGATATGACGATCGTATCGATTCAAATCTATTTATACCGAATGTGGAAAAGCAGGTGGATGGCTGGTCACGCGATGACGACCCAAATTTAGGAATGAATTGGCTTCCTGAACGAAGGCAAAAGACAAACGCTGAAATGAATTACGGCAGCAACTTATTAAAAGAGGAGACAGGCAATGACGCAAGTAGCAAATGAAGTGGAAGGCTTTAAGTCGGAGGTTCTATCCAAGGGTGGTTCAATTCAAAGAGTACAGGATAGAGAAGCCAAGAAAGAGCGTGAGCGACTTGAAAAAGAAGTTTATGAAAAGCACGCCGCCGAGAGCACCGCAAGGCGTAATAAGGCAAGGGAAGAGCGCGCGCTTGAATTGATGGCGCAAGCAAAGGCAAGGCAGGCAGAAGCTCAATTGGATAAGGAGCGTAGCGCTCAGATTAGCGCTCAAATACAACAAACACAAAAGGCAGAACGTAAGAGCCAGAGTCGGAGCCAAGCAGCCAACTTACTAGATGATCTAAGTAAGACCCCCAATGCATCTCTTGCCAAGCTATCTGAGGATATTGATGAGGGCGAAGTATTAGAAGAGGAGTCAGAAGCTCTAGAGCCCGAGTCTATATTTACACCCGTTAAGGGCGAAGTGCATGTGCCGTCCTTTATGCCTACTTCAGCAGATAAGGCGCCACCACAAGCCCATGACCTAGGTGAAATATTGCCCGCACCAGTCGCTATTACCGTCGATACACTTCCGAAAACAGGGATTCAAGCTAAGACAGCTGAAGATGTAATTAAGCGGGCTTTGAACCCTGGACTCACGGGTGTGGGTCCCGATGCCGCGCCTAGTGTTAATAAGGAAACCTCTGGTGGTATCAAATCAAAGCGAGGGTGTGAGCGTATTCAGAAAATGATTAACGAAAAACGTGATCTAGAAAAGCAGGTTGTTGATTTGCAATCTATGGTGGCCACACTTCAGGATGCGGTTCGTAAATACGAAATAGAAAACAAGTTTGTGGGTAATGTGATGACTCTCGCCAATAGCCAGAAAAAGCCTTCTGAATTGGTATCCGAAGCAAAGCTGCAAATGCTCAAGTTCTTAAATACCCGTTCAGATGAAATCGACCACACCGATAAGGCCATCTGTTTTAACAAGTACATGTCAGACCCTTTCTACATGCAAGTCTTCGTGCAAAACAACCAACCAGAGCAGTGGCAGACCATGATTGAGTCTATTTATGAGGCGATTGGAAGGCCCGAACCTAGTTTTGCGAGTGTCAAACCTATTGCAATCCATTACCCTCAACCGATTCGGGCGCGAACTTCAACATTAGGGGCGCCATTGGCTAGTGCAGGCAATCCTATGGATCGGATTGCGCAACACTTAGGCAATATGGGAATTTAAGGTGTTTTTTTGACATGTCGCCCCTAATAGGTGACATGTCAATAAAGCTGCATATTTCGCCTAAATTGTCCAGGAATGTCAATAAAACTGCTAATAATCGCAGTTATTGTCAATAAATCCGCCTATTTCAAGTGAATTTAGCTTTTGAAGCTAGTTAGCAAAAAACATTCAAACTGCTATTTTGTAAGAAAAAGTGAGGATATGTTTAAAAATGTAGGAATCTATTGAAATATTTAAGAAAAAGTGTGTAAATATGTGTAATCGTAAGAAAAAGTGTGTATATGTAAGAAAAAGTGTGGGAAAATAGCTATTCGAACGAAAAGTGGGGCTTGAGGGAAATATGGGCGATATAGGCTATTCACAGGTAAAAAGTCAGCTTGATCTCAGTGCTTTTGATCCACTTGTACCTGCACGCCTTGCCTCGGTAACCAGTGTAACGCCCACCCAGGGGGCATTGTTTATACCTGCAAAGGTCGCCCCCAAAGATGATCGCCCACTAAGCCACCTGTTGTTTGCGCTAAAGCATGAAGGAGTTAATCTCCAATTGTTATCGCAGGCCTTAAGAAAAATCCCAGCCAAAGAGATGCTGGCCGCAATTAGCGAATCGCCAACAGGCGTTTACATTCGTGCGGCTTGTTTTTTGTGGGAAGCCTTTAATAAGCAAGAGTTAAAGGGCGCGCCAGTAATTACGGGGCCAATGGTTAATTTATTTGACCCCAAAAAATACATTACAGGACCAAGCATACGCAATGCCAAATGGCGAGTTAACTTCAATGGCTTGGGTTCTTTGGATTACTGCGTAACCGTTGAGCGAACCACATGTATTAATAGCCTGCTTGAATCTAATATCCTCCAGAAAGCAAATGAATTTCTATCAGAGCTAGGTGGGGCCGCATCCGATAGGGCAATGTCTTGGGCTTATTTAAGTGAGACCAAAAGTTCTTTTGAAATTGAACATGAGACACCGAGCGCTACGAAAGCAGAGGTATTTGTAGAGCTACTTAAAAAAGCCCATCTGACTACTCAATTGGATGAAGAGTACTTAGTTGGCTTACAAAATACCGCTATTACCAATCTTTTGGATAGAGCAGTTAACTATCGCCATCAACAAAACTGGTTGAGCAGCCCATTACGTGGTGCTGCTGGCGTAACCTATATTCCACCGCCACCCGAAATCGTTAATGACTTGATGAAGGGCTTGGTAGATTTTGCCAATACTGCACCAAAGCAGATCGATCCTTTAATTGCTGCTGCGATTGTTTCCTTTGGATTTGTTTTTATCCATCCATTTATGGATGGCAATGGACGCTTATCTCGATTCTTATTTCATCATGCGTTGTGCCAGTCTGGCTTGCTGCATAGGGGCTTACTGCTGCCAGTATCCATTGCGATGAAGCGCAATGAAGACGCATACCTAGCTGCTCTAAAGAGTTTTTCTGAGCCTGCTCGCAAGCGCTGGGAAGTCATTTGGATTGATGGCGATGAATATAAAATGACATTCAAATCAGATGATTCCTTATATCGTTATTGGAATGCCACTGCCTGTGTTGAGTTTGGATTGGAGATGGCCAAGCAGGCGCTAGAAAAAGACTTAAGAGAAGAGACTGAATTCTTAGCAAAGTACGACCTCATTTACCGCGCTATTGATGGGCAGTACGACATCAGAGGCAAAGATCTCAATTCATTAATTCTGGTCTGCATGGAGCAAAACGGAAAACTATCGGCTAACCGCCGTAAGAAATTTGCTGCAACAGTACCTGAAGAAATATTTGATGCAATTGAAGCTGAATATACAAAGGTAGTAGGCTGATTCAAAAATCCCCAGAGTAATTCCGTCAAGGGCACCCCAAAGGGGTGGCTTGCGCACCCTTGATGGCCACGACCGAAGAAACGCTCTTTTATGCCCAAGGTGGCGCAATGACACATTGGGCATAAAGACTCATGGCGAGTTAATGAAGTGACCTCAGAATAAAAAAACTGCACCAACTAACAAAGTATTCATTGGTGCTGCTATGACGTGATAGGTAGTTCAAATCCATCATCCTGAAAAGTCCATCGACTTATTTGTAGTAATTACTATTAATTAGTAATGCACAAAAATAGAACGCAATGTTCGCTAAGGGTTTTTCCAAAAATGCCAACATTTCAACCTTGAGATGTTGATAATTCTATTGAGAGAGTGATTTATCTTGCTGGCCCTATGGTTTTACATCCCCGGTTGTGCCAAGCTAAGAGGGAGGAGGGCGTTGAGGGTTTTAAATGGAAACGTTTGAGCCAGAAGGTTATATCAAGTGAGTGGTTGATCTTTAAAACCAAGATTTGGTTTGAAGCAGCTTATAGCGGTGGGGATTGCAGTTATGTCATGTTTACTCAGCTTTGGCACTAGCCTCAGCAAGCCCTAGGAGTAGGCAGAAAAGCTCTCACATAGCATTTAATAATTAACACAGGTACCAAGTAATGAAAGAAATAGATATAAGCCGTATTCAAGAGATACTAGTCACTGCAGCAACCGATATTGGCCTGAAAATTTTGGCTGCCATCGCATTTTGGGTCATTGGACGTTGGCTGATTGGTTTTGCCCTTAGCATTATTCGCAAAGGCTTAGAACAACAAAAACTAGACCCAACTATTCTTCGTTATGTTGGTTCTGTGGTGTCCGTAACCCTCAATATTCTGTTGGTTATTGGCATTCTGGGCTATTTTGGCATTCAGACTACTAGCTTTGCTGCCTTGATAGCTACCGCAGGGGTTGCTATTGGCGCCGCTTGGGCAGGTTTACTTTCTAACTTTGCTGCCGGTGTTTTTATCATCGTTCTGCGCCCATTTAAAGTGGGAGATGTTATTGCTGCAAACGGCATCACAGGCACCGTAAAAGAAATTGGCCTCTTTTCTTCAACGATCAATACATCCGACAACATTGCTACCATGATTGGCAACAATAAAATCTTGGGAGACACCGTTCAAAACTTTAGTAATACACCTTATCGCAGGGTGGATCTCAAATACCAACTGTCAGGGGCTGCTGACCAAAGCGCTGCAATGCAGCTGTTACGTGAAAAGATTGCTGCAATTCCAAATGTTTTGCAAGATCCTGCTGTTGAAGTCAACATATTAGAGTTCAATCTCGTTGGACCAGTATTAGCAGTCCGACCTTATTGCAGTAACAATCATTATTGGCAGGTCTATTTTGATAGCAATCGAGTGATGAGTGAGTCATTGGCAGCAGCAGGCTTCCCGGCACCGATCGCCACACAAAATTTGATCATGAAGCAAAGTTAATTTCGTAGCAACTTACCAGGAAAGATAAAAATGAAGAAAACCATCATTGCTTTAAGTATTGCCCTTAGCTTTGCAATTCCATCTTTAGCCCATGCTGATCAAGCAGCATGTGAAGCCAAAGCCGTTAGTAAGGATGGTAAACCGCTTTATGGCGCAGCCAAAGATGCATCCATCAAAAAATGTATGGGGGCCACAGCGAATTCTGGCTGCGAAGCTAAAGCCGTGAGCAAAGATGGTAAGCCACTATATGGCGCCGCGAAAGAGGCTTCCATTAAGAAGTGTGAGAGTGGTAAATGAGACTTTGGCGTGTTGATTATTAAAACTCATGTGCGGAACTAGTGGCTGAATACCTTAGGTGGGGGTAATCTTGACCTAGAACCAATTTAATTTGGTGCTACCCACCGGGCAATGTAAGTCTGCAATTACCATGGAAATACTCGGCGCTGCCAATAATCAAACTCAAACTATCGAAGTAAACGACCAGTTAGAAGGCGAAGGTCATACCCCTGCCAAGAAAACCCTTAAATCGGCGTAAAAAAATAGATCGGTCTTTGCCGAAGGCTGATGTGATATTTTTCCCCTGCTATTTTTTAATGCCTGATATTAATAAATGAGAATTTGCCTATTTCTTGCAGGAACTTCTAGGCATCCCTATGAGAGGAAGTGCGCTGCATTTCATGGCGTACATCACAACCCCCTTTGGTGACTGCATACTGCCTATTAGATAGTCTTCCTTGTTTGAGCAAACCGCATATATCCCACCATCACTCTTCCATGCAGCCGAAACAACCTTCCCGCATGGATGCTCCGCTTTATTGATTTCTCTCTCTGCAATGGTTTGTGCATTACCTTGAGAATTAGCTGGACTACAAAAAAATATAATCGACAGCGCTAAAAATATAGCTTCAGAATTTTTCATGTTCACACCTATTTATTCTCCAATTGTCTTCATAGTGCTTAGAAGTGCAATATCAAAAATAGAACGAACTGTTGCATACGATTAGTGAGAGATATGAATTAGATTAATAATCTATAGAAATTAAATGCAGAAGGATTTGGGTATCGAAATGCTAAAACGAATATTTGCCATCACTTTTTTAATGGTTTCATCCTCCAGTATTTATGCACAAACCCAGCTAGATAAACAATTCTCAGATGAGCGAGCCGCTGTATTTCAAGCGGTGAAGGATAAGAGGATAAATAACCTTGATGCCAGAAAGGAGTTGCTATCCCTTTCAAAAACTTTCTTTCCATCCGATGAACTTCTTATTGCTCATGATGAATACGGAGTGGAAATTGCGACAAGATTGCAAAATAAAGAAATTACCTTAGCTCAGTTTAATGAATTAATGGCTGAGCGTAACGAGAGGTTCAAGAAGGCGCAAGAAATCAGAAAAGCCAATGATCAGGCGCAGGCACGAGCAAAGCAGGATCAAATTGATGCTTACAATCAGGCGGTGCAACAGCAGAGGAATGCTGTAGCAGGCGCCATTGCGCTCCAGGGCATTGGAAACGCATTTAGTAATTCATTTGGACAATCAATCACCCCGCCAATGCAAATATGCAATTACTACGGCAATACTAGGTACTGCCAATAAAAAAGCCCCATAAGGGGCTTTTGTTTGCTTGGAATCATTAGTCATCAAAAGGTAGGGATGGCTGCTCTCCAAAAACTTTTTGGAAATTTCTTTCGTATGATTGTTGGTCATCAGACAATTGAGCAATACCCAAAAGTTGCCCCAAATGCTGCCTCAATGCTTTCACTCCAACCTCAGATAAAAATTGATGTAATCTTTTTTGGGTTAACTCACCCCTTGTCTCCACTAACAACTCCTGCAACCTTCCGTTACTTCTGGCTAACGGACGATAAACTTGACTTCGTGTGAGATGCATAAATTTCCAAGGTCTATTTCTAGCCGGCTTAGGTAGGTTATAAATTCTGTACCACTCAAGATAAAGAGCTTCTGGGAATTCTTTCTCATATTGCCTAGCCTCCTCCTTAACGAACAGTTTGAAATTTTCAATTATTTCCTGTCGTGTTGCATCATAACCAGACAATGCATATACAAGGCCTTTAATACCAGCCTTACTTGATGCGCCAAGAATAATTCCAGCTTGTTTGACAACATCTGGAGGTATTTTTACTCCGGCAGAATTAGCATCCAGAATCGCGCTACATAATGAGCTCAAAATAGAGCTATCAAAGCCATGATATGGTTCAGAAAAACCTACTTTGGGTCCAGGGCTACCGTCTTGAAAAATAAGGGGATTTTGTATTTTTTTGAGTAATTCAGGCCCAATGTAAGGAGCCATTGATGCTCTACTTGCAAACCTAGGTACAGCAGACCCACCTCCACCTTTTAAGCCAAGAACCCTTCCCATTCCCCGCTGACTTATTACTGCCGTTTTTTCATCGTCATTCAATACGTAACACTCGACATCCAAGCCAAGCTCTTTATTAAAGTTCCCCTTGTGTGTAGCTATTAATGCTTTATTGGATTTATGTCTTATAGTTGCGGCGAGTTTAGCTATTTCTGAGCGTCTTGCTTGTGTAAGAGACTTAGCTCTAGCAACTCCGCCCTTTGCTCTATTTGGTTTTTTGGAATCATTCATTGCAAGCACCCCAATTAAAAGTCATGCTTGCAATTTTATACGGATCAGATAAATTTGCAAGCAAAACAATTTATATTTTTGCTTGCATTTCTAGACGTCCCAATTTAGGCATCGCGCAAACCTTCATTCAGCGGGTTTTTTGTTGCCCTGAACCCCCTACTTCGGGAATCCCCTGGTGTGAGTTATGTAAATTTAGATCCATACATTCGTGAATGACTACTGCATAGCAACAAATAAGCAAACATCCCGTCGATAAAGGGTTGCAGAGGAATTCGAATTAGACTTAGGGCATGGCGGGGGTGGGTGGTAAGTAGCTAACTGAGTTTAGTTGCTTGGGATATGCGCTCTGATGACCCAAAATTCTGACTTAAATGCGCCGGCTCTTTTTGCCTTGAGCCTTAATTGAATTTAATGCTGCCTTTCTTGCTCCGAGTAAGCGTTAAATCATGAAGTGAGTTTATGGGGTGACTCAACAAAAAACCCACAAATATCCCAAGCCCGCACCTATCAACCCAATAATTGATCACAGTGCTTCATGTCATCGCGTTAAAGCTAGGGTCGCGCCTAGTAGCGTAGCAATGGATAGGTTCACGCCCTATCAATCGGAATGAAGCCCACTAATTCATAAATAGATAAATACATTGATAGGGGTGGCATATGCCAATTTCAAATACAGACTTGCAAGAGTTAGCTAAGGTTTCCTTGGATGAGTACTTGCGCAATCTACCAGTTGATCAAATCGCTGTAGAGAGGCCTTTCCTTAAAAAACTCATGGAAGGACGCAAAAGCTTATTGGGCGCGAAACAGAACGTAGTCGAGAACATCCGCAAAGAGCACGGCAGCAACTTTAGTTGGGCATTTGGAGAGGAGACGGTCAAGTTCAATAAGCGCAATACGACTGAGCAAGCCTCCTTCCCGTGGCGCAGAGCAGTTGATGGTCTGTATATCGACTATGACCGATTATTTAGTAACGGCATCAAAGTGCGTGAGGGTGGGGCCCGTGGCTTCCAATTGGAATACAACGAGCGCGTGCAATTGATTAACTTATTAGATGAGCAGTTGGAAGTCCTAAGAGAGGGTTTCCTCAATAAGCTAGACCTAGAGCTGCATCGCGACGGCTCGCATGGTGCAGATGCATTAGTAGGCTTAGATAGCTTAGTCAGCCTGGCACCAGACGCGGGTACGGTAGGCGGTATCGATCGAGCCAAAGCAAGTTACTGGCGTAACTACGCCATCAAAGACATCACTTCAACAGCGCCAGGCAACTTAGTGGGCGAGATGGAGACTGCATGGCGCCAATGTATTAAGCATGGCGGTAGCCCAGACTTCATCATCGCGGGCGGTAAGTTTATTGATACCTATCGCAAGCAAGTCACAGTGACCCATATCGCTAGTTCAGGTGAAACCAAGTACATCGATGCTGGCGTAGGAGCTGGTGTAAACACAGGGCTTGCCTTCAAGGGGGTAGAGATCATCTGGGATCCACAGTTTGATGAGCTCGATGCCATGGCTAATCACACCGTGGAGTGGAGCAAGCGTTGCTATTTCCTCAACACGCGCTTTATGAAGCTACGTGACGACGATCTAGACATCGTAGCCCCCATTCGTCCGCACGACACGCTGGCGATGTACGCCATGGTGAACCTACGCTGCGCCTTATCTATCTCACGAGCAAATGCCCATGCGGTATTGGCGATTCAATAAGGGGGAAGGTATGAATAACAGCGTGAATAACCCAATGAATACAAAAGAACTCATTCATAGTGACTTCCAAATTAAAGAGGTGGAAGCAGTAGTACGCAGGGATGCCTTTACAACCATCCATGTGTACGTACCGCCCTATGAGACCAACATCCTTCGCAATCTCTTTGGGCGCGAGAACGTCACGGTGTTCGAGCGCCCATCAAAGACCACCATCACTCCAGAGCAAGAGTACGACCGCCTTTGTGCCAAGTATGGCCATGAGGTCGTAGCCAAAGTCTTTGGTGAAGATGATGGAGATCGATTAATGGAGATCGTGGAAGGCTTAATGAAAGAGGGTCAGCTCCCAGTTCAAGAGAAGGCACTAGAAGGAGCTCTTGAGCAAGAGTCATCAGAAACCAAAGGAGCCAAGAAACGCTAGCAGTAGGGAAGGCCATCGCCACGACCACTAGCAGCAGGTGTTTGGGTGCGGCTGCGGGTGTTGAGTTAACCATGGTGTGTGGGCGCGCGTAACTGCGCCCCACTGCCAACACCAATTAAAAGCCTAGGCGGTAGTGGGGCGGTGGACTTCCAAATAAAAGCATCAAGAAAAGAGCTAATGACATGCTTCCAATCATCACCTCTCTAGTACAAACCTTGGCCGTCAATGGCCTTGGTCTACTTGCGGGCGCAGTCCAGGCTAAGGGTAAAGAGTTCATTGAGAACAAGATTGGGGCGCGTATTCCGGATAATCCCAGTCAAGAAGACCTCATTAAGCTCAAGCAGTTGGAGATCGAGCAAGAGCAGCTTCTATTGCAATACACGCTTAAGCAAAAAGAGCTTGAAATAGAAGAATCCAAACTTCTTGCTGAGATGCATCGAGTATCACAAGATAACGCTACCAATCGTTGGCAATCCGATATGGGTGGGGATTCAAAGCTATCGAAGAACATCAGACCAGGAACGCTGGTTTATATCCTTACAGCCTATCTGCTATTTGCGCTCCTGTCAGCTATGGGTATTGATATCAATGAGGCCTATGTGAAGCTCCTCGGCGAATGGGGGCAGTTAGTCATGCTCGCCTACTTCGGCGGTAGATCGGTCGAGAAGATCTTTGAGATGCGTATGAATGGATCAAATAAAAAAGAAGAAGCTACATGAATACAAAGGTAAGCGCTCTAGTAGCAGAGCAAGCAGCCTTCCTAGTGGACGTCAGCAGACTAATTCAGTTTGCTGCTGCCGAAGGCTGGGTCATTACCGGGGGAGAGTTATGGAGATCGCCTGACCAACAAGAGATCTACTTCAAGACCGGTAGGTCAAAAACCATGCATAGCAACCACCTCAGGCGCTGCGCCATTGATCTGAACTTCTTCTGGAATGGGAGGCTAGTGTGGGATAAAGATTTAATTCGCACTGTTGGCGAGTATTGGGAAAGCCTAAATCCTAAGAATCGATGGGGCGGGAATTTCAAGGGGTTTGTGGATGTTCCGCATTTTGAGAGAATGACATAAATTAAAATGCTCATGAAAAGTGACAGATCAAGTTGATCGTTTTTTCTTCCATGTTTCAATACAAAACATGGTCACGCTATGAGCCGAGTGAACTGCTAGTCTTGCATGCCTTGGTTCAATTTTGTAGCGCTTGGAGCCTGACCCATGTGCCGAACTAGCATGCGTGCGGAGTGCGCCTATACCTTCTGTGATTGATATTAGGCCGGTTAGTATTTGCTGTAAATCCCTATCTTCCAATTCTTTGGCATCAAATCCAAGATCTTTTCGCACAACGATCCAGATGGACTTTAAATCTTGTTTTTGTGGCGATGGTAAGCCTTCCATTTCTATATATATTTTGCAGAATGCTTCTAGTATGTTACTAGCTGCTGATACTGCTTCTCGAGGGCTATGTTGTACGTTATTAAGTGCTCGCTCAAACTCTAACTCGATAGATTCAAAGTCAAACTGTTTAATTAAGTTTGCAAGATTTTGTGAGGGCGCCCCAAGTCCCCCTATGATTCTTCCGCCAGTTAAATAGGTAAGGTTGAATTGTTTTAAAACATCCAAAATTCTTGTTCGGTTATTTAGCAGATCCACATGCAACTCATTTTCGGGATCAAGAGGCATTTCGATATAGTTTTCTATAATTTTACCGAGTACGTTTAGCGGATCTCTACTTTTATCCTTATTGGTATTTCGTAACCACTCGGTTGCTTTGGCGGGCTTGCTGAGATTTAGTGGAGCATCGCCAGAAGCGTTTGCATAAAGAAAAAGTCTATCCAGTGTTGCGTGGGACTCTCTATTTGAAATAATTTCAGAGCAAACAAATATTACTGGGGCGGGAATTTCTTGGTTCATCATCATTTTTATCGAAAAAAATTTAGTTCTTGCATAGGATTTACAGAGCGAATGTATTTGATGATGCCTGATTTTGAATTTGAGGTAGCAGCATTCCTATACGAGTTTTTAAATTTTTGAATCCTGGGATCGGAAATGCTAATGCTTTGATGTGAAATTACTATATTAAAAGCAGTAATTAGTTGCTTACAAATTTCTTCTTTTTGTCTATTGCATATCCAGTGAGATTTTACAATTGCATTTTTAAGATCACTGGAGACTGACAATAACAAATCTCGATCATTTGAGGAAATAACCAAGTCATCCATGTATACGGATATGGTTAGCTGAAGATCTTTATTTATAACTTTTAAAAATTCACCTAAGAATGATTGATCTAGACATATTGAAGCAAGGAGTGGTGACTGAATGAATCCGAATGGCAGCATAAATCTTATGTCCATGCAATCAGGATCTTTGACTGTAGATTCTTGGGCAATAACCCACGCTGCTTTATAACCAACAAATTTTTTCAGAGATCTTGTAATTCTAGATCTCGTAATTGAGCCAAAGAAATTATCTATATCTAGTCGCGAAAAATATTGATTTTTCTTGTGCGCTCTCAGTGCCTCAACATGTCCACCCTTTCGTAAATGGTAGAAGTATTCCGGTGGATGCCAATGTTTCTTTAAAAGACCGCAGATATTTTTTCCGGTAATTTTGGATTGCCTTGAGGGAATGAATACCCACCTCTTCGGCTTAAGAAGAAATTTATTTATCCACTTAGCCTCATACGTCATGAATGAGCCTTGCGGCTGTAATTAAAGACCGTGCCGCATATATCAAGAATTTCTTTGACTAGTTTTGCAACTAGATAGGCATTCTTCAATATGCGGGTTAAGCTTAAATCGAATTTATTATTCATATTTAATCTCCATCTTGCGTCTGACATGCTTAGCGTAAACGCCACGGAATCAATAATCAACTGGGTATAGTAAGGACATTACGCAACCAAATAATCACTAAGTGACATCAAGATGAAATGCTAGGTTTTACCCTATTGCCAGACTTTATTATTAGATCGTAATTTAGGGGAATATGCAATCAACGATGATTAATGAAGCTATCCCAGTCACCCATTAGTGCCATGCGTTTTTCCAATTGATCCTGCCTTCTATAGGCAGCCTCAGACTTATTTTTAATAGTGTGAGCCAAAGCAAGCTCCACAGTCTCGTTTGGATAGTCAGTTGTCTCAGCCGCCCAGTCCCTAAAGGTAGACCTAAATCCATGAGGAACATATTGAGCATATGCCGGCATTCTCTTCATAATGGCAATGAGAGACATATTGGACATATTCTCTTTGTTGTAACGCTTACTAGGAAATAAGGATTCATTTACGCGATGCTTGGAGAGGTATTCATAGATCTCAACAGCCCTTGTATTTAGTGGAACGCGATGCGCTTTACCCGCTTTCATCCTTTCGGCAGGAATGGTCCAAACCCTATTTTTAATATCAAACTCATCCCATTTGGCATTAAGTACCTCACTAGTTCGAGTAGCCGTAAGAATTAAGAACTCAAGGGCAAGCGCAGAGAATCCTCCCTTGGTTCGCAGCTCTCTCATAAACTCGCTAATCTGCTGAAATGGCAGAGCAGGGTGATGACTTTTCTTTTGGATCTTATTGGCTTTAGGTAAAAGATGGGCTAGGGCACCTTTAAGTCGGGCTGGGTTATCGCCCTTAATGTATTCATGAGCCTTACACCAGTCAAAGATAACCTCAATTCGTTGTCGCACCCGAGTTGCTGTTTCTGTGCGGACATTCCAGAAGGGACCCTCAACTTCACCTGACTTCTTCTTGATTTCTTGTTCTAGAAGCTTGGCGATATGGCTAGTATTGATTTGATCGACCCGCATCTTCCCAATTTTTGGGGTTACAAAGGTCGCTATGGTGTTTTCCCATTGATCAGCATGCTTTGCATTTTTCCATTCAGACCTTTTGCCTTTAATGCATAGCTCAGCCGCCTTTGCAAAGGTAATGCCATCATGAATTGCACTTGTAACCTTGCTGCGAGCTTTAGCCCGCTCTTCGGCAGGGTCTATGCCTTCTAAGACCATTTTTCTGAGATCCAGGCTGGCTTTGCGTGCTTCAGCTAAAGATCGAGAATCTAGTGATCCCAAGCCCATTTCACGGCGTTTAAGTAGAGTGGGGCTGGTGTAACGAAATATCCAGCTACGCCTGTAGTCGGCAACGCCCTTAAAAACTTGGATGTAAAGGCCTCTGGATTCGGGGTCAGCATGATATCCAGGAGTTGTTATTGAGCTAAGGCCTCGCGCCGTAAAACTGATTTTTTTGACCTCTTGCAATACCTCTCCCCATGCATTGTGATCTCGAACTTTATTCACTAGTAATGCATAGATTTTAATGGGGCAGAGTGGGCTACTCAGGAGTAGGGTCACTCTTCAAACCCATATATTCAATAGCTTTTTAGGAAATGACAGGGAAATTTGGAAAGTTAAATCTATGTAACTTGTATATAGACATCACCGTAGATCTTACGCGCGACACTCATTTTTAAGGATTGCTACTTGCTGCCCCATTAATCAAGTCTGTTAAATATCAGGAGAGGGATTGGTGTGGATTTTCAGATTTATGTATTGGCCTTGTTAAGTTCGTGGTGCAGAGAAGTAACGCTCATGAGTGGGTAAATTCACCCTCATTTCTCTGGGTTAGAAAGCCAAGACAGGATGCTTAAAGTGATGCCCTTCCAAAGGGGTGTTATGGAGATTCATTTTGCGATTAAACCCAAATGCCAATTTAATGTGTTTAAGTGATTCATTCCGGGCGCCCACGCCAACTTCCTCGCAATTGGAACGGATTGTTCTAGATCCTATGAATACCAAAAACATTGTCATTGATTTATAAATACACATAATAAATTTATGTTTATTTTTCCTAATTAATTTTTCGAGCAAATACAAAATGAAACAATACCTTCTCTTGGCAGACAAAATCAACGCTATAAATCAACATTTTTTACTTAATCCTAATGAAATTGAATTGCTTGATACGCTTGCAAAACGTCATATTCAGAAGGAGTCAATGACCGTTAGTGATTTAATTAACAATAGACGACTTGCCTCGCCAGCCACCTTGCACACCGCATTAAAAAGCCTGGTTAACAAAAATCTAATTGATGCAAAAATAGATAAAATAGATGGTCGTCGCAAAAATCTAAGCCTAACTACATTGGCGCTTGAAAGGTATAGAAAGCTCAATAGCCTTTTGAGGGACATTTAAATCTCCAAGAATGCCTTTGCTCTAATTGGATAATAAAAAAAAGGGGGCTGCTCGACCGAAAATGCCACCTACTGCATCCTCTTTTCTGAATCTATCGCATCCTATGCGCTTAAGTCATTAAAATGGGTCGCCGGCTAACTCTTTGATTAATTTCAAGGCTGTTAGAACCCCTTTTGTTAATTTATTGGCAATTGCTTTGATGATGCAAAAATAAGTGAGATTTTGTAAATTAATTTTTATATTGGGACTGAGTTAAATTTGATGGAAAGAAAGACCTCATTTATTACGCAATTTGTCCTATGGGTTGCTATTGCAGTGCATGTACTTTCAGGGATATTTATACTTTCCTTTATTTTTCCTTTCGCCAGAGAGAAAAACAAGAGAGCACACATTCAGAAGTGGTCTCGTCGACTATTGAAAATTTTGGGCATTGAATTGTTGGTTATAAATTCAGAGGCTCCTCCAAAATTCTCCTATTTGCTTGTGTCGAATCATATTTCTTGGGTGGATATCCATGCAATTAATGCGTTTAAACCCACTCGTTTTGTTGCAAAATCCGAAGTAGAAAAATGGCCAATTTTTGGGTGGATGGCAAAAAAATTAGGAACCGTTTTTATCAGGCGAAATAGCTCTAAGCATGCACATTTCGTAGTAAGTGAAATAAGCAAAGTTTTAAAAACCGAGTCCATTTGCATCTTTCCTGAGGGAACTTCAACTAGTGGTGAGTATGTGCTTCCATTTAAGCCCAACCTATTTGAATCCGCCATCATGGCTGATGTGCCTGTATGTCCACTAGCAATACATTACTTATCTAAGGAAAATGGAAAGCGGTCTGAAATCCCAGCATTTGTGGGGGATATGGGTCTATTAGAGTCGATGAAGAATATTCTTAGTAACCACAATCTGGTGGTAGAGCTAACATTTCTTGCGCAACCTGTTTTATCTTTAGAGCAAGCTAAAGATCGAAAAATGCTTGCATTCAATAGTCACAAGCAGATCTCGGAAGCACTTAAACTCACTGCTACTAACTAAAAAGGGTAGCTAAGAATCAGGCGCCTAAAAAATGCTTTGCATAACGAGGATTGATATCTGATAGACGTAGCATTGTGAGTAGATCTGCAGTGTTAAAGTTAGGATCCCAGGCTGGTGCACCACAAATCTTTGCCCCTAGCTTCAAGTACCCCTTAATTAACGGGGGAGCCTCAACAGTCAATTCACCATTTAATTCATCGAGTGGAAGTGGTTGTCTAGGAAATGCATGAAACTCTGGTGGAGCCATTTGATCATTTCTAAGTGATTTATATAAGCTAGCCGCGAAGTGGCCCCCATCAGTCATTGGGATACTTGCACAACCAAGCATGATTTCATACTCATTTTTCATCATGTATTGAGCCAAACCGCTCCACAAGGACATGATTACGGCACCTGAGCGATAGTCTTGATGAACACAAGACCTGCCCAGTTCAACTAGTTTTGGCCGCAAAAAATTTATTTGGGATAAATCAAATTCAGAGTCTGAATAAAGGCAGCCAATCTCGCGCGCCTTATGTGGTGGTAGTACACGATAGGTCCCAACTACCTTAAGGCTATATTGCTCCCGAATTAGCAGGTGGTCGCAATAGACGTCAAAGTCATCTGTATCCAAACCTTCTACTCTTTCAGATAGCTTTGCCCCCATTTCTTTGGCAAAAACATCGTAACGTAGTCGCTGAGCTTCTTTAACATCCTCCGAGCTGCCAGCCCACTCAATCTTATAGGCCAACTTACCCCTGCTCTTTTTTGGAGTGGAATGATGCACGACATCGGAGACGGCCAGCTCTAGCTCTGTGCTATCAAGGGATTTAAATCTAAAAATGTTCTTAACGAAAATTTTTATTGAATTTGCTCTTGATTTTGAAGTATCTTTCCTTTTTTTATTCGAAAAAATTTCAAAAGCGCCAATTGGATTTGGTAGATCAGACATAGTTGTGCTTATTGGTGATACATAAGATCATTAAATCCCTTGTTCAATTCACAATTTTCGATAAAAAAGTGATCATTCTTATTTCAATGCATTTGAAATGAGTCTTAATTATTCTCAAAATATAAAATGGAAAAATTACTTATAGTTGAGCCACAGTATATGGAATTCTTTGGACTCAGAAAGCGCAATAAATAGAACGCATGGTTCCTATTTATCAGACATTAATTCAGGTTTAATGGTTCTTGAAATCGTTATCTCAAATTGAACTATGGTTATGCAAAATGCTTACGCAATATTTATCTCATGAGGATATCCACCAAAAGTAAAATTGCATTAAATGCCCTTATTGATATCGCTGCACACACAGCTATGGGATACGCAATTTCACTGCCAACTGTAAGTAAAAGGTCGGGTATTTCTCATTCATATCTTGAATTGATATTCTCAGATTTGAAAGTCGCTGGGTTTATTTATGGATATAGAGGTGCTGGTGGCGGCTATTCATTGGCGAAAAATGCAGGAGACATTTCTGTTAAGGATGTTGTTGATGCTACCGGTGACCCTCAGCCTCCAGTTTCGGGTCCAGGTACCCAAATATGGCTCAATTTAGAGTGGCTTATTCAGGGGCGAATGTCACAGATTACGCTTGAACATATTCTTGCAAATACCGCAGTAGAGATTGAGCCAAGCATGGTGCGTCTTCGGTATAGGTTGGAGAAAATGCAACCCAATAAGACTAAAGCCCTTTCCAGAAATGGGGGTGAGCCGATTGCAGTGGAAGCATCAAAAAATATAGGTCCAAACTCTGTTTTCGACTTTGGAGATTATTTATCGCGAAAAAATAGTTAAGCGTTTGATTGTGGATCGCTTTGCTTGGTCGCTAATGCATAGATTAATGTAATCCAGCCCTTGAGGCAGTTTTAATCCGGAATGCCTTCACACACCCCTCAGGAGTCATGATGGAACTATCCATCCTCATTTTTTTAGGGGGGCGATTTTTTTTAGGCGATGAAGCCAGTTATCTAAAGAGCAGCCAAGGGACTAGAGGCAATGAAACACATAGTTCTAAAAATGTTTTGTAGATCTTAAATTTGCTCCCATTGTGAAGTTCCATATTTGAATTGAAGCTTGCATCTAATAGTTTGCGATGAGAGTATTAAGAAGGGCAATATGTTGAATCTAAATTAAAACTGGGAAAGCAATGATGGAGATTAAGGTTGATTTAAGCGAGGTCGAGATGGATGGTACTAATGAGTCAGGGGCTATATATATCGAAGTATTGAATAATGGCCCATATTTGGTTCATGGAGAGCCACCTGTTATTCAACGCTTTATTGAGACTGATGACAAAGGTACATCCATAGCTTATCGAAATGGCCGATCATTTGAGATGAAGAGTGCTGTTGCATTTTGTCGTTGCGGGCATTCAAAGAATGCTCCATATTGCGACGGTCATCATGCAATGATTGATATCGACCTTAAGGAAAGTGCAACATTCACACCTCTATTGGATAGCGCTGAGTTGATTATTGGGTCCACAGTATCTCTTGCTGATAACAAAAGTTACTGTGCATTTGGTCGTTTCTGTGATGCTGGAAAGGGGGTTTGGAACGAGGTTAAAGAATTGGGAAAAGTGGCGGAGGAGATAACCGAAGAAATTGCACGAAACTGCCCTGGAGGAAGATTGGTAGTGTTGAGCAATGATACAAAGCTGCCGGTTGATGACATATTGCCGCCTAGCATTGGCTTAATTGAAGACCCCAAAGAGATGTGTAGTGGCCCTCTGGCTGTTTGGGGTGGGATTCGTGTGCAAAGCGCCAGTGGTAGTTCGTATGAAATTCGTACGCGCCAAGCACTTTGTCGCTGTGGTGCATCATCAAATAAGCCATTTTGCGATGGAACCCATGCTCGGATTGATTACAAGGATGGAATTGCACCGGAGTGATGCAGTGAAAGTGGCTCTGCTGATTAGGTGCTGATGCAAAATCTCCGGGGATAATCCTGCGGTCTTTTCATGAATGCTGTAATGACTTTCTAGCTCAAAGCATTATCAATTTATTCTCAAATGTGATTTACAAATAGAACGAAGTGTTGGCAATTTGCGCAACATTTTTACATTACTATTTGTGCATGTTTTCGACAAATATATTTTGCAATTTTCAGCGAGTAGCTTGACCTAGACCCTCAGGTTGCTCAGAAGAAATTTTTATGAAAATTATTAAATGCCAGAGATGTGGTGTTGCACTAGATTTATCGGCGTCTAGATGTATTGGATGCGGTGCAAGACAATTGTCGAGTGCAGCCAAAGATAGAATTATTGTTTTGTTCCTGGCCGCATACTCGGCTAGTGTCATTTATTGGTTGATGTCGAAGTAAGTGAGTATGCAAAAGACACCACTATTATTTCTTGGAATGATTGCATTTTCTTTCTTTCAGAACGCTTATGCTCAAGATTTCTACACCCAAGTAGTTGGCGGAGTTTTGCATGGACAGGTCAAAAAATTTTCTAGGACTGGTGAAGAGGGTGCGGACGGTTGGGTTATGTATAAGGCCTCCACACTCGACCCTAAAAGCTTTCAAGTTCTGGAATACCGATATGCAATTAATTGCAGATTTCATAAAGCAGCTATTTTCAATGAAGCTTCGATGGAAAATGAGCCTCTAACACTTGCCCACCCCAAATCAGGTTTTAGGAGTCTAGAGGGGGGTGATTTAAACGAAGTATTAGGGCCGGCCTGCAAGCTTCATACTTAACTAAGGCGCTACAAGTAAATGTTGAAAATGATGTGCAGTGTAAAAGAAAAAATCAAATTAAAAAAACTGTCTGGTCCCATTAAATTTGGGAATGTATGGGAACATTCATTTCATGGAGAGGATGCAGGAGACATTATTTCGGTAAAAATTTACACAAAGACTCCAATATTAAATTCCAATGGATTTGGAATAATTTATATTATTGAGAGGTTTGTGCAGTCTGATCATCAATCATCTGAGGATATTTTGGGTTCCCTTTTTGGGTGGGTTGAGATATCAAAGGGCGATTATTTTCATCAATACGAAATTATGGAAACCTCTTCTTAGGTACTTATTTACTCAAGCGTCTTTATTTGCAGCCATTAGTAAGAAAATTGATCTTTGTTGGTCAAAACTAACTGCGACTTGAGTGGGTTCAATAATTTTTTTACGATTATCGTCATCGCACACGATTAAGTTGATGTATCCAAGGCTTAAAAGTCTCTTAATTCGCCCCTGTATAGTCGCTTGCGATCCAATCTCGGTTGACTGAATTAGGTCGGATACGAATAAGGATCTTCCTTCATACTCCGCGCTTAAAGCTTTGTAAAGAATTTGCTCCTCTACTGAATCAATAGCGATTTTGGGATTATCTTTATTCCACTGTTGAATCTTCTGAAAAAGTTCTGCATAGGGTGAGTAAGCAAATGGGCGGAGGTCTGTTTTCATAAGCTGCCTAAACGTATATATGGACTATTTGAACCTTGATATGAGCGCTATATATAAGTATCAACTAGATCATTTCCATTTAAGAGTCATCGTGATAGAACAATCTGTTTTATTAAAAGAGCCTATTTTTTGACATAATTTAAGAATACGGCTTTTAATTATGCTTTGATAAATACCATTAAATTTAAGGGAAAATGATGATCATTTCTGATGGCCAGGAGCTAGTAATTCGAGATTGTTTTAAGGCTCAAAGCTTTAATATTGAAATGTTTGGTGGTGGAATTGATCCTCTTATCATGGTGGATCACTTTCGTATGACTGGCCCAACTTTCCCTGTTCATCCGCATGCCGGTCTATCTGCTGTTACTTATGTGTTTCCCGAGTCTAAGGGTGCTCATATGAACTACGATTCTCTGCATGACCCCATCTCAATTGAGCCCGGGGATATTCACTGGTTTGCTTCATGCTCTGGAGCCGTTCATACCGAACAGCCAAGAATTGAGGGAAAAGAAGTGCATGCACTTCAAATTTTTGTGAATTTGCCTATCGGTATGAAACGTCAACAGGCGTATGCATCTCATGTTGTCGCTTCGGATATTCCGCTTTATTCTGATCTAAATGGCAGTGTTAGGGTTGTTGCGGGAGATTATAAAGAGTTGGCCTCTCCATTAAAGACGCCAACCCCCTTTACTCTATTAGATTGTCACGGGGTTGAAGGGGTAAATCAGTCCTTTCCTATGAAGCTCAACTGGAATTACTTCCTGTACTCGGTAAGCGGGTCTATTGAGGCCTCACTTCCTGGTCTAAATTTGGATAGGGCTGCAGTTACATTGGGTCCTGGCCAATCACTAGGATTTGCGGGATGGGAGACATCTAAAGATGGCATTTCCCTTGTTGTTAAATCCTCCGAAAATTCCCATTTTGTGCTTCTCGGTGGCCTGGGCTTGAGGGAGCCATATCACTTAGGAGGCCCGATTGTCATGGAAAGCGCAGAAGCAAATGACGAGAGATTTAGGGCGTATAGAAATGGGGAATTTGGTCAAGTAAAAGGGATCTAAGCCATTCAGAGCAATGAGGGTGGAAATTTAACACCCTCATTGCTGCCTAACTTCCACCCCAGAAGTATTGCCAAGAAACGCCGAAAGTGTTGTAGCTCGTATTGCTTCTGGAATAGACCCCTTTGGCCACAGTAAATCTAATTGAATTCTCGCTATTGATTGGGTAGGAAAAGGTACCTCCAAGCCTCCAATTCTCCTGTGTTCCCGAAACTTGTGCTCCGTTCACATAGAGTTCGCCCCCTGTAAAGTAGGTGCCCCCAATAGATAGCCAAGAAGCATTTGACAGGTAGTAGATCGCATGGCTACTTCCAGAGTAAATTGGACTTTGCGCAAGTGAATTAGTTTGCATATAGCTATTATTTCGGGTGAAAACAGTTGCCATGCCAGCCAACTCGAATCTCCATGGACCGCTTGCTTGGGATGCGCCAAGTGCTGTTTGAATTAAGGAGCGATTAGCGCCAACGTTAATTAGTTGATCATTGTTATATTGTCCCCAAGGGATTGTTGCTGCTACGCTAGCACCTACAATTAGATCTTGTTGATAATTTTTGAAGTCGCTTTTAGAGAGTGCGGGCGCGCCAAAAAGGTTTACTGAAGCTTTAATGAGTGGGTCTGAAAGTCCATCTGCTGCAGCATTGATGCTTTGACCCTTATAGCGCCCACTGCCAGTGAGTTCAGCATAAGGCACTACTACGGTCAGCCCACCAGACTGACCAGCAATATCAATAACACGAGTAAAGCTTAGAACTTGGGTGTTGAGAAGGTATGATCCACTTCTACCTTGGTTCAGGCCTGCTGTAATGAAGTTGGTTCCAATCGGAGCGTTTGAGTAGGCGCGTGCCACTATTTCTTGGGATTGGCACTGATAGGCTGGTAAAAAAAGTATTAGGAAAATCTGAAGGAATCTCAATAGCGGATCAACCTTCATGAGGCGCATTACCCTCTTGCTAAATTCAATGTGGCTATTTGCTACAGAAAGTTCGGCTAGGATTTTCGAAGACTGAATATTGGCGCTTATAAGGATTGGATTCATATTTAAATGCAAGAATGCTTGTCAATGTAAGTATGTTCTGATGACTGGGTAAATCCCTCCTAAAGTAGATGGGTTTTATTGATAACCATATATTTGAGAGTCAAATTCAGGGCTTATGACAATCATGGGGGCTCAATAAGTCTCGGCCGAAATCAAATTAAAGGTAGAAATATTATTGAAGGATGGTAAAAACCTCGAATCAGAAATTACTAACCTAAATGCTACTGCTTATCGTCGTATTTTTATAGAAACGGTGGGTTGCAATAATGATAATTACATCCGATCTTTGACAAGCAATTTTTGTTAGACGTTGACTTAAGATCAATAACTATTGAGGCTGCAAGGTTTGGCGTTTGAAAGGGCGTAGCTAATCATTAATGAATCGATTAGCAAAGCTAACATCACCCTAGAATATGGCAAGTTGCCTTATGAGGTTTCCATTCTCTACGCGGTAAATATGTCTAAGGAGCGGTTGAAAAGAGGCCGAGAACGAAGGATTTTTCGCCCACCTTGAATGTATCTACCAGTTTTGCTGACAGTTTATGCAAGTGAACATGCATTGATCGCACATTTTGCCGATCGATAAAGAGAAGGTCAAAGTCAAAACCTTTTAGACCCAGTGTTTGCCTAGAAAAATCAAAAAGCTTTTGGGCAATACCTTTGCCTGAGAATTTTTCATCAACACAAACGGGGCCGTACATTGCAACTTTATACGCAATTAATTGCTTATCACCATAACTTGAGGTTTTAATTAAAGAAAAAAGGGCTTTAGCGAATTCACTCTGATGTCATATATCTTCTTTTAACGTTGATAGGCACGCAGTAGCAATAATTTCATTAGCGTGATCGCAGGCAACGATAACACCGGGAAAGTCAATCATTTCAAGGGGCTGCTCCTCATTAAATCTGATCGAAATATAGCCTTGATCTAAGCTGGCTGAGGGTAGATTTTCACATGATATCGACCCAAATTAACTTTTAGCACTATTCCAAGTTGGAGATTTTACTAATCTTTTCTGTAGAAGATACTGCAACTGCAACCAATCATAGCGCGCGCTTAAAGCCCGAGCAAATCGTTTCTCTACTTATGCAGATTTAAGTTCTCACTGCAAATGGGATGACCTTGGGTGAGACTTGTAAAGCTCTGTTGATTGCCGTGCAAAAATACTCTCGCTAGCGCAATATGTTCGGTAGCATGAGATCTGACTATGGCAAAAAGTTCAAAGGATTGGAGTTAAAGAATGCCTAATTTAAGGGGTAGGTGGCTAACCTCTTTTTACGCCTGGTCATGTCCCAGTAAGTCATTAAGGTAGGGAATATTTTTAAGTTTTACTGGGTATAAAAACGCGGCACAGCTACTCAAGTACAAGCGTCAAGTCTGAGCAGTCTGCCTGCGAATTTGTGGGGCTAGCGCGAACAGCCTACCACGCTACATGCTGACCCCAGGAGGTGATAAAGATCCCCCTTAGCTGCAGAGATCATTGGCTTAGGCCTCCCTATGGTAGATATGGCTCGAGCCATGGCCGCTTTTATTCGTAATGTAGGTTGGCAAAGTGGCCACAGGGGCGCAGCTCAAGCACATCTGTCAACAAAGTAGAAGGCTTTTGTGAAAGCTTTAATGGAGCTCTTAGAGAGGGGCTTTTTAATGGGGGCTTCTGCAACCCTAAGTCGACTAGGTTTCTAGTGGAGCAATGGCGACAACATTGCAATCAAGTAAGGCCTCATAGCTCATTGAGTTGCAGACCGCCAGCGCCACAGGTAATTTTGCAAGCAAAAATCTTACCCATCTATAGGCAGCATACTTGTCATTGATTGCCACCAAAAAGGCGCCAACCATACCAAGGATTGAGCTTAATCACTCAAGGTTAGTGTCCAATCATCTCTTCCTGCTGTAGCTAACCTAGGCCTGTTGGAGTAAGGCTGCTATTCATTAGTGACCGTGACAAGTGAGCCTCCTTTTCCATAAATAGTTTTTGCACGTAATTTAAATAAAGCAATCCAAATTAAAACGGGTTACCGTGCGGTTTACTTGGGTAGTAATTGCTGCAATTTACAAAAATGCCTTGGTGGCAACATAGCGGGTAGCAGGCCTGCGGCCTTTCATATTGATCTGCAGGCAAGCGTCGAGCCATTTCATCTCATCAAAGACCGATCAACAGGTAGTTGTTGAGCTGCTCCGACTGGGTAGCACGCCGAAATACCTCTGCTCCAAAATCAAACTGGTCTCCAGCAGAAAAGCAGTGCTGTTGAGCCTCTCTAAATAGCTCTATAAGAGAGCTACATTTGACTGGGAATTAGCCAAATTAAATAAGGGGCCCACAACCCCATATAAAAAAAGGGTGGTGAACGCTCCGCGCATTACAGGCGCTCGCAGCTTTTGCGAAAGGATGTTGGCAATGAATCTAGGTGCCTCCAAATTAGAATTTGAAGCTCAATTCTTGCGTAAGTTAGATGAGCTCAATAACGCAGTGATCTATCTTGCGCAGCAGTCTGGCAAGAGATTAACCAGAACGCAGCTGATGGAAAGATTTGAAATTAGTAGATCAATCTTCAGCAAGCTTGAGACGGATCCTAAAATCCATCAAGGGAAAGTTGTACATTTCAGATATCTTGAGATGGGAAAGGTCAAATGGAATGGGGTGAATCTGCAAAGGGGTGTGTTGATGAAAGCTTTTTCTAGTGATTTTGGCAATATATTGACTCCCATCGATGTCTAAAAGGGTTCAATTTTTGGGGTGCTATAAGTAAATTGCTCTAAGTTTTCCACGATCTATTTAATTACCCACTCATTAAATAAGGTATGTTTAGATGGGGTGTTGGGCAAGGGATGGTTGCCATGTTCAGTGCTTCTGCATTTTTAGAACTTATCGTTCTACCAAATGGCATTTTCTTCGCTTTGTGTAGGGTAAACTCCAATGGAAATTAGACAACTCTAACAAATCAACATATAGAGGTTAACTCATGCGCCGTCGTAACGCCCCCTCATCAGGGGTAATTGATCTTTGTAGCGCCCGGAATTCTGTGGGTCCCATCATGGTTTGGTCATACAACCTTACAAGGTGCGCCAGCACAAATATATTGGCTTCAATTAAGGGTAAGAGAGTTAAGTCACCCCTGATATTGACTGCTTTAACCTGTGCACTGATGCATGCAGGCTATGTCAATGCTCAAGCAACAATGACAGATTTGGGTACGCTGGGTGGAACATTTTCCCTTGCTTACGGAGTATCAGCTGATGGGTTAGTAATTGTGGGTGACGCGCAAGACTCAAGCAATGTTATGAGCGCATATAAATACACCACCAGTGGCGGCATGGTTAGTTTAGGTACTCTGGGGGGCAACTCCTCAACAGCTAGAGGTGTATCGGCTGATGGATCGGTTATTGTAGGTGCTATAACAGACAGCTCTTGGAATACAAGTGCTTTTAAATACACCACCAGTGGCGGCATGGTGAGCTTAGGAACATTGGGGGGCAACTATTCAGCTGCCTATGCTGCATCAGCAGATGGGTCTGTGATTGTGGGGTCGTCGTCAGATGGGCTGTCCACAAAAGCTTTTAAATACACCGCTAGTAGCGGCATGATGAGCCTAGGAACATTAGCCGGAGGATCGTCCTCGGAAGCAAATGCGGTTTCAGCGGACGGCTCGGTAATTGTCGGTTGCTAGTACTGATAGTACGTTCTATTATAAAGCTTTTAAATACACCGCCAGTGGCGGCATGATGAGCCTAGGAACATTGGGGGGTGGTTTCTCAACTGCAATGGGGGTATCGGCTAATGGCTCAGTCATTGTTGGGGGGTCGACTGATTTAGCAAATAATCAAAAGGCTTTTAAATACACCGATAGTGGTGGCATGGTGAGCTTAGGAACATTGGCTGGAGGAGCTAATTCGCAGGCTAGGGCGGCATCCGCTGATGGCTCGGTGATTGTAGGTTACTCAGATGACTCAACCGGTAGCTATAAAGCCTTCAAATACACTGCGACTGGTGGCATGGTCAGTTTAGGAACATTTACCGGTGGGACTTCCTCTATCGCCATGGGAGTTTCTGGCGATGGCTCTGTGATTGTCGGTTATGCTGACAACGCTTCTGGCCAGTATCACGCCTTCATGTACCGCAATATCACCAGCACCCCAAGCAGTCCCGGTACTACACCTCCACCCCTAGTCGATATTCTCAACACCTATAGCGCTGTTGCTAAGCAAGGTTATCAACTCAATTCAGTTCTC